>CAMAZH010000241.1 GCA_945863035.1 Chitinophaga pinensis | reverse complement strand
CTGATTCTACCTTTCGTAGGGGGGATGGAAACTTATTTTTCAGCAATCCGCAAGCATTGGAGAATTGTTGTGCTGATCTCTCTCCTTCAGACCTTCCTTCAGTATGCTCTTTTTTATCAGGGGATAAACAGGGTCCCGGCATCCCTGGCCGCAATTATTATCGGGGCTCAGCCTTTATTCATTGCATTTGTGGCTCATTTTCTTATGCCAGAGGATGCCCTGAAATGGAAGAAACTTTTGATTTACCTTTTTGGATTCTCAGGCATCATCCTTGTGAGTCTCGGGAGAGAGAATTTCAGTGTTTCAGGGGAGGCGAAAATCAGCGGGATTATCTTTTTGATCCTTGTAAATATAATTGCCGGCTTTTCCAATGTGTTTGTTGCAAAGGATGGGCGAAAAATCCCGGCGCTGGTGCTTAGCTCTTCCAGTATGTTTTTTGGCGGATTGCTGCTATTTCTGGTTTCACTCCCATTGGAAGGATTTACTTCCTTCAGGCAACCAACACTTTATTACTATTCACTTATTTACCTGAGCGCTCTATCGGCGGTGGCAATTTCAATCTGGTTTATACTTCTGAAGCGACCGGGAGTAAAAGTCTCAGATCTTAATTTCTGGAAGTTTCTGATCCCGCTTTTGGGTGCTGTGCTGGCATGGATGATCCTCCCCGGTGAAAAAATAAATATTTATGCTTTGCTTGGGATGCTCATAATTGCTGCATCATTAGTGTTGCTTAACCTATATAAAGAGTGGAATTCGGTTAAGAAAAAGCTTAAATTTGTAATTGAGAAAAACAATAAACTATGAGCTTTCAACTACCACCCCTGCCTTTTACTATGAATGCTCTTGAGCCGATGATTTCCGAAAGAACTCTGGAATTTCATTACCTCAAACATCATCAGACCTATGTAAACAACCTGAATAAATTTACCGAAGGATCGGAAATGGCGCAAAAAACCCTCGAAGAGCTTATCCTTGGATCCGAAGGCGGAATCTTCAATAATGCCGCACAGGTTTGGAACCACACTTTCTATTGGGAATCCCTTCGCTCTCCTGTCAAATCCGAGCCAAAAGGAAGGCTTCTCGAGTTATTTGAGAAACACTTTGGATCATTCGAAAGTTTCAAAGACCAATTTTCTCAGGCCTCATTGACACTTTTCGGATCGGGTTGGGCATGGCTTGTCCTAAGTCCCGACGGTTCCCTGAAAATCAAACAAGGATCCAACGCATGGAATCCATTATTGGAAAACCTTACCCCACTTCTTACCTGTGATGTTTGGGAACATGCATACTATCTCGATTACCAGAACCGGAGGCTCGATTATATTACTGCATTCTGGAACATCGTAAACTGGGAAATTGTGGAAGAGCGCTTAAAATAAAAGCATTAATAATCCGTCTTGCCTTTTTTTATAAGCTCTTTTGTGGACAGCAAGCCGCAGGCAGCGTAAATGTCCTCCCCACGCGATCTTCTGAGAGTCGCTGTGATTCCTTTTGCATTAAGCTTGTCCCTGAAGATCAAAATGTCATTTACTTCGGTGCTTTCAAGTGGAGTATCGGGTATGGGGTGAAAGCGTATCAGGTTGATTCGGCATTTTAAACCGTTAAGAAGTCTGGCAAGTTGATTTACATGGCGGGAGGTGTCGTTCAAACCTTTGAACATTATGTATTCTATTGAAACCCTTCTTTGTTTGGCCCAATCAAACTGTTTCACAAATTGAATCACATCTTCAATAGGGTAAACATTTTGTACCGGCATCAGTTTTCTTCTCTCCTCGTCGAAGGGAGTGTGCAAACTAATCGCAAGGTGACATTCCGAGCGCTTGAGGAAACTATCCAAAGCGGGAATAATGCCAATAGTCGAGACTGTTATTCTTTTAGGACTCATTCCAAACCCCCATGTGGAGGTGAATATTTCAAGACTTTTGAGCACTTCATCGGTATTGTCGAGGGGCTCGCCCATCCCCATATACACAATATTCGTAAGTTTTTCCCTTTCCGGAAGGGCTTTAACCTGGTTTAAGATCTCGCCCGCGGTCAGATTCCCCTGAAAACCTTGCTTGCCGGTCATACAGAATAAACAACCCATCTTGCAGCCAATCTGTGATGAAACGCAAAGCGTGGCCCTGTCGGCTTCGGGAATATAGGCTGCTTCAATGAATTTGTTTGTTTTGGTAGGGAAAAGGTATTTTTTCGTCCCGTCAACCGATTCCTGAACTTTTGAGTGTACGGTAATCCCCAGATTAAAGTGTTCTTTAAGAATTGCACGATTTTTAAGGGACAGATTTGTCATACCGTCAATATCCCATAGCTCTTTTTGATACAGCCATTCGGAAATCTGCCGGGCAGAAAAGCTGGGTAAACCGAGCCGGGAACAGATCTCCTGAAGTTCGGTAAGCGTTTTGCCGAAAAGATTCTCTTTTTCCATCTAAAAATATATCTCTGCTATTATGTTCTCGTATGGAATTCCTTTGCTTATAAGGATGTCGCGCGTGTCAACCACCATCTCCGCACTTCCGCAAAGGTAGTATTTCTTATCTATAGCCAGACTTTCCTGTTCTCTTAAATATTGGGTGAGGCGGCCGGAATACACCTCATCTCCCGATTCAGACGAACAGCAGCGTATGTAGCGTGATTTCATGATGGGGGCAATCTCGTTTTGGAAATAGAAATTCGACAGAAACCGACTTCCGTGAATCAGGGTTTTTCCTGCCGCTATTCCACTGGATATCATCGAAGCAAAGGGTGCTATGCCGGTTCCGGAAGCTATCCACCATGCTTCTTTCTCGTTACAGACAAAGTTGCCGAAGGGAGGGGAGATTTGTATTGAATCACCCGGCTTGGTTTTTGCTAAAAGGGGAGTCAGGTATCCGTCATCTTTAAGGTTAAAAAGAATTTTAATCTCTTCTTCGCTGCTCCCGCTGGCAATACTGTATAATCGGGCAGGCTGCACCACTCCGATATTAATGCCAATCACCTGTCCGGCAACAAACTCAAAATCCCGCAAAAAA
>CAMAZH010000240.1 GCA_945863035.1 Chitinophaga pinensis | reverse complement strand
TACAACCGGGTCAACCCTCGAATCGTGTGCTATTGCAATTCTTGGAGCAAAAAACACAAAGGTCAGCATTCTTACCCTTGCGGTGGCTTAGCACTTGCTTCCCCATTTGTAATGATCGATTTTAAATCCCGCGTGAACCAAAACCCGCTCCACCACAGTCATCAAGAGGGCATCGATATTTTCCGGCTTACTATAGAAGGACGGCGATGCCGGGAGAATTGTTGCTCCGGCCAACAGAAGCTGTTCCATATTTCGGATATGCAACAGGTTGTAAGGCGTTTCGCGGGGAACGAGGATTAGTTTGCGCTTTTCCTTTAGCATCACATCGGCCGATCGGGTGATCAGGTCGTCGGAGATGCCGTTGGCTATCCTTCCCAGGGTTCCCATGGAACAGGGACAAATTAGCATTGCATCGTAACCCGCCGATCCTGAAGCCAGAGGAGCGAAAAAATCGTCGGGGGCGTACTGTGTGAAAATTCCGGGTACCGATGGAGCCGAACCTAACTCGTGTTCCCAGACTTTCATTGCTGTCTTCGAAAACACTACTCCGGCCTCATCCACCTGATCTTCCAGAAGTGCAATTTCTCTCATCAGCAGCTCTGCATAAGCCGAACCGCTGGCACCGGTAATAGCCAGTATGATTCTTTTCTTCTCCATCTTAACGGAAGTGGTAATAAAGGGTAAAGCTCAAAACATTGTTGTACTGTCCCCGGTTGAGCAGGTAGGTTTGTCCCGAGGCATGGTCGCGGGCTGTCAGAAGGGAATAGGTGTAACGGAATCCCGCCGCCAGGTTATCGGTAAAGAAATACCCCGCACCGGCGGTAATTTCGAGGGAGAAGGGGTGAAATAGCAGACTGTGGTCCTCGGGGATAATTCCGTCTTCATTTTCTTCCTTTGACGCCAGCAGGATTTCAGGAACAAGTCCCCCTTCTAAATACACCTTTTCGTTATAGAAATATTGTAACAACAGTGGTATCTCAGCGTAATGAAGACTCGTTTTGAACATCTCAGGATCCATCTCGGTATTTTTCTTGTACGCTCCTTTCTGGGAGTAGCGGATTTCGGTTTTCCAGTTTATGTTCCGGGCAATTTCCCGTACCGCATAGGCCCCTGCCGTAATGCCTACTTTGTTGTAGCCCGAGAAACGATCGCCATCGACCTGGCTTGCGGTGAATCCCCCGAAAAAACCCCCTTCGAACTGCTGCGAAAAGGAGGAGAGACTCAGGGAGATAAAAAACAGAAGGAGGGTATTTTTAAGCATGATCAGAGGTATTCTTCGAGTAAAATTTTCTTGAGTTTCTGAATCCCGCTGCTGGCAGTATCCTGGATAAAGCTGTACTTTTTGCGGGCGGGTGCCTGCACCGTATTGGGATCGATAAGGAATACCGGCGCAAAGGGCAGAACCGAATGGATAAGACCCGCGGCAGGATAAACGTTGAGGGAAGTGCCAATAACCAGAAAGATGTCTGCCGAATTGCAGATGGCCTCAGCCTCTGTGATTGCCGGCACAGCCTCGCCAAACCAAACGATATAGGGTCGGAGCTGGAAGCCCTTTTCGCATTTGTCGCCCAGATTAAGCTCACTGCCCTGAATATCATAAACCAGCGAAGGGTCGCCGGTGCTCTGCGATTTCTTCAGCTCCCCGTGGAGGTGGAGAACTTTCGTGCTTCCGGCTCTTTCGTGGAGATCGTCGACGTTCTGCGTAATGATGTGAACATCGAAATGCTTCTCCAGTTCCACAAGACCCAGATGGCCCTTGTTGGGCTCGGCAGTAAGAAGCTGCCTGCGACGCTCGTTATAGAAACGTAGAACCAGTTCCTTGTCTTCTTCCCAGCCCTCAGGACTGGCTACCTGAGTTACCTCGTACTCTTCCCAAAGCCCGCCCATGTCGCGGAATGTCTTAAGACCGCTCTCAGCGCTCATCCCCGCTCCGGTTAAAACTACCAGTTTTTTCATCAGATTATTTTTTATTCAAACCTGTCAGGTCTATAGACCTGACAGGTTTATTCCATCATGGTAAAGTCCATCTGGCGTTTGGCCAGATTAACACTCTTCACAACAACCTTCACATCGTCACCCAGCTGATACACTCTTTTGGAGTTTTTGCCGGTCATGCAGTAATTATCCTCATCGAACACGTAAAAGTCGTCCATTAACGATTGTACCGAGACCATGCCCTCGCATTTGTTTTCGTTCAACTCCACATAGATTCCCCATTCACTGATGCCGCTTATGATACCGTCGAACTCCTGACCTAGTTTGTCGGACATAAACTCTACCTGTTTGTATTTTATTGAAGCACGCTCGGCGTCCATCGCTTTTTTCTCCATTTCAGAGGAGTGCTCGCAGCGTTTTTCATACTTCTTTTTGTTCTTCGGTTCACCTCCCCCGAGATAATGAGCCAGCATGCGGTGCACCATCATGTCGGGATACCGGCGGATGGGCGAGGTAAAATGGGTATAGAAGGGAAAAGCAAGTCCATAGTGACCGATGTTTTCCGTCGAATACCGTGCTTTTGCCATAGCCCTGAGCGCCAGCGTTTCAATAACGTTTTGCTCTTTTTTGCCCTGAACGTCGTCGAGGAGCTTGTTGAGCGAAACGGCTGCCTGCTTGCCGGAACCGAGTTGCAGCTCGTAACCGAATTTCCTGATGAACATCGCAAAAGACTCCAGCCTCTCCACATTCGGGTTGTCGTGGATACGGTACACGAAGGGTTTGGCTTTGTCGGCCTTAGGCTTTTCACCAGGTACATCCTGCAAGAAGCGGCACCCACGGTTAACAAAGGTTGCAACCATTTTGTTTGCCAGAAGCATAAACTCCTCGATGAGCTGGTTCGACTCTTTCTGTTCCTTGAAGTACACGCTTAGGGGCTTGCCATTTTCATCGATGTTGAACTTCACCTCAACCCGGTCGAAAGCGATGGCCCCGCTGCCAAAGCGGTCTTTGCGAAGCTTCTGTGCCAGACGGTGGAGTGTGAGGATCTCGGTTTTCATGTCGCCCTCCTTGCCCATAATGATTTCCTGAGC
>CAMAZH010000239.1 GCA_945863035.1 Chitinophaga pinensis | reverse complement strand
GGCTTTGTTATGTTGGCCCGTGTCAATAACCTCAACCTTCTCATCCCTGACAGACAGAGAAGAATTGGTGAACATCCTGTTCTCCCATATAAAATGGAGCAGATCTTCTTTGATGCTTTCCATGGCTAAAACAATATGGCAGAGACCGGGAGGAAAAGTTGGGTGCGTCCAAGCCGAGTTTATGCAAAACGCAGATTTTAAGTCCTCCGCTGATAAGAAAAGTGCAGAGAATAACTAAAAGAAAGTTACCTGACTGTTCTTCCCGGGCTCAAGGTTTTAACCTTAATGTGATGAAATTGAAAAAATCAGCGTGGAAAGCCGGGAAAATGATGCTAGAAATGTGGCGAACTCTTTATATACGCTTCTAAACTCACACCAGCTTGGCCTTTGCGAGATATCCCGCCATCTCTTTCTGTATCTTCATAGCCTCCGAACGGGCTGCCTCATCAAAATTGCTCGTGATATCGGCATAAATGATACTACGGCTCGCATTAACAAGAAGTCCGCACTGCGAATTCATCCCCGCTTCGCTTACCTCTTCAAGACTCCCACCCTGCGCTCCAACACCGGGGATAAGCAGAAAATGATCGGGAATAATTTTCCTGATTTTCCTGAGCCATTCCGCTTTCGTAGCCCCAATCACATACATCATGTTATCGGTGTTACCCCAAAGAGCAGAGGTCCGGATAACCTTTTCAAATAGGTACTCGCCCGTGGTTTCGAGTTTTTGAAACTGGAAATCCTCTGCACCCGGATTCGACGTCAGAGCCAGAAGGATAACCCATTTGTCGGGGTGACCCAGAAAGGGTTTGACACTATCCACCCCCATGTATGGGGCAACTGTAACAGCATCGAAATCAAAATTACTGAAGAACGCAGAAGCGTACATCTTTGAAGTGTTACCGATATCGCCCCGCTTTGCGTCGGCAATAATAAAGATCTCCGGAAAATGTGTACGGAGATAGTTTACTGTCATCTCAAGACTCATCTGACCTGCCGCTCCCAGACTCTCGTAAAACGCCAGATTTGGCTTATAAGCAACAGCCAGATCCGCGGTGGCCTTAATAATCCTCTTATTAAACTCAAAAACCGGGTATTCGTTATCAAGCAGTATTTTTGGAATTTTCTCGTAATCGGTGTCAAGACCGATGCAGAGGTAACTCTGTTTTTCACGAATCTGGTTGAATAACTGTCGGGCGTTCATGATAATTTGTTGTTAGTCGAAAGGAAGATTCGCTGAATATCCGGAAGAAAAAGTGATAGGTTTTTTCCGGAGGCCAACTTGTCCACCCTGGTTATATTCCACTTTCTTTAAGTCTTTCCGTATTTTCGGCCATCTGCAGTTGTGAGATCAATTCCTGTATGTCACCGTTCAGCACGGCCTGCAGATTATACATGGTATAATTGATTCTGTGATCGGTAATTCTTCCCTGAGGGTAGTTGTAGGTCCTGATTTTGGCCGAACGGTCGCCCGATGAAACCATGGTTTTTCGTTTAAGAGCAATGGCATCCATCCTTTTCTGGTATTCGAGGTTATAAAGGCGGGTCCTTAGCTCTTTCATGGCTTTTTCCAGGTTTTTGATCTGGGATTTTTCATCCTGACAGGTAACCACAAGCCCCGAGGGAATGTGGGTAAGACGTATCGCAGAATAGGTAGTATTTACCGACTGTCCGCCGGGTCCGGAAGAACAATACGTATCCTTTCTGATATCTTCTGTTTTCAATTCAACGTCAAACTCATCGGCTTCAGGGAGCACGGCTACGGTAGCCGCAGAGGTGTGCACCCTCCCCTGGGTCTCGGTTTGCGGAACACGCTGTACGCGATGAACGCCCGATTCATACTTCATTATACCATAAACACCATGCCCGGTAACATCGATGATTACCTCCTTATAACCTCCAACAGTTCCTTCAGTAGCGGTGGTTATAGCATACTTCCATCCCTTTATATCGAAGAATTTTGTATACATACGATAGAGATCCCCCGCGAAAATGCTTGCCTCATCTCCCCCTGTACCCCCGCGTATTTCGAGTACAGCATTCTTTTCATCCTCGGGATCTGCGGGAATCAGAAGGAATTTAATCTTGTCTTCAAGGGGTGTGACCTGGGCAGTTAGGGAATCAAGCTCTTCCTTAGCCATCTCCCTGAGCTCATCATCTTTTTCGCTGTTGAGGATTTCCTGAGCCGAGACAATATTATCGGTAATATTCTTATATTCGTTATAAGCCTCCATAATAGGCTCAAGTTGCTTGTATTCGCGGTTTAACTGGATGTATTTTTTCATATCCGAAACGATATTCGGATTGGTAATCAGCTCGCTGACTTCATGAAAGCGGTTTTTGACCCCTTGTAATTTCTCTAAAAACAAATTATTGCTCATAATGGATACTGTTTTAATGCCTTGTGAAAATTCTTTGAAACGAAGGAATGCGGAAAGCGCCGGGATTGGAGCTAATACTCGAAACTGTCTTTCCCTGTGCGGATGGTGAGTTTTTTTCCTTTGAAAGAATCGCAACGTCCCACAATACGGGCATCGATGTTAAAAGAGTTGGCAGTGCGGATTACAATGTCTGCAACAGCCGGTGGAACGTAAAATTCCATTCGGTGTCCCATGTTGAAAACCTGATACATCTCCCTGAGGGGAGTGCCGCTCTGTTCCATAATCAACTTGAACAAGGGGGGTATTTCGAAGAGGTTATCTTTTATGATGTGGATGTTTTGGGTAAAATGGAGCACTTTTGTTTGCCCTCCCCCGGAACAATGAATCATCCCATGAATATCTTTTCTGTTGATTTCAGTAAGGATCTTCTTTACAACGGGAGCATAGGTTCTTGTTGGGGATAGCACTAACTTTCCAGCGGTGGTGCCGGTTTTCGGGACGATCTCGTCAAGCTTGCAGTTGCCGGAGTAAACAAGGGTTTCAGGGACTTCAGCGTTGTAACTTTCAGGATATTTTTCGGCCAGGTAGTGGGCAAAAACATCATGCCGGGCCGAGGTAAGACCATTGCTTCCCATTCCGCCGTTATACTCATCCTC
>CAMAZH010000238.1 GCA_945863035.1 Chitinophaga pinensis | reverse complement strand
GCTAAAACTCGTAAAGGTCACTTCCCTTCACAAGCTCCATTTTATGCTTTTGAATGGCAATGAGAGCCTTTTCGGTATCTTCGGTACGAAGAACAATCATAGCCTTTTTCTCGAGGGAGAAAGCATACATATATTCGATACTGATATTCTCATCAGAAAATATTCTCAGGGCTTTTGCGAAGGATCCTGCTTCGATGGGAGTGGTAATGCTGAGCACTTCGGTTAGATTAACCGAGAAGCCCTTCTCTTTCAGCAGAACGCGGGCTTTTTCCGGGTCCGAAACAATAAGCCGGAGAATGCCATATTCGGAGGTGTCTGCAATGGTAAGAGCAACAACGTTAATCTTCTCCAAACCAAGCGTTTCAAGCACTTCGGTAAGCCTCCCGGACTTATTCTCCAGAAAAATGGATAGCTGTTTAATTGTCATTTTGGAAAATTTTATTCAAATATAGAAATTTTCTGGCGATGGCAAGTCGTTATTTCTCCACCCGGATACGGGCATCAACAACAAATATGTCATCCCCCATCCCGATGAGTGGGTTCAGGTCGAGCTCCTTGATCTCAACGGCAAACCTCAGAAGAGTTGACAAACGGATAATAATCTCCGCAAATTTCTCTTTGTTTATTCCCTTCTGACCGCGAGCTCCCTGTATGATTTTATAGGATTTGAGTGACCGGATCATGCTGATAACCTCATTGTATGTGAGTGGCGCTAGTCCAGACGACACATCTTTTATTACTTCCACGAAAATCCCCCCCAGGCCACAGAGAACCACATGACCGAATTTGGGCTCATAGCTTGCCCCAACAAACAGTTCAAGACCGGAAAGCATAGGTTGGAGCAATACGCCCTTGTATCCAGGAATCTTTTTCATACGTGCAAATTCGGCGAGAAGGTGGGTTTTGGATTTAACATTTAGAGTAACTCCCCCTACATCCGACTTGTGCAAAGGTCCAACAACTTTCATAACCAGCGGATAGCCTGTTTGCTCGGCCATTTTCAGCAAGGTTTTCTCATTCTTTGCAATTCCACCCTTCACCCTGGGGATGCTTGCGGCATCGAGAAGCGCCTGAATATCGCTTTCCCCGATATAACCTGAATCGACACGCTCTATGATTCTCCGGATTTCGGGAATATCAACCCCATCGAGTGAGATTGTGTCATCGGCAGGTTTTGGGGTATTGTAAACTTTGGTTAAACCGTTTCCCAGCAAAACTTCGTCGGGGAAATTCACATGGCCCTTGGCAAGAAATTCCTCAACCTCCTTTTTCGCAGTGCTTATTGAGGGGAGTATCGGGAAAATTGGCTTTTTCGTTACTTTCATCTTTTCGTGGAGCAGCTCGTACACGTCGAATACTCTGGACAAACCGGTACTCCCAAAGATTACCATCATGGCATCAATGTTGTTGAACTTCTGGTCGCAGTAATCAATAATGAGGCCCAGTTGTTCGGCAGTGCCGGTGGCAAGGAAGTCGATGGGATTCGCAACAGACGATCCCGGCAGCAGATTTGCCAGAAGCTCATTTGCCAGGGGGCCTTCAATTTTGGGAATCGCCAGACCTCCCATGGAAAGGGCGTCGGTAAGCATTACTGCCGGTCCGCCGGCATGGGTAATAATAGCTATGCCCTTACCTTTGAACTCCTTATGCATAAAGATTGAGGCAACCGTGGTTAGTTCCTCGCGACCAAAGCAACGAACGATGCCCGCCTTACGGAACAAAGCCTCAACTGCCAGGTCGGAGCTTGCAAGTGCACCCGTATGGGAAGATGCTGCCCGACTTCCTGCTTCAGAGCCTCCCGACTTGATGGCAGCTATCCTGCAGCCCTTACGGATCAGCGAGGATGCATGCTTTAGAAGTTTATCCGGATCTTTGATGCTTTCAATATACAAGAGTTTCACCCTTGAACTTTTCTCCGGGTCATAGGTATCGTCCATATATTCCAGGATGTCCTCCACCCCTATCATAGCGCTGTTTCCTACAGAAAAAACATTTGAAAACGTAAGCCCTTTTGGAATACCCGATTCCATAATAAAAACCGCTGTAGCCCCGCTGCCGCTAACAAAATCGCAGCCCGCTGCCGAAAGCCGGGGAATGGGGGTAGTAAACACGCCCTGGTAAAAGGGAGTCATAACCCCAATACAGTTTGGACCAATAAGGCTTCCTTCAGCCCTATTGACAATCCTTACAATTTCCTTTTCGAGGGCTTTCCCTTCGTCGTTTTCCTCACTGAAACCAGCTGAAATGATTATGAAAGCCTTGGTTTTCTTCTTTTCCGACAATACTGTAATTGCCTCAGGACAGGACCTGGCGGGAATTGCCAGAATTGCCAGATCAGCATTTGGCAGATCATTAACCGATTTAAAGGAGGGAACCCCCTGAACCTGCTCTTCCTTTGGATTTACAACATAAAGTTTCCCTTTAAAACTGCCCTCCAGAATGTTCTGAAGAATTTTGCCGCCAGGCTTATGGATATTGTTGGATCCGCCGATAATAACAATCGATTTTGGATTTATGAGTTGCTCCGTTATTTTATGCTGCATTCGAAAATTTTTAACAAAATTACAAAACCTGATTGATATATTATCTTTAGTGCCGTTAAGCATATAAATTGGCCAAGGGGCCTTCTATAAGACATTCCGTCGAACATTTTAACATCGTCCTGCACAATAAATATCCTTTAAGATAGTATATTTATGGCCTAAAAACTTCGTCAAAATGAACAGGATTTTCTTCCCCATTTTCATCACATTCATACTATCCACAGCAATTCTATCCGCTCAATCCCGACACGACAAATATTTCAAGAACATTATACTGAAAGTTGACACCCTGGAATTCAGCATGATAGAGAATTCTATTCTCACTAACAACGAGAATAAGCTATATTTTGAATACAACAACTCCGATGAAGTCTGTGAGATTAGCCTTTTTCCGATAAATGGATGGAGAGCTGAAGCGTTTTCTCTTCTGCCTTCGGGCGATTTTACCATAATCGATTCTCTTGTGAAAATCGGTAGCGAGCAGCTGCGGTTTAAGCTCAGGTTCAACGACCTTACCAAATC
>CAMAZH010000237.1 GCA_945863035.1 Chitinophaga pinensis | reverse complement strand
TTGCAACAATTGTTATTTCACTGCTAACCAAACGTACAAAAACCGATGAGGAACTTACGGGTTTGGTATATTCTCTTACGCCTAAGGTGGTGGATACCAGCAAACATTGGTATCAGGGTCCTGTTTTCCTTGCTTGGGTGGTTGGAATTATTGCGATTGCACTTAGTATCATTTTCTGGTAATCTTAAAAAATACATATTATGGGTTTAGATATAAAAATACCAATTGGAATGATGTTTGCCATTTTTGGTGTCATTCTGGGAATATATGGACTTGCAACCGATGGCAACAGCATGTATGACATCTCACTTTCTGTTAATGTGAATCTCTGGTCGGGAATTGCAATGTTTGTGTTTGGAGTTGGGATGCTGCTGTTCTCTGATCTTATGAAAAAGAAAGTTAAGGAATAGAAACCTTAAGTCTTTATTGAGAAGGTCGGTTTTATTGTCTTTTACCACCGTCTAGCGAGGATCCCGATTTTTCTTATATATAATCAGATCCTCGCTAGACGGTGGTAAAGCAATATCCCTGAATACCCCACAGAACTTGCAAAAGAATTCAAAAACCAAAGAATTCCTGTCTTGCTATTTTCTTCTGGAGAGTATGGTTATAATTGCACCCGCAAGAACAATTAGTGCCCCAACTATACTTAGAAAGGTAAAATGCTCGGGTTCAATCCAACTAACCTCCAGAGCAGCTAATACAGCCATTCCAACAAAGGTTAGAATGGGATTCAATGCAATTATCACACTTACCTTTGTTGCTTCTGCATACTTAATGGCGATGGCCAAAAACCCATAGGCAAGGACAGTATTTAGACCTAAGAAGATCAGGACCAACCATTCGGTAAGACTTTGGCTCATCATTTGGTGAAGGTCAATAAACGGCAGGAAAACAAGACTGCAGAAACCGTATATTATAAGGTTTAACTGATTGGTGCCCAGCTTTGCAACAAGACCTTTCTGAATGCTTGCAAAAACAGCCCAAGCTATCCCTCCACCCGAAACCAACAGAATTCCTTTTGTGTACTCGCCATTAATTCCTTTGAGTGCCGTCAACTGCTCATAATAGAAAATCCCTATTCCTGTTAAAACCATTAAAAAGCCGATAATATGCTTCCATCCCACTCTTTCCTTATAAATGAAAATTCCGGCCAAGGCAAATCCAACAGATCCTAACTGTATAAATACTTGGGCATTGGAGGGAGAGGTGTATTTTACTCCTGAGATAAACCCGAGGTAATTAAGTCCCAGGAAAACAGCTGCCACCAAGGCGACAATAGGAGGACGCCAAAGCAAAGAAATTTCCTTCCGGTCGAAAACCAGCATCCATAGCAAAAGTGCCACAAATGAAAAACTAAAACGAAACCAAACTACTGTGATTGAATCGAGAGTGCCTACCGAAAACTTTAAAGCAATTGCCAACACCCCCCATAATACCGCTGTTAAGCTGGCATATATCAACCCTTTGGCACCCAATGACGCATTATCCATATGAAAAAATTAGCATGCAAAGGAACACAAAATATGGCAGAACAAGAAAAGAAGTCCGAAGGCATTACTTAGTCTTCTGAATTCTAAAAAAAAGTCTTAATTTGAGCGTTTATTTACAGAGCGGAGTGCACATTAAGATTGTTACTCGAAAACGAATCCCTTATTATATGTTATACCCTAGCTGCTAATGAAAAAAACCTCTCTGATGCTCCTTGCGAATTTTGTTATTGCAATGGCTTTCCCTCAGGAACTTTATATTCCCAGAGATATTAAAAAAGCTTATGATAACGGTTCCCGATCTATGGATGGGAATCCTGGCCCAAGCTATTTTCAGAACCGTGCCAATTACGCCATTGAAGCAGAATTTACTCCTGAAACCCGACTTTTGAGGGGAAATGAGAAAATTACGTACCAGAATAACACTGATCTTCAACTTCGGTATGTAGTCATCAGACTTTACCAGAATATTTTCAAAGAGGGAGGCGTACGAGGACGAGAACTTGATGCTGGTGACACGCATTCCGGAGTTAAAATCACTTCTGTAACAATAAATGGGACAAAGTGCGACATGGAGAAACAATCCTGCATTTTAAGAGAATCCCAAACGAATATATATCTGCCTTTTAACTGTCCGGCCCAATCCGTTGCCGAAATTGAAATCGGCTGGGAGTTCTTTATGCCTGCCAAACCTAATGACCGCTTTGGCGGATACGACAAGAATACCTTTTTCATAGCCTATTGGTTCCCGCAGGTCTCGGTATTCGACGATATTAACGGCTGGGATGTAATGGATTATAATGGGGTTGCCGAGTTCTATAATGAGTATGGGGATTTTGATGTGAAAATTACTGTCCCTGAAAATTATATTGTTTGGGGAACCGGCAGCTTGCAGAATGGGGAACATGTGCTTACTAAAAAGTATTATCAGCGATTCCTAAAAGCACAAAATGATAATGAAATCACACAAATCATTACCAATGAAGACCTTAAGTCAGGAAAACGAATTACTATGGAGGGCAGTAATACATGGCACTTCACGGCTGAAAATGTTAACGACTTCGCTTTTGGAACCAGTAGCAGATATCTTTGGGATGCCACAACAATGAAAAGTCGCTCCGGGAATAATATTCTCGTGCAATCAGCCTATAACCCAAGCTTTCAAAGTTTTGATAAAGTTACTGAAATTGCTTGCTGGAGTATTGAAGAGCTCGAAGGCAATGTTGTCGGAGTGGATTACCCCTACCCTTCCATGACCGTGTTCAACGGAACCGGAGGCATGGAATATCCCATGATTATTAATGATCATGACGGCAATATGGCTGAGACAATTTTTTTAACCAGCCACGAAATAGCCCATAGCTACTTCCCTTTCCTGGTGGGGACCAATCAACGCAGGCACGGCTGGCTTGATGAGGGACTAGTTACCATGTTGGGCATGGAGGTGCATTTGAAACGCGACAGCAGTTTGAACCTCCGTAAATCGTATACTGAATTCTACCCTGCAATTGCCGGATCGCAAATGGATATCCCCCAAATTGTAAACTCCATCGACATCTCCAACAATGTATTCCAACTTCATGAATACTTGCGAC
>CAMAZH010000236.1 GCA_945863035.1 Chitinophaga pinensis | reverse complement strand
CCAGTTAAATTCCTGAGCGTGGTTAGCTGTCATTTGAAAAATCATTAGAAGGAGGATCGGGGATATTTTTTTTAGCCGTTTCATAATGAACTTTTATTTGATTTTTGATTCATAGCACCTGCGAATGTCTTACTGGTCCGTAATTATTGATAATAACAACAATTAAAGGCGATTAATCATAATAGCAATCGTAAGTTAAGAGTTTCAGGAATTCCGCATTACCACCATCTGTCAGAAGGCTTTGCTCAACGATATAATTGTGTTCGTTGACCTGGTATTGGTATTTGTAGGTATAGGTTCCATTTAATCCCCCGTTAAGATAAGCTGGTACGGTGAGTTTTGCAGGAGCGTAGAGATTTGACTTAACGAGTTCCGGGTTTACCACAACTTTGATGGAAGGCTGGAAATAGGTTGTTAGTTCGTATTTCTCATAATAGGTCATTTTATCGTCATAATTGAAATATTTCCATTCAATAAGCTGAGCGTTGGAATCATAAAAATACTGTATCTGATAATTGTCGTAAAAGCTTCCTTGGCTGTAATCCTCATTGTCATAGTACGTTTCGGTTTCCAGAAGGCCATTTGATTCATATTCATAATAGATCGTCCCTTTAAGGCCAAAAGGTTCTTCGGGAACGTATGTATTAACATACACGTTGGCCGAATCGATCACATCAAATGAATTTCCATAGCTGGTGTAATAATATACGGTAAGGCTCGAAAAATCACCAGGTCCGTACACATAGAAATCCCCTATGTAATGAAACACACTGTCGATTCTGAGTCCGGCAATGGAAGCCGGGGAATAGCGATAGCTGTAGGTATTGGTAATAACAGAGCTTAGCGGGTCGTGCTCGTAATAGAAGTCAAGAATACTTGGGGATTCTTCCAGATAGAAATAGCTGAAAAGTGGCGCCGCCTTGTCATTCAAGATGTTTTTCAGGTAGCATCCATCACCAGTTGTCACAGGGGATTTGTCCGGGTCGGGAGTTTCATCTTCAGAACATGCTGTGGGAAAAAACGCTAAGCTGATGCCGAAAACGAGGAGTTTGAGGGTTTTCATCGGTTAACCGTTATTAAGTTGATAGTATTGCACCTGCTGGCGCGATGTTTTATCGGGATTTGTTTCAAAGCAATTTGTTGCTTGTACAGTATAAAAACACCTTTATATCTGAAATTGTTTTTATGAAATGAAAAAATTTACCGACAGGCTTATTTGAATATGCCTAAAAGATATGGCTGGAGCTATTTGGCAGCATCGCAGCCAAATAGTCCCAGCCAACTCCAATAGCCCGAATTAGCCTGAGATTCCTCTCTGCCTAATGCAGAGAGGAATCTCATCTGAATACTAAACGTTCTAATCTTAAAGGCAGGAATCGTTAATCATTCCGGGAGTTCCCAGATCCCCTGTACTAAAAGCCGAGGTTGAAGTGCACCAAGAGGATCCTGAGGCGGCATCTGCAGCGTTCATGTTTTCCGGGTTAAGAGAGATGGATGCACCTGCCTGGAATGTGAAATCCGCACCTCCGTAATTGACCGAGAAAATCAGGGCTCCGGGAACCCCTTCGGAATCTTTATTAAAAATTGAAAGAACAGCCCCGGTGTTGGGCAGTACAATCGCAGAGCCGTAAATGTAATGGTTGGGAGCATCTGTGGAAGTGGCTGTGCGTTCCAATATGAAGTAATTTCCGGGCAGAAGCTCAATGCTTTCACCAATGGTATGCCTGTTGGTTGTCTCTCTTACCAGCACGAGATCTTGGAGATTTATGGTGCGATCGGAGTTGTTGTAGATCTCAATCCATTCCCCTTCAGTGTCTGAAAGGGCTGAGGGATCGGACATGATTTCCGTGATCAGCAATTCTCCAAAAGCCAAAGTGCCCGGTTCGGTGATCTCATTGTCGTCGTCGTCATTCTCTTGAAGATCCAAAATCTCCACAATTTCTACCGGAATCGCTGTCTCATCCAAGAGGATTTGAAATGTCGCTTTGCCGGGATCCAGGCTTGCGTTGACAATGATCTCATAATGTCTGCCGGCAAGTGGGTTGGGGATATTGCCGTTTAAGGTTTTTGTGCTCTCCGATCCGTCGGGGTTCAGGGAGGTAAGCTCGACCACAATAGTAAGAGGCGATGGCTGAAAAAAGCCGGGTCGTGTTTCATCCTTTATAAAGACCAGAGAGCCCAGCGGGGATGAAACGGTTGTGACATAATCGATAAAGCTGTTGACAGTGTTGTTTGAATACTCCACCGAAACCATTGTGTTGGCCAGACGGCAATTCACCTGAACCGACTGTTGCATATTGCTGCTGATGCTGAATACCTCGGATACCCCGTAATAATAGGGATTGTTGAATGCCGCAGGCAGGTTGTTGTTTGAGTGCGCCTCAACATAGTAACTGCCCGGTTCAAGTTCAATGGTGTCGGGCATCTCCAGGGCGGTTTCGAACAGTATCGCAACCGTGCCATCCGACCTGAAAACCGTTACCCGGAAGTTCTCAGCCGGACCAGAGGCTTTCAGCCCGCTGTTAACCTCATGATCATTTATAAGCAAACCGATGTTAACGCTTATACTTCCGTTCTTTTTGCCAGTAATGACTTCATCTTTCTGGCAGGAAATCAAGGCGATCGTCAGCAAGACAATCATCATTTGAATTAGTTTTTTCATAGCTGTTTTTTTAAGTTATGGATTAAGAAATAAAACTGTATAGCTTAATGTCATACGCAGCAAAATATCAGCGTGGTTTTTTGTTTATTTTTAATTATTTTGCAGAACACTGAAATGACCGATAGTTATTTAGCATTTAATCCAACACCCTGATTCCCGCCAGGAGATGGGGATACTTATATTAGATTTTTATTTTTGGGCGAATGGATGTTTTAAAGAAGTATATGGAATTCATGTAATGAGTCTATGGAAGCGAATGGTTGGTTTCATGGCGATAGCATTAGAGTTTCTGGTAATTATATGACCCTGCCATAATAGTTGAGATCGTATATAATACTCAGAGAATAGGTTTTAGTACAATGGGAAACAAGAAAGTGTGCAGTGCTAATTGCTAAAACCTGTGCACTCCTATTTGCGAAAAAGTGTGCATTGTTATTTACCGATTACAACT
>CAMAZH010000235.1 GCA_945863035.1 Chitinophaga pinensis | reverse complement strand
TTTCAATAATTCTGTTTATGAATTCCAAAACCAACCAAAGCCCCGTTTACCTCTACCTCCTGGTAATCGTAAGAATAGCAATCGGCTGGCATTTTCTCTACGAAGGTCTGGCCAAAATTATTGGAAACGGCTGGAGTTCCGCTGCTTACCTTGCCGGTTCGAAATGGATTTTCGCTCCGGTATTTCATTGGATGGCCGATAGTGCAGGGATCATTGCCGCAGTCGACTTTCTGAACATCTGGGGAATGACTTTGGTGGGTATCGGGCTTATTCTTGGTTTGTTCACACGTTGGGCAAGTGCAGGCGGGGCAGTCATGCTCTTTTTGTATTTTATTGCATATCCACCCATTCCGGGCTATATGTACGGATTGCCAACCGATGGAAGCTACCTGTGGATCAACAAAACACTTATCGAGTTTTTTGTGCTATTTGCTTTTACTTTTCTTTCTCCTGCCTATTTGTTTGGGCTCGATCGATTTTATGCAAAGTGGAAGGAGGAAAAAGCCCGTCAGCCTGTCCCGGGTCATTCCACCGACAAAAAAATGGGTATTGAGCGCCGCGAGGCAATAAGAAACCTGATCTCGGTTCCTGCTCTTGGCGCTTTTGCCTATGCGCTTTACAAAAAGGAGAAATGGGACAGCTATGAAGAGAAATTGTTAAAAGTGGAGGGAATTGACGCCAATTCGGGGGCAACCTTGCTAAAGTTTAACTATGCTTCCCTGAAAGACCTGAAAGGACAAGTTCCAAAAGCTGTTATTAAGTACAATGACAAAAATGGAAACCCTGCAAGCTTTGAGCTAAGCCGTTTAATTATGGGAGGTAACCTTATTGGCGGTTGGGCGCATGCACGCGATCTTATTTATGTTTCCAAATTAGTAAAGACGTATCATACCGACGAAAAGGTTATGCAGACTCTTAACCTTGGAGAGAAATGCGGTATTAATGCAATTATTTCAAATCCGCAGCATGGCAGGATTTTCCAAAAATATAAACATGAGTTCAGGAGCAAGATGAAATTTATCTCCGATTGTGGTACAGACCTTAATTTCCAGAAGGGAATTGCCATGTCCCTTGCCGGAGATTTTGATGCTCTTTATTGTCAGGGAGAGATTACCGACCGATGGGCAAGCGAAGAATATGATGACGGCACGGGAAAAACAGTATCGGAACGAATGGAGTTGATCCGTTTGGGACTTGAAGAGATCCGGAGTCATGGAAAACCTGCAGGAATTGGGGCGCATAGAATTGAAGCTATTAAAGTTTGTGTGGAGCATGGATTAAAACCGGACTTTTGGGTAAAGACCAGCCACAGCCATAATTATTGGTCGGCCCAAAACGATTCACCCTGGAAGGATAATCTTTTCGATTTTGACCCCGAAGAAACAGTTCGCTATATGGGGACCCTCTCAGAGCCGTGGATTGCTTTTAAGGTGCTGGCTGCGGGCGCAATTACCCCAGAAGAAGGACTGAAATACGCATTTGAAAAAGGCGCCGATTTTGTATGTATGGGGATGTATGATTTCCAGATCGTTGAAGATGTGAATATTGCACTCAATGTGCTTGATAATGTTGCAGGCCGGCAACGGCCGTGGATGGCGTGACGGGGAGGAAAAGAAGTGACGAAGTGACGACGACGACATCACTAAGCCTTCACGGTATGAAATGTCAAAATGCAAAATGCAAATGGAAAATGTCAAATTTTGGCTTTCACTCAAGATTCGGAGAACGTGGTAATGCGAACGACATCAACCTAACCATTGAAGATGTTGCCACAGATTTTGTTGCCACAGATTTTTGAATTACCCCGTCACCTCGTTACCTCGTCACTTCTAAAGGCCATCACTTCCTCATAAATAATTCCGAATTCCCGAAAATATTTTGCGATTGAAATATAAAAAACTACCTTTGCACCCTATTTTTAGTGTAGGTTAAATTAAATAAAAAGAGAATGCCTGTAAAAATCAGATTAACAAGACAAGGTCGCAAAAAGAGACCTTACTATCACATTGTTGTATCGGATAGCAGGGCGCCACGAGATGGCAGGTTTATCGAAAAGCTGGGAAATTACGATCCCAATACTAATCCTGCTACAATTGAACTCGATTTTGGGAAATCCCTCGATTGGGTTTTAAAAGGCGCTCAACCTACTGATACTTGTAGAGCAATTCTATCCTATAAGGGTGTGATGTACAAGAAACACCTTGTTGAAGGTGTTAGAAAAAATGCTTTTTCGGAAGAGGAAGCAGAGAAAAAGTTTAGCCTTTGGTTAACCGGGAAAGAAGCCAAAATCCTCGCCAAGATTTCTTCATTGAGTCAGAAGAAATCCGACTCGAAGACCAAGGCCATGGAACACGAAGCCAAAGTTAACGAAGCAAGAGCCAAGGCAATTGCCAAAAAGAATGCCAAATTAGCAGAAAGTGCTGCTGGTAAGGTAGCGGAAGAAGTGGCGGAAGAAGAAAATGCTGTTGAAACCGTAGAAGCTCCTGTTTTGGAGACCCCTGTAGCTGAAGTAGCCGCGGCGCCTGTTGAGGCTCCCGTTGCTGAAGCTGCAGCTGAAGAAGCTGAGAAACCGGCTGATTCAGAAGAAAAAGAATCAGAAGCATAGGATCTTAAATGATCAGGGAAAACTGTTCGTTAATCGGGTATTTTACAAAGTCTCACGGAATTGGGGGACGGTTGATGCTCCGCTTGAACAGCGATTTTGCTGATGATATTGAACCGGGGGAACCGCTGTTCGTCGAAGTGGACGAACATCTGGTTCCCTTTTTTATTGAAGAAGCCGAGGTGTTTCCCGACCGGGCTATAATCAAACTCGAATTTATCGCAAACCCCGAGGAGGCTCTGAAACTGGTTGGAAAGAATGTTTATCTGGAAAATTCCCTGATCAGGGAAAAAGTCGAACTCTTGGACGAAAATGCCGGAATCTTTGTGGGATACCTCTTTGAGGATAAAACTTCAGGGATCAATGGAATCATAAAAGAGTATATCGACAATCCCCTGAATCCGCTTTTTTTGGTTTCTGATGAATCTTCTGAGTTCCTTATCCCTGTTCACCCGGATTTTATTGTGGAGGTGGATCACAAGAAAAAACTTATGGTGTTTGATCTGCCTGAGGGGTTGATG
>CAMAZH010000234.1 GCA_945863035.1 Chitinophaga pinensis | reverse complement strand
ATTGCTGATGCTGATAAAAGAAAGAATATATTTATTGTTTTCATGTTTTTATTTTTTAAAATTTAACGGTATACTAATATTAATAATGAAATTGCGCCCCGACTCGGGAACGTTGATAATCCGGTAATAGCTTGTATGGTTGAAGTATTTCCGATTCAGGAGATTCTGAACCTGAAGGTTTACCGATACTAGCTGCCTTTTAACTCTGATCCGGGTGCCTCCTGAGATATTCAGGGTTTGGTAGCCGGGAGTCTTGATCTCAGGCGGAACGATTTTATCCTGAGCCGAGACAATCTTCAGGTCCAACCCCAAATAACTCTCGCTTAAATATTTCCAGGTTCGCGGAACATATTTCAGGCTGAAGAGCAGGTTTACCGGAGGAGAGAATGGCAATGTAAAGCCTTTCTTTTCACCCGAGACCTGACGGGAATAAACATACTCGCCAATGAATCCTGACTGCAGTTGCCTGAGCAGGTTGTAATGCGCATGGATTTCTCCCCCAAAACGCAGCACCTCGCTCTGGGTATACTGGTACACCTGGTTTCCGGCCCCATATAGATAGTCGTGTTTGTACGTGGGGTTAAGATAGATGTAGTTGGGAAAGTAATTCACAAACGGACTCAGTCCAAGAGCGAAATCCGTGTAATTCCATTCCATTCCCAAATCAAGCTGGTACGAAGTTTCTGCCGACAGATCCTTGTCACCCACTTCATAACTGAAATGATGATAGTTGACCCCGTTGGCAGCGAGTTCCTTGGCAATAGGCATTCTGAAACTTTTTCCGGCATTGGCCTTAAGGCTGTAATGAAGGTTATTGAAATTATAGCCAACCGACCAGCTGATGCTGTTGAAGTTTCGATCCGTGCTTACTGCGCGGGAGAGGAACTCCATACGTATCTTATCTCCCTGATCGTTGAGAATAGGACTCTCGAACCAGTCGGAATACTCATTGATTGAAATTTTTCCGAAATCGTAACGAAGTCCTGCATGCAGCAAAGATTTCGCCGATAAGGAATATTTCGAATAGCCGAATCCCCCGGCTGAGAATTGTTTAAAAGCTGGAATGATAAATCCCCTGCCACCGATCGCGTTTTCCTGATATTCCGAGCTTAAGCCAGCAGTCAGACTGAGTTTATCGCTCAGCGCAAAGACCCCTTTCAGGTTTCCGGAAAATACATCCTTGTCGAACATTAGCTCAAGACCTGAGGAATAGCTTAAGTTCTCCGGGAAAACAGGAGGCATATAACCATGGCTCACATAGGGACTCCATTCTTGCCTGAAATTATTCTGGTATCCAAACTCCGTTTCCAGACGATGGTTTCCGAACCTGTAATCGCTTTTGCCGATGGCCTTAAAATGGTTAACATTCTGATAGGGAAACTGAATATCCCTGTCCGACTTGTCGTGCAGAAGCGTGTCGACTCTTCGGGGTTCCAGCCCGTGCGCATTGGCGAAAAACCCGATTGTACTGCTCAGGTTGCTGATAAACAGCCGGTGGTTGGAGTGTTTCCCAAGGCTTCCCACCGAAAGGTGAATGTTTCGCTCGTTCCCGGCAGTATTGCGTAATCGGTTTTTGAATAATGCGGCCCGATAGGAGTAGATGTCTACACTGTCGGTAGGTACCCTGAAATCGGCATAATCGGCAATGGTTATCCGACTCGTGAAAAACAAGCGCTTTTTTCGCCCATAGATATTTACCGAACTTCCAAGCAGGTTGTTGTTGCTCTTCCCGCTGAGCTCGATGGCTCCACCAAAACTGTTTTCCACAGGTACATTGAGCTGCCTGATGTCGATGATTCCTCCGATGGCATCCGACCCGTATTGCAGGGAGGCGGGACCCTTGATAACTTCTACCCGGTCGACGGCATATTGGTCGATTTCCAAACCATGCTCTGCACCCCATTGCTGTCCTTCGTGTTTAATCCCGTTTTCTACCACCGTAACCCGGTTAAAACCCAGTCCGCGGATTAGCGGTTTAGACTGTCCCGATCCGATTTCTATGGCCCCAACCCCCGGCAAACGCTCCAACGATTTCATAAGGCTGCCTGAAAGGTTCGTTTTGATATACTGCTCGTTTACGATCTCTATATTTCGGGGATCTTCCATTTTCCGCGTTTCCGAATAGCCATCGGTCACAATTACTTCATCAAGCCTGAGAACCGAAGGCTGAAGGTGCACGTGGAAATACTCAATCACGGAAGGGTTCAGCGTATCCCTGTATTTTTCGTATCCCATGAAAGAGACTTCGAAGGCATAGGCTTGAGGGGCCAGACCGGAGAATTCGAAAAACCCTTTTCTGTCGGTAATGGTTCCCCCATTCCCCGGGCTTATAGTCACAGACGCTCCCGGCAGGGGCGAATGATTTTCATCAGTCACCTTGCCCGATAAGGAATACGATTTCTGGCTGAATACTGTGTTTGAGATACATGCAAACACAATAAGACAACCCAGCAGACACTTCATTTGAATAGGTCTTTGGGTGTGGAAAATGTTGAAGAAATTTTTCGGTCAGGTTCAGTGAACCCTTATGCTAATGCAGGAGGTGCGCGGGGAGAAAAGAGGGTGCCCGGGATTCTGAAAATCAGCTGTCCGGTTGGACGCACAATCAGCTCAAGAAAGGAGGTTGATGAGAAATCCGGAAGCTGTAAATCGGGTATGTCGTTTGTTGAGATTTCGTAATCATGAATTGGGCAATAATCGTCTTTGGGTCCGACACTCAAAAGCCCGGAACTGCTCTGGCAGCATGCATGGTGATCGATGTGATCCTCGAGGGTGTGAAAGGATTTTACCAACAATGGGGTTAAGAAAACCAGCAGAAGAGTGGTAATCCGATATAATATGGATGAAGGGCGGTTTTTCATGTTACTCAGAGGTAACAAAGATAGGTAAGTTTTGTTAATGAGAAAATGAAGAAAATCTCTGCGGGTAAACATTTTCTAATTTCTCGAGGTTTTTAAGCTGGCCTTTCAGGCCGACCTGTATTACCTCCAATTCGCTTAGGGCGCTGCCCTAAGCTCTCGATTAAGCTGGCCTTTCAGGCCGGGAAAGTGTGTTCGGAATAGAAACAGATTCTCGTTTTTCTGCTCTTTCCCCTGAGCTAATGGTCGGTGCCCGACGAATAAAATGACTTTTAACT
>CAMAZH010000233.1 GCA_945863035.1 Chitinophaga pinensis | reverse complement strand
TCATAGTTATGTGGCACTGGTCCAAACTGAATTGCATTATATCGTAATCCGGTAATGCTTTGGGCTGTATTTCTGAAATTGACAAAATCGGTATAGAACAACAGTTTGTTCAGCTTGGTTTTAAATGGTTGCAAACGTTCTGCAAAGAATGAGATAACCTGTTCTGTCTTTATCCGGTCAAAGGCTTTGAAACCGGTTGTAATGTCGGGCTGGTTGTTGAATCGGTAAAGCGGATCAGCACAATAACATGAATCGGTTATTAGTTTTTGAACAGGTTTTAAAACTCTTCCACTTTCTTTTTCTTCAAGACCACTGTACTTTAGAATGTATTCTTCAAAACTTTCTGGTTTGCTAATCATTTGAATCAGATTGGCATTCGCTCTGGACGGGACCTCACCATCTTCATAATTTCTCCAGGAATTGGTTCCGAAACCTAATAACTCCGATATTTTTTTTGCTGAAAGTTCATATTTCTCGCGGATTGCTTTGATCTGCTCAGGAAATGGGATGTTATGTCGGACCCGGTATTGATTGACAACCTGATTGTAATTCAGGGTTGAAAAATGCTCATCCTCAAACTGTTCCTTGGTATCCTCGCATATATAAAAATGAAATACAACTGAAAATGGCTCCTTCCTGAAAGTCATTTCACGCATTTCTTTTGCGACCGTCATTTCTTTATCTGTAAATGGGCTTTTCATTGTTTTAATTTTAATGGATAGTTCATAACATATTCGGCAGGATGAAAGGAGATGCAAATGGTTTGTGAATTTGCTTTTCCCATACTAATTTTAATGTACACTTCTATTCCTTTTATTTCCTGACCAAATACCCACATAGGCGGTATGCCATGCATGTTTTCTTCCAGAGGACCCTGTGAATAATCTTCAAGAGCCAGCTTTTTCAGTATTTCAATTCTTTTAATTGGACTGATCTCTAAGTCCATGAGCGCCTGAGCATTTTTCCCCCGATTATCCATAAAGAGGATATGGAATATGCCCATCTTAGTTTTAAAGTCGTTTAAGAAACGCTCAACCTCTTGTTTGGTTGCCATTCGGTGCAAAATTAGGTTATAAACTTGCAATTCACACTTTAAAGTTGTGTATTATATAACATGTTTAAGATATATTAACTTTAAAGTTAAATTGTTATTTCTTTCCATACCTCGTCCCTTCTTCAGCCACCATCCTAACCTCATCCTCCACCTTCATCTTCTTACCCTTTCCGCCTTTCTCCAATCCTTCTTTGGCTTGTTTAATCTGCTCAAGCAAATCGCGGGCATCGCCATCGGCGGGGAGTTGCTCTACCCGTTCGCCACGGAAGGCTTTGGCCAGCAGGGCCTGTGGCAATTGCTCTATTTTGGCTTTTAGTTTTTGGTAGCTCGCTTCTATTTGGTCGGCTTTTGCAAAAAGGGATTCAACACGACGGACTATTTCTTGCTGCTCTTCTAAGGGTGGTAGTGAAATGATTAATGTTTTTAATTGAGTGGTGTTTATTCTAGGTCGTGTTGCGCCATGAATATTTGCAACTAATTGATTAAATGAGATTTTTGAAACCAATAAAAAAAGCAAGTACTTTTTATCCATTTTTGTTTCATCGGGTCTTATACAGAAACAATCAGCTTTTGCAATTGCTTTTGTTTTTAGTTCAGGCAGAATACAAGCCCTTATATCTTCTGAAATAAATGAGGAAAATATTATATCTCCCTCTCTTACAGTATGCCTTGTTAATGTGTTGTATTTTCCCTCTGAAACAAAGGTTTCTTTTTCCTCTACAAAATTCAAGAACTCTATGTTCTCCAATCGAATAACCCTAACGCCACTGGAAGTGTAGTCTTCTGTTTTTAAATTGGAACCAAAAGGGCCATCAAATATACCTCCCTTGAATACTAAATTACCTAAATTAGTTTTCTCCCATTTAGTCAACGGTTTCGTCAATTTGCCGGTTACAGCCTGAGTAAGTACCTTTTGGCGGAAGTCTTTCAGCAGTTGTGGGATGCGGTCGAGTCGGGCTTTCAGCGCATCTAGGTGCCCAAACAGGGTATCGATTTTGGCCACAATGCGCTGCTGCTCGGAAAGGGGTGGAAAGCTAATTCTGTAATCGTTGAAATTCCCTATCTTAATGTAATTTGTTGCTGACCCATACTGTTGGGCAGTTCCTATTTCTTTCCAGTACCTTTTAAAATGGTAAAA
Organism: Chitinophaga pinensis; assembly: GCA_945863035.1. Lineage (GTDB taxonomy): Bacteria > Bacteroidota > Bacteroidia > Bacteroidales > JACJXF01. The sequence continues at coordinate 948 of CAMAZH010000233.1, read as the reverse complement.
AAGATACTTTGGATCAATTTTAATGTTGCTGACAATATAGGTTCTTTGGTATGCTTCAAATTTCCCTGAATAATAAAAGACTTCTCCAACATTAACTCCGTTACCTGGTAAAATCAGAACATCACCTTCAAAAGAGTAATCGTCTGATCTTAAAGGTTCATAAGCACAAGTAAAGAATAAATATTTACCATCAGATGTTGCATAATTAGCATCCTTCTTTCCAGTATACACCTCAACAATATCTAGTAATCCTGTTTCAATCCATCCTATCGGTAATTCGTTATCCATTTTGCTCTATTGTAATTCTTTAATGATGGCATCCAGTTCGCCCATGATACTTTTCAATTCCAACACTGCTTCTTTGGCAATGTCAATCGGGTCGTCCAAATCTTCTCCATTGCTCAATGTGCTGTCGGCAATCAGGCCCAAATCAAGCGAGTCGTTCTTTTTGGTAATCTGCTCGCGGGTAATACATTGCCAGCGTTCATCGGTTATCGCTGCACGTTTTTGGTCGTCCACCTTTCCGTCATAATCCAAACCCACATTTTCAGTGGTTAAACCTCCTGTGTAGGCTTTAATAAATCCTTCAAAGGCAGCAAGGGTAAACGGGGTGCGTTTTCCGTAGTTGGGGGTATTGGTGCGCATGTCGTAGTACCAAACTTGGTCGGTGTTTCCGGTTTCGGTCATGCCGCGTTCAAAAAACAGCACATTGGTTTTCACACCTTGGGCATAAAATATTCCGGTTGGCAGGCGCAGAATGGTATGCAGCCGGCATTTGTCCATTAAGTCACGGCGGATTTTGGCGCCGTCGCCATCTTCAAACAACACGTTATCGGGCAACACAACTGCCGCGCGGGCTCCGCCTTTTTTGTGCAGCGAGCGGTAAATGTGCTGCAAAAAGTTAAGTTGTTTGTTGGCAGTTGGGTAAGTAAAATCGTCGCGGCTGGG
>CAMAZH010000232.1 GCA_945863035.1 Chitinophaga pinensis | reverse complement strand
AACTCACAGGTGGCTGTCATAAACAAGGCCATCCGGTCATCGTTCTTCCACCTGTCGATATCGTTAACACCCAGAATTTGCTCATGTGCCCATCCCTTGATCCCTCCGTGACCTGTGTAATTTATGATAAGGGCCCCACGCTCCACCTGATCGTTTATGGCTCGATTCACATCAGGATACTCCTGACCCACAGGGGTAGTTACTTGTTTATAAGCATCGAGATAAATTTTGTTAAGATTAAAGCCCGGGTATTTTGTTTCAACATAATTTGCCAGGCCATCGGCATCGGTCATGTGAATGTTTGAATCCTCATCGTCGCCGATAAAACAAATTGTGTTTCTCCAATCGCCCATGCGCTCGGGCGATTCGTAATCCAGGATTTTATCGACCAAGAGTTTTGCATCCTCCAGGGTAGCTACCGGGAGCCGTCCCACGCCAATATCGAGCAAACCGCTGGTCATGCTCTCGCCAGGGTCGAGCAGACCGAAAAAATCATCAGAGACATAGGAGGCAGTCGGGCTAAGGCTATTGTCTGATTGATAGGTCAGGATAAAATTCGTGGCGTTTTCGGTAATCCCCTTATTGTCGAATGTCCCGTCCCCAAAAAGCAGCAAATACTTTGGCAAAAGCGAATTGTCACCATCGGCGCGGGTATAGAGCATTTTCATAAAATTCCGGTATGCGGCGATATCCGGGCTACCGGAAGAAAACTCGTTGTAAACCATTTCCGGGGTAACAAGCAGCACATCCAGACCATTATTTTCACGCCGATAGGCAGCAAGGCGCTCAGCCTGATCCATGAAGTCGGGGTGAACAATCACAACCATATCGGGCTGTTGCGGCCCATGAAGATTCTGGTTCGGAACGATTCCCAAGCCAGTGCCCTGAAGTATTGGGGACGGAAACGAAGCATTCTCGTTAAACGCCACAAACTCGCGTAAGGTATCCGTAGCAGCGATAAAGGATAAGGTAGATCCTGAGAGTGTTCCCGGAATCTTCCTGATATTGTTCTGATTGCTGATATCCCAAACCACGGTTTTTTCGCTTGCAGAAGCAATGGCAAACCGGGTAATATTTCCGTGGGAGCTTACCTTCTTATCCCTGAACTCGAAGAAATCGGCAGGCATGCTTAAGCTTGCCCTCCCGTTCAAGAGGATGTAATCGAGCCAAGCTTTGGCAGAGCCGTCGGGCTTCAGGTATTTCAACTTCAACGAAATACTGTTTGACTGGGGCACGAACTGGGTTTTTTGCTGTGCAGTATACCCAAAGATCGAAGTGTAGTCGCTAAGGTTGGATGCGGGCACAACCATTGTTGAAACCGTACTGTTATTATAGCTCATCTGAAACTCCGAAGGCGTCAGGGCTTTTGCCATTACCTGGGTCTGAATCTGAACCGGTTGGGAAAGGATCAGGTTTGGAACTGTAAATGCAAATGTCTGCTGCACCATCACAGCGAAATACTCGCCAAACCATTGTTTTCCGCTTAACAAGACATTTTCCTTCTCCGACTCATGAAAAGCTCGGTAATCGTATGATTCAGAATTAACATTAGGGGTTCCGGGAGAAGTCGTTTCCAGTATGGGAAAGTCGGGCGCATCACCGGAAGTCACATAATAATAGCTGAAGTCTGAATATGGATTTAGCTGATGCCGGAACATTCCCAGAACCGAATCATAATTCCAGGCGATACTCCCCTTCGAATAAAAAAGGATGTAATCTCCGGAATTAAAAACCCCGTCGCTTCCCTTAACCATATGAATCTGCACGGGTGAAAGGTCATCTTTTTCTCCTTTCCTGCAATCTTCGGGAAGAACAAGGCCACCGCTTCCGAAAACACGAACATTTGCAGGACTGCCGACCGACATGGAGTTGATCTGGTCGTAGCTCAACTTATAAATCCCGGAAGAAGGCAGCTTGATTTTATACCACTTCCCTGTGGAAAGCACTGAATTAAGAGGGGCCGAGGATTTTTTCCCTCCCATGACAGCTGGGGTGCGAGGGACTATTGACTCCAATCGGATCACAAAACTTTTAAGACGTTCCAACTGCCCATTTTCCGGGTTTAGACGAAAGGGCAGAACACTTAACTGGACAAAAGGCCTTTTCTGCATATACTCCAGAGAATAGGAGAACGATAGGCTATCCGTGAGGTTCAATAATAAGGAGGAATCAGGGATGGTTCCGGAGAAAGGCTCATAACCGGGATAAACTATGGAAAGATTAGCCAGGGCCTGATCGGAATTCCATTGAATAAGGTCGGAATAAGACGGCAGACGAATTCTTTCGTCGGGGTAGACCTCCCCCGGGAAAGAAATGAAATCCGAAATCGAAATATCTTTGGAAGCTGCAGGATTATCGAATTGTATGGTCCTTTTCATGTGCCATACCTGACCATGAGCTACAAAAGAAAGAAATAAAAGGGCTATAAATATAAATTTCATTATTTTCGTCTAACTTTAAATTCAAATCGCATCCTAACACATTTAGGACCGAGAGTAAAACATTTATCCAACAGAAACGTTTGATGAATGAAACGAAATTCTTGTTAAATATATTGTAAAAAAACCGTGGCTCAAAGATAATCATAATCGCTGATGCATAAATATCGACTTTTCATACTATGCAATTGCTTATTTTGCCTGACTACCAGGGTCCTGGCACAGGACTCTCATTTTTCGCAGTTCTACGCCAACCGTCTCAATCTCAACCCGGCATGGGCTGGCGTTGGCGAGGAAAACAGAGTCTTTATAAATTACCGGAACCAATATCCCGGCATTGGCAGCATCTATAAGACCTACACATTGTCGTACGATCAGTATGTTGAGAACCTGCACGGCGGATTGGGCCTGTCCTTCAGCAATGATGTGCAAGGGTCAGGGGCGATGAATCAGATGAACTTTTCATCGATGTATTCCTACCATTTCAAGGCAAGCCGGTCGCTTTCCTTTTCAGGCGGGATTCAGGCTTCGGCCATATCGCGCACGGTTGTTTCAACAGGCTTCGAGTTTGCCGACCAGTACGATCCGGCATCCGGGACCGTGAATCAGGGTGGAGGCAGCGAATCGTACCCGAATTCATCAAGCTTTTATCCCGACTTTTCGGTGGGAGCAGCAGCTTTTCAAAATGAGTTCTACGGGGGAGTCTCGCT
>CAMAZH010000231.1 GCA_945863035.1 Chitinophaga pinensis | reverse complement strand
GCTCAGCGGAAAGAGCAACAACAACCTGCTTGGAAGTTCGGTAAATATCTATGGGCGAAAAAAGCGCTTGTTTTTCACCAGCCGGGTAACCATTGCCGATTATGCCGATTTCAGGGTTCCTACCGACAGTGTAGACATCTACTCCTATCGAGCCGCACTGTACAAAAACCGATTGCGAAATACTGCCGGGAACGAGCGGAACATTCACCTTTCTGTGGGAAGCCTTGGGAAACACTCCAACCACCGGCTGTTTATCAGTAACCTGAGCAACACCAGCGGGTTTTTCGCCAATGCGCATGGGCTGGAACCCAGAAGGGTCGACACGCTTCTTCACGACAAGTCGGACAGGGATATTCAGTTTCCCTATCAGAATGTTAACCATTTTAAGGCCATAGCCAAAAGCGATTACAGGTTCGGAAACCATCGTCTGGAAACAGAGTTTGGATACCAGAATAATTTCAGGCAGGAATGGAGTCCTTATGTGAGCCATGGTTATATGCCTCCTGTTTTCCCGGAGAACTTAAGCTATTCCTCAGGTCTGGAGCTAAGGTTCGACAAGGATGTGTTTTCCGGAAACCTGAAAGGGGTGTTTGCGCTTAGCGACAAACTCAATCTGACTGCTGGCTTAAGCGGGGAATATCAGGAGAACGCGATCGGTGGCAGGGGATTTATCATTCCCGCTTTTGAGCAATTCTCAGCCGGGGGATTCAGCTATGGGAAATACTCCTTATCGGCGAAATCCTTGCTTCATGCCGGACTTCGGTACGATTTCGGGAAGATTTCCATCAATGAGTATTCCGACTGGTTCGAGAGCCCTATTCTAAACGATCAGGGAGATACGATCCATATGGAATTCCTCTCCCGAGCAGTTAGCATGGAACGAAACTTCAACAGCATAAGCTGGTCGGTTGGCTATAATTTCAATAACCTTCATTACAGCCTTAAGGCCAATGCCGGAAAAAGTTTCAGAATGCCGATTGCCAAGGAGCTCGCTGCCAACGGCGTCAACTATCATCATTTCAGTTATGAAGTGGGTGACAAGGATCTGTCGGCAGAAACTTCGTACCAGCTTGATCTGGGAATGGAATGGAATTACACGGACTTCGCTCTTGGACTGAGTCCGTTTGTGAATTACTTTCCCAACTACATCTATCTGAATCCCACATACAAACACGACTATTTATATGGGGCAGGAAACCAGGTGTACCAATATACCCAGAGCGAGGTGCTGCGGTTCGGGGGAGAAATCCATGCACATTACAACCTGTTCAGGCAGCTGCAGTCCGGATTCATTGGCGAGTATGTTTACTCCCGTCAGGTCTCAGGGGAAAAGAAAGGCTTTACACTGCCGTTTTCGCCTCCGGTAAACCTGCTCTTCAGCTTGAAATATGTTCCGCGAACCTGGAAATATTTAAGCGAGAGTTATTTGGGGTTGGACCTGAAGATTGTCTCGGCGCAGGATAAAATCGTTCCGCCTGAGATCCAGACCCCCGGATACCAAACCCTGAATATCTCAGGTGGCACCCGGATCAGAGTTAAAAAGCAGCTTGTATCGGTAAACCTTCAGGTTCAGAATCTCCTGAATCGGAAATACTTCAACCATACAAGCTATTACCGGATTATCAACGTTCCCGAGTCGGGGCGCAATTTCATTATCAATGTGAGTATACCGTTAAATTTTAAAAAATTAAACCATGAAACACCCAATGTTTTGCAAACACAATCATAATGATAAAATAATCAGCAACATGGGTGTTCCATCATACCTTTAAAAAATAATTTTGTAATGATGAAAACAATAAATATATTCTTTCTTTTATCAGCATCAGCAATGCTTATCCTCAATTCGTGCGATAATGAGGAGACTGTTTCAAAGCCAGAAATAACACTTATCGAACTGGGTTATGAGAACACCAAAACAGCCATGCAAGGGATGGATCTGCATATCGAGGCGGAAGTTATTGCGGAGGGGAAAATCAAAACAATTCAGGTAATCGTGCATCCGGAAGGAGAACACCTCAAAAAGGGCTCAATGGGGAGTTTTGTGTTTGACGAGTGGGAGTTTGATTCGGTCTATACCGAGTTTTCGGGACTGAAAAACACCACCTTCCACAAACACGCCAGTGTGCCTGTAACAGCAGAAATCGGCCATTATCATTTCGACTTTATTGTTACGGATATGGAAGGAAATCAAAGCTCTGTTGACGATGAGGTTGAAATCCTAATTTCCTCCAGCACAGACATGAAGTAAACTAATAATCCAAGGGCGGCAGGGGTAAAAAACTTGCCGCACTTTTATACTATACCCATGAACGCAATAAAAATACTTGGCATTGTCTCACTTCTTCTGGCTTTCTCGGCATGCAAGCCTTCAGAAATCGACGATGAAAGACCGGTGATTGATTCAACTGGTCTGGAAGCCTTCCCCAACAACTGCGACACGATCTACATCGGCGAAACATTTCTGTTCAATACCCTTTTTACCGATAACGCCGAACTAGGTTCTTACAGCATCGACATTCATAACAATTTCGATCATCATTCGCACAGTACCGAGGTTTCGGCATGTGAGCTATCCCCCAAAAAGTTGCCCCTTCATCCCTATGTGTTTATTCATGAGTATGAGATTCAGGCCGGGCAGCAAAGTTATCATCCCCTGTTGGAAATTACCGTTCCCGACAACGGTTACGATGAGGGGGATTACCACTTTTTTATAAGCCTTACAGACCGGGAAGGCTGGAGGACCGAAAAAGGGATAAGTGTTAAGATGCTGAGAAGAGACCATTCTTTATGAACGCTGCAAAACGGGATCGACCAGTTCCGATCTCTTAAGAGATCGGAACTCATATTCTTTTAGTTGGCTATGGATCCGGATACTAATAGGTTCCATTGTCGAACGGCAATTTCGGTCTTAGCGGGATTTTTTAACCCCAAGGAACAAACAAACCTGGCATAAACCCCGGCACCGAAAAACATTCGTTGTGGGCATGGTAATACTCCTATTTCCATTTCACATCGGGAATAGCATTTTATATCCCTATTTTATTAATTTTACACTTCAAATCATTTCTGATCCCCTTTTACCAAAAAACATCATCATCATGAAACAAAATCATTTTCAGCTTGTCCTCACCACAGTTCTGGCTACAGGCCTTATGCTTTCATCCTGCACGCGCCCGGGCCAGGACATATTCACCG
>CAMAZH010000230.1 GCA_945863035.1 Chitinophaga pinensis | reverse complement strand
CCTGAGGATCAAAGAAACTAAACTGCCTGGGATCAACCGAAATCATGAATGACCGCGATTCGTTCTTGGGTATAAAAATTTTCTCAAATCCTTTAAGTTCCTTTATTGGCCTTTCAACCGTCGGGTTTAGCTCGCTTACATATAATTGGGCAATTTCCGCCCCATCAAAATTCCCCGTGTTCTTCACGCTAAAATGAATTGCAAACTGGTTTTCAGAAACTCTTTCGATCTTTAGCCCACTGTATTCGAAGGTAGTATATGACAAGCCGAATCCAAAAGGAAACATTATTCCTGTTTCATATTTGTCGTGATATCTGTAACCTACAAAAACACCTTCCTTGTATTCGGCAGTTTTATCACGGTTCAAATAATTATCAAACGCCGGGGGAAACTCAACAGCGCTCTGAACATAGCTAAATGGTAATTTTCCTGAAGGGTTTTGCACTCCAAACAGAATATCCGCAACTGCATTCCCTCCTTCATTGCCGTTAAACCATGCCTCCACAAGGCCCGGCACTTCTTTTATCCAAGGTCTCAGGTTTAAAGGTCCACCGTTATTAAGAACCACAACGACATTCGAATTTACCTTTGCGACCTCCTCAATCAGACGATTTTGGACCAAAGGAAGATCAAAGTTGGAACGATCTGCACCCTCGGCTTCCCAAAATTTATCAATTCCGGCGCAAATAACAACTGCATCAGAAATCTTCGCGAGCCTCACAGCCTCCTCAATTTTTTCGGGATCGTGATAAAACCAACCCAGCCGCATGGTTGCACCGCCAATTTCTTCATAATACTCCAGTTTGACCGAGTAGGCAATACCCTCTTCAAGTTCAATGGTTCCATACCTGAATTCCTTGTCATGGCTATACCATTGGTCAATTAGAATTTCGCCGTTTACATATAAGCGAACGCCATCATCACTATGGGTTACAAAATCGTAGAAGCCTGTTTTCGGGGGAGTTATTGTCCCTGTCCAGCGAACTGAGAAATTATCGGCTCCTATCAATTCACTTTTTTCCGATAGAGTGTCGATTCGATTTTTTTCGGAATCGGAAAGATAAATTTTCGGACCTGTTTCCCAAACAAAGTCAATAGTTGTATCTAACTGGGAAACAATAGGTTTTCCTTGAAGATCCTTATTATTATAATATTCTGCCCATAAGCCTTTTGTACCTCTTGATTTGTTAGAGGGACGAAGAAATTCAGCACCAACAGGCACCAAAGTGTCGGCCAGCCCCACCCCCTGTGCAAAGCTGACTTTTATTTTATTGCCAGCAGCCGATACAATACCATCGAGTGGGCTGATCTGGTAAAAAACCTTACTGTTATATGAACTTCCTCCACCTCCCATACGCAATTTAGCGGCGTTTGGGCCAATAACCGCAAGCGACTTGACTTTTTCCGGACTAAAGGGAAGTACATTGTTCTCATTTTTGAGCAAAACAATGCCTTCAGCTGCTGCCTTGCGGTTTAGTTTGCGGTGTTCGGGACAATTAATAATGTTTTCATCCGCGGCAGGTAATGGATCCATAAGTCCAGTAAGAAAAATCACCCGAAGAACCCTTCGGGCCATTCCGGTGATTTGCGTTTCCGAGATCTCCCCTCTGCTAAATGCATCGGCCAGTGGCCTGCCAAATAAATCGCTATCATAAACCACGCAATCCAATCCGTTATTAGCCGACGCCAGAGTTGAATGAGCTCCAGCCCAATCGGGCATTACAAAGCCCCTGAATCCCCAATCCTCCTTTAGAATTTCTGTTAGCAGGTGTTTATTTTCCGAGCAATGTACTCCGTTTACCATATTATAAGCCGACATAACCGACCAAGCATCTCCTAGGATAACGGCATCGCGGAAAGCTGGGAGATAAATCTCCTGAAGAGTTCTCTCATCAACAATCACATCGAGACTGTTTCTATAAAACTCCTGATTATTTACGGCATAGTGTTTTAATGTGGCGGCTACTTTCTCCCCCTGCAAACCCTTGGTGAAGGATACTCCTAAACAAGCCGACAGAAAAGGGTCCTCGCTGTAGTACTCGAAATTTCGCCCACATAAGGGATGTCGGATAATATTAATTCCCGGGCCCAACAGGCATTGAATATCTTTTGCTTTGGCTTCTCTGCCAATTGCAGCTGAAACATCAGCTATAAGGGCGGTATCCCAACTAGCCCCTAATGAATTTCCACAGGGGAAGGAGGTAATAGCTGCACCCCGATGAGCGCCAAACGGACCATCTGAGCAATTTAGAGGAGGGATTCCCAGACTTTGAATTCCGACAGTTGACATACCATCTCCCTGCAGTAGAAGCAGTTTCTGTTCCACTGACATTCGTTTCAACAAATCTTCAACTCTTTCGTCGATATCTTTAGAGGGGTCTTTGTAAGGTTCGGTTTCAAAGCAACCAACCAAAAAAAGAAAGCTCAGGCAACAAGCCGTCACGAATAACCTGCATTTGAAGTTCATATAAGGGATTTAAAAAGAATAAAAACGATACGTGCAAGAAGTTCTGCTATCCACATTTTCCCTTAAATGGGTATTCAGAAAATGTAATTTACCGATACACATTTGATGGGCAAAGGACTAAAATATGATCATCAGCATTTCAAGACGTTCATGGTCAAAACCGAACAACTGATTCCTGTTCATCGGAAACAATCGTTCGTTTATAAAAATAGTAAGGATTTCGGCGGAATAAACCTCTATGAGTGGATTTGTATCATTTCAACTCTATTCCTGTCACATCAGCTATTTAAATCTGCACAAACCGAGAGTTGGAATAAAAAGGTAAAAACAGCGATTTTGTTACGATTGGGTTGTTGGGCTCTCAGCATTTCTTAACTGCTCGCTGCAATTGTTAACATATTCCTGAGGCGACATGCCATAAAATTCCCTGAAGATTTTTCGGAAGTACGACAATTCTTTAAAACCACTCATATAGGCAACCTCAGCAACATAAAGTTTATTTTGGGTAAATAGCTGCGCTGCACGTTGGAGGCGCATATTCCTGACAAATTCTATGGCGGTGTGGTTGGTTAATTGTTTAAGCTTTCTATACAAGTGAGTTCTGTTTAGGCCCACCTCTCGTCCCAACTCCTCAACACCAAAATCAGGGTTGGAAATATTTTCGCTCATAACTTTAATGACCCTGTTCATTAATTTCTCATCAGAAGATTCGACAATAATATCAGAGGGCCCGATGGTCAATTCTCTTCGGAAA
>CAMAZH010000229.1 GCA_945863035.1 Chitinophaga pinensis | reverse complement strand
GCTAAGTTGCTCGTGGCATGGGTTGGGATACATCGAAAAAGTCGCGGCATCCTCAATCCCCAGAGGAAATAAAACCTCAAGCCTCAGGGGTTCGGAGTTTTCCACCGAAACCAGATGGCTCCCTCCCAGTTTAAAGCTCAGGGAAAAAGCTCCGGTGTAGGAGGTTGTTGGATCGGAATCTTCCGCAAAAACCAAAGATTCGTCAACAATTACCGAAGCGCCCACCGCCGGGAAAGGACCCGACACGATAAAACCGCCTTGAGATGAGGGGGAGATATCCAGTTGCTCGGCGTAGAATGTGATTTTCTCTCCTATCTGGATTTCGGTTTTCGGGGGATTGATACGGATCACGCTCCAGGCAGCTCTGTTATCCTCAATATGGCGTAGATTAATCCTGTCGCCTTCCACAACTTCAATGGTGTCGAACCCGCTTACGAAGACTCTATTATTAACTACCGCAAACCATGTCTTCGCATAGATATCGGAAGTATTATCACCTCCCCAGCCATACTGATATTCCCAGTTGCTGCCCAGCTGCCACAGGTACAAATGGTTTCCCCCATAGGCATCCTGCCGGAACGCAAGGGATTTTTCAAGCGTTCCAAAACCCTCCGCATATAAAACAGAAACAATTGCATCGGCAAGGCTGATAAAAGGCTTGTCGGGATTGAAGTCTGAAAGGTGACGGTCAGTAAACCCCATAACATCTGCCTTCTCTACGCTATAGGCTTTCATGGGAAGGATGCTGCCATTTTCCCCGCTTACGGAAAAGCTGATTTGAATGGGGTCGATCCTTCGAACAACGTTTAATTCAATGCTTGAAGCAAGTTGGGGAAAATCCTGAAAACCGAGAGTAATCAATGTCTTTCCCGGGCTATTCGCCCTGAGGGTAAGTTGCGATTTATCGATAGAAAGCGTGCTTACTACAGACGGGTCAACTATGGAAACTATCGGGATTAATCCGGTAATCGGTTCTGAGGCATCGTCAAGCAATGAGAAGCCTATGGATGCGGTTTCGCCTTCCAGTAAGGTAAGGGAATGGGTTTCCAGGAGGAGTTCCTTTGGGGTGACTACTGAAACCCCATGACTTATAAAAACCTCAGGATCGGAAGCCAGACTCCCCCGGATGATGGCTGTTCCGGCTGACTTGGCCTCAATAACTCCGTTAGACACCGACAAAATCGCGGGGTTCAGCGATTCCCAAAGGATTGTTTCGTTGGCATCGTGTCTACCCGAAATCAGAGCTCTTGCCGAAAGTTCAGCACTAACGCCGGGAATCATGCGGTTTGGCAATTCTGAGGCGAGAATCATTTTCCGGGGTCCCTGAATACTCTTGTCAGGTTTCACATCCACAACACCCCGCACATCGGTTGATATCTCACCGAGCCAACCGGCTGATGCGTTGACTCCGGTATAAATCATAAGGAAATCGATCTCAGGGAGCTCAACATATCTCCCATCGGAATCCACAGCCCAGGAGATGTCGATTGCGTCGCCCCCGTCTCCCTCAACGATATCCATGGTATATGGGTTATCGGGCAAGCCTGTAGCATTTTGGTTTTTAACCGGGAGGTTGTCGGCATAACCGAAAGCATAGGGCAGGGAGGAATAAATCCCGTTTCGGATTCCCACATTCCCTCTCAGTCTGGAACCAGTGAAGCTAAGGGAATCGGTTGAAATCCCCGGAAAAAAATCGTTAAGTGGGTAATACGGCTGGTTATAGAAACTGCTTATGAAAACTTTTCCGGATTGGGATGAGTTGTCGGTCCAGGACACATCGGCGGCAACCTCTTGTTTTGGATTGTGGTACACGATGGAGTAATCCGTTTCCAGGTCGTTTGTAAAGTGGGCACTTCCGGCAATCTCGTACCAAACGTCGTCGGGCAGGCCATTTTGGTTCGCATCCATCATAACCCTGATGATTCCCGGTTCGGCATGTGTGGCAGAGGCGTTGCCGTAGATAACAAGGTCCATCCCATAGGGATTATCGGGGTGGTTGGCGATTGCTTCATCAAAACCCAGGACAAGATATCCGCCATAGGCTCCCAGGCTGAGCGGGTTGCCGATCCCGTTTAGAACGCCCGAAGCCGCAAGAGGACTTCCTGTAAGAAGGGTGTTTATATGCTGTCCCGGGGCCGGACGATAAGTGATGAGCGAAGTGGCATACGAAGGCGACTGTGCCCGTGAAAACGCGCAAAGCAGAAGAGCAAAAACCGACAACAACACGGATCGCATGATCATAAAAATTAAAACCTGCTTAAAAACAAGCAATTGCGCAATCCGCTTCCGATCAGGTAAAAAATGATTCTGGAACAATAAAATGAATCATTCCCTGCTTTTTCACCGAAAGCAAAAAACATGTAAGTGTCTTGGCAGTTCTTCTGGCTTGTCCCGCTTTTTGAGCCTTCCCATCCTGTCTGCAAAACCCTTAAAAGGCAAGCAGATCGTAACAGTGGCGTAGAATTCAAAAAGCTTTGATCAGGACTTACAGCTGCGGGAACAGCTCCGGATTAGCGTTAAAAACGTATCACCGGATTCCCTTTTAATTCTGTGGTGCGGAAGCACCCTCGAAACCAAAACCGGAACAAATTTAAAAAAATTTGGCTTAGTTGAGCGAAACCAACGGAAATAAAAATGGGAGAAGCTCAAAAAACAAAAAACATCCGTTTTCGCGGTTGATATCCCCTTCATTTTCTCATGAAGAAGAAGACTATCGCACAACACGTTAAGCTGGCCTTTCAGGCCGTTATTCTCATACCATCACCAGCCTTGGGCATTGCCCAAGGCTGGTTTTAAATTGGCCTTTCAGGCCGAGAATGCATAACCAGATAGCTGGGAATACCAAACCTGCTTTTAGAGGGTGACTTTCTTTCAGGCCGAGAATGCATAGCCTGGTAGTGACCAAATCGCGGTTTGTAGCAAGAATTAGGCAGAGCGCTTATGAAAAATTCGCTTCATTTTCACTCGCACTGATAAGCTAACGACAGGAAAATACCGGCCTGAAAGGCCAGCTTATTCCCGCAGTATCTCAGCCGAGTCCGGTACTTATTCGAAGTTAAAAGTCATTTTATTGGTCGGGCACCGACCATTAGCTCAGGGGAAAGAGCAGAAAAACGAGAATCTGTTTCTATTCCGAACACACTTTCCCGGCCTGAAAGGCCAGCTTAATCGAGAGCTTAGGGCAGCGCCCTAAGCGAATTGGCGGTAATACAGGTCGGCCTG
>CAMAZH010000228.1 GCA_945863035.1 Chitinophaga pinensis | reverse complement strand
GTTATTTTTAATTCAGGTATCGGTAATTGATCGGATAATGGCGTAGATTTCCTCTCCACCTGGGTTTTGAACTGGCCTGAGACCTTTTTTTTTGATATTTCGGATTGCCTTCCGACCGAAATGTGATTCCTACCGACCGAAATGTGATTCCTACCGGCCGAAATGTGATTCCTACCGACCAGAATGTGATTCCTACCGGCCGAAATGCGATTCCTACCGACCGAAATGCGATTCCTACCGGCCGAAATGTGATTCCTACCGGCCGAAATGCGATTCCTTCCGGCCGAAATGCGATTCCTTCCGGGGAGTTTACAATTTTTTATTTCAATAAAATAATCATTGTTGTCCGGTAAAGTTTGATATTCTTTATACACTCAATATTTCGCTGCTCTGCAGCTTATGTGTATACATCTAATTATTTGACTACAAATATTTTGCTGCGGTTCGACTAAGCTCACCGAAATCTCTGGAGCTTTTAAAGCGGCAGAGCCGCGTAAATATTTGCAGAAATAATAGCAAACACCAAAAAGAAGCCCTGTAGGGGCGAAATATTTACAAGTGTTAATGAAATCAATATATTTAAATGATTCGAATAAATTTAACCGGACAACAGTGTAAAATAATACAAAATATCACTGAGTAATGGGATAAGTCACAACTTCACCCCTCACCTTGTAAAAAAGGAAGTCAATCGAATCCCCCGTGAAACAAATTCGTTTCAGAAATCTGTGGCAACAAATCCGAAACAATAGATTCCATAAAAGTAAAATCAGCAGAAGCAATTCTTAATCCTTAAATACGGTAAATACAAGTGGCAAAAAACTGTTACAAGATTCAGGATGTGCTCATAGTGATGACCTGTTCTAACCTGATAAGCCTAAAAATATAAAATATCCAGACCCTATTATTCGTTTTGCTTATACTTAATGATTCTAAATATCTGCATTAACAGATATATCAATAGACTATTCATGAGCTTTCGAAGAATGGTTTCTATCTTTGTTTATTACTTGCTTATGTAAATCAGCTCTTTATGTCAAAATCAGCTCATAGAATATTCCTCGGAGTTTTGGTTATCATAGTATTTACAACACTAATAGCATTGGTTTATAAGGGTGTTTCATATTATCAACTGGGACTGGAAGATCGGGTTTACCATCCCGACCATAAGATGTTAAAGCCAAGTGGAAGTATTGGTCACGGCCTGGGAATCGCAGGGTCTTTACTTATGATTATCGGTGTCACTTCCTACATGGCCAGAAAACGTTATCGTTGGCTGTCACGTGTTGGTCAACTCAGGTATTGGCTGGAGTTTCACATTTTTTTATGCAGCCTGGGCCCTTTAATGGTTCTTTTTCATACGGCATATAAGTTCGGGGGAATTGTTGCGGTTAGCTTCTGGAGCATGGTGGCGGTATTTGTAAGCGGCATAATCGGCAGGTTTATTTATATTCAGATTCCACGATCCATTGAAGGAAGAGAACTCAGTTTGAATGAGGTCCGTGAGATGAAGAGCGATGTTGCAGGTATCCTCAGGGACTCTTTTCAACTTGATGATGAAAGTCATTCCATAATAAGCGAATCCATAAAAAAGAAAATTGAGCTATACCATAGCAATTTTCTGATTCGAAACTTTAGGAAATACATAGACGATCGCAAATCCGTGAGAGATGTAAAAACGGTGCTGAAAAGAAACCGGTTCCCGAAAAAGGATTACAACACCATAATTTCACTGGTGAAAAACGATATTAACCTGAATCGGAGAATAGAGCGTCTCTCAGCTATGCAAAATCTTTTTAAGTACTGGCATGTGGCTCATCTTCCGTTTGCACTGGTTATGCTAATTATCATGTTGATTCATGTGGCTGTTGCACTGACTTTTGGATATAAATGGTTATTTTAGAAAAATGGAAACGCTGCTTGAAAATATTCTGATTTATTCACTGGTTGCGATCCTTTGCATTTCAGTGGTGGCCATTTACCTGCGCAAGAAAAGCAAAGAGTCGAGAATCGTTGAGGAAAAAATCGGCAAGGCAAAAGCAGATGGCTTGTATGAACCCGTATCTCTGCACCCTTACGTGGATGTAAACAGTTGTATCCAAACGGGCGCATGCATTTCCGCCTGTCCTGAGCATGATATCCTGGGTATCAGAAATGGTAAGGCAACCATAATAAACGCATCCCAATGTATAGGACATGGTGCTTGCTTCCATGCTTGCCCCACCCAAGCCATAACATTGCGCATCGGCACCGAGAAAAGAGGGGTCGACCTTCCCCATGTGAATCACAATTTTGAGACAAACGTTCAGGGAATTTTTATAGCGGGGGAACTTGGGGGCATGGGCCTTATTAAGAATGCCGTTGAACAGGGCAAACAGGCAGTTGGAAATATTGCAAAGTCGCTTAAGAAACAACATGGGGCGAATTACGACCTGATAATTGTTGGATCGGGTCCGGCCGGGATATCAGCAGCACTAACTGCAAAAAGATCAGGTCTGAATTTTCTTGTTCTGGAACAGGATACGCTGGGGGGCACGGTTTATACTTTTCCCCGAAAAAAAATCGTAATGACATCTCCTATGGACCTGCCTTTGGTCGGGAAAATTAAATTATATCAGACCAGTAAAACCGAGCTTCTGGAATTATGGCAAACGGTATTAAGAAAAAACAACATCAGCATCCAGGAAAATTCGAAAGTTGAATCCATAGCACAAGAGGAGGGAATTTTTAAAGTAACCACCATAAAATCAGATATCTTCACTACCGCATCTGTACTTCTTGCTATCGGCCGCAGAGGATCACCCCGAAAACTCGGAATTCCGGGTGAGTTGAACGAAAAAGTTGCATACAGACTTATCGAATCAGAAGGAATCTCCGGTAAGCACATCATTGTGGTTGGCGGAGGCGATTCGGCAGTTGAATCTGCCCTTTTGCTGTCTGAGCAAAACAATGTGGTTCTATCCTACCGGAATGAGGTTTTTAACCGCATCAAGCCCCTCAACACTATAGCATTGAACTCAGCCATTGCAGCAGGAAAGCTTGAAGTGAAACTCGGCTCCAACCTAATATCCATAGAAGACGAGTTTATCACTCTAAGTATTGGAAAAGAAGCTGAGAACCTGAAACTAAAGAACGATCTCGTATATATTTTCGCGGGAGGAGAACTGCCCACCCAATTTCTTGAGAAAGCCGGAATCCGGATCACCAGAAAATTTGGGGAGACTGTGTTGGGGCATTAGAACAATTTGAAAATTGGTTTATTTGAAAATGAGG
>CAMAZH010000227.1 GCA_945863035.1 Chitinophaga pinensis | reverse complement strand
GGCCGTTTCCCTGAGTAACAACATAGCCGACACGCACGCCTCTATTTCGGCGACTGATTCCCCGTCCAGAAGAAACTTCTTGTGTAATCGGAATTCTTTCATGATTTAATGGTTTGAAATATTAGTTCCGGCAGCTCTGAGGGTTGAATCTTATCATAAGATTTCATGATCCCATCTTTACCGAAGAAACGAATATTTAACAAATTCTTTCCACCGGTGCGCTTATAAACACCTATTGCCTTAATACTATCTGGATTCTCCTTTACATTGAAGGATATTCCACCCTTTAAATTCAGGAGTTTCAAAGCGTTTCTTTGAAGAGGGTTGAAGTTCAAGTCTTTTGCTCCGATCCGGGTCAAGGTATCTTCTCCCAACTGTTCCCGGATCGTTATCCCGATTTCGGTTTTATTGATATCGTAATCAGGTATCACTTTCATTTGAACCAGGTTTCAAGTTTTAATTCATCCTGTTCCTTCATGTTCGACATTAAGTCGAGAAGCTCCGCAAGCATGGAGGTAGATTCTATTCCTCTCATTGTACCATTACTTACCTCCAACTTAATGTTGTGATTGTGTAATTCTGCTAGGGCCTTGGTTAATGTGGTGTTGATTGCTCTTAGCTCATAAGCTATATCACTGGGACTTGAGGGATATCCTTCCCTAATGATTCCTGAAAAGAAATCTTCCAGAACTCCATAATTGAAACTTAAATTTTCATTGTAATCTACTTCCTGAACTGTTTTTGACTGTGACATGGTTTTTAGATTTTTAGATTGTTTTCATAATGCGAACATACAGTGGGATTTAATCAAAATCAAGTGTACGAAATCGTACATTATGCAGAGTGTTACAATGTGCGTATAAAATGGCTTAAAAATGTTGAATAGCATAAAATGAGGGTGTCCGGTTCTGGGTTTTATAATACCTGAAAAACGGATAGTTTATTTCAAATGCGATAAAAAACCGTATTTGGAAGCTGTGGAAAAATCCCATAGGTGTAAATAGACATTAAAGAAAATTGATATCCAGTAAGGAGTCCAGAGGGGTTTAAATATTTCATATTAGTCCCCCACACCGTCCCCCTGAAAAACAAAACCCCTGTAAAATTAGGCTTTACAGGGGCAAACAAGTGATCCAGCTGGGATTCGAACCCAGGACCCCATCCTTAAAAGGGATGTGCTCTACCAGCTGAGCTACTGAATCGGTTTTTTTGTTTTTGTTAACGGGTTGCAAAGATAAAGAGGTTTCTAAGAAATGCAATATGTTTGTATAAAATAATTTATAAAAAAATCAGAGTCTTTGACTATATAATTAAGAACCAATATTTTAGTTTTTGAAATATCTGGCATTTGAAACTCAATGGATTTTGCGCAGCACATATCGCTTGCGGGACATATCACTCAAAACATTTTGAAATCTAACAACTTAGGAATATTTACCGGCTTTTTGCAAGAAGGTATCCGGACTTTTATTTCAGCAAACTTCGCAAAATCCGCTTCACAAAAGCGGGGCCCTCATAAATAAAGCCGGTGTATACCTGGATAAGTCCCGCTCCCGCATTCAGCTTTTCCTGTGCATCCTTTACCGACATTATTCCTCCCACACCGATGATGGGGAGCTTCCCTCCTGTTTTTTCCCTAACATAGCGAATTACTTCTGTAGACCGGCTGGTTAGCGGGCCGCCCGACAATCCTCCATTTCCAATCGATTTGACAGTACCTGTGTCCGAAACCAGATTGTTCCTCTTAACCGTGGTGTTGGTGGCAACAATACCGTCAATATTCAGGTTTTGGATGATCTGCAGGGCCTCGTCGATCTGCTTGAAATTAAGGTCGGGGGATATTTTAAGCAAAACCGGCTTTTTAAGCGATTTTAAGGCCCTTCTGGCAACGATCTCCCCAAGAATGCCTGTCATTACATCCTGATCCTGCAACTTGTCTATTTCGCCTGTATTGGGGCAACTGATATTTACAACGAAATAATCAACAAAGTCATAGAGTTTTTCAAAGCAGTAAACGAAGTCGTCCACCGCTTTTTCATCAGGGGTATCGGTATTCTTGCCGATGTTGCCTCCAATTATCAAGCCCGGTTTTCGGTTCCTTAGCATTTCAACCGCTGCATCCGCTCCATGATTGTTAAGACCCATGCGGTTAATCAGGGCTTTGTCTTTGGGTAATCGAAAAGATCTTGGCTTCGGGTTTCCAGGCTGCGGTCGTGGAGTTATGGTGCCGATCTCGATGAATCCAAAGCCGAAACTGCTAAATTCCTTGTAAAACGAGGCGTTCTTGTCAAAGCCGGCCGCCATTCCTACAGGGTTTTTAAACCGCATTCCCAAAAACTCCTTTTCCAGTACCGGTTCCTCAAGGCAATACATTTTCCGCAAGATATACGGGATCAGAGGCAAACGATGAGCGACCGTAACAGTTGAAACCAGCAATTCATGGATTTTCTCGGGGGATACAAGAAACAGCAGAGGTCTGACAATGGCTTTGTACATGCAATTTTCCGCCAAAGTTAATATTTTGACTGAAATGATTCAAATTTTGGAAGCGTAAAAAAAATCCGGCGCATCCGGATGGACGGATTAGTCTTCCGGACGGAAATCCGAAAATGTTTTGTCGGAATAAAATATTACTACTTTCTCAATCCTTCTGCCGGGGCTTGATTCCAGACCCTTTCCGAGCGTGGTTAACAAATCTGTAACAGCGCTTTTATCTTCAACAGGCAAGGATTTAAGGGATTCAGGAACCTGAGGCTCCGGTTTTATGGCAGTCTCAGCCTGAACGGGTCGGTTTTGCGCCTCCAGCTTGTCAAAAAGTCCGGGCTGCAGAGGCAACTCGTTCTTATACATCAATCCTTTACCCCGAAGCAGCCATTCCGGGCTAAGGGATGGGAAACTCTCCATAATTTTAACGATAAAATCATAGCTGGGCTTGTTCCTTCCCGACAATATATGAGAAATACTTGAACGCTGAACGCCAATACGCTCCGCAAAACGAGTTGGATTGATTCCCTCGGCATTTAGGAATTGAATAAGTCTTTCTTCCATAGCTTAGATGTTGAATTCACAAATGTAACAAATAGTTCGTTTACATACGTGGCTTTATTGTTTACATATGAGGAATTCTTATTGGTTACATATGTGAACAAACTAGGATGGTTGTAAATCAGTTCAGGGTTATATAAAGATTTTCTTTCCCATAAACAGGTTGACTTTATGCAATTGTTTTCTTGATTGTGTGCATCATTTTCCGATTTTCCTAAGAATAAGACTGAATTTCGGGATTTTGCCCTATCGACAAGGGTCCTGTAAGAGCTCCCTGTTTATATCCAGGAGCAGTATGGACCAGTAAACAATGAATAAGCCTCCAAAAAGTACCTTAAAACGCGC
>CAMAZH010000226.1 GCA_945863035.1 Chitinophaga pinensis | reverse complement strand
GAATATCCTAAAAGGCAACGATCCAAGGTACCCGAAATTCATACCTGCCTCTATGAGCTTGTCGGACTTTATTATTTACAGGATAACTATTATCTTGCATGTATGAAAAAATTTATAGGAGAAGACAGGGAAAAACGAATACAAATTCTCATATGATCTGAGCGATTGGTTGCCGGAGCATCATCTTTCACGGTTTGTTGTTGATATAGTTGACAAGCTTGATATGAGAGGTGTTTACAGCCAATACAAAGGAGTGAGCACTACAGCCTACGATCCACATATCTTGTTAATAGGCAAAGAGCTTGGTCTTTTTAAACTTGGCAATATTTACATTGATGGCACACAGGTTCAGTCCAATGCTTCGCGCCATAAGGCGATGAGCTACGAATACATACAAAAACTGGAAAAACAGATTGAAGAAGAAAAGAACATATCCCCAATAATCTCAACTTCACCAGAAAAGCACAACAGCTTTTTATCAAATATTTTGAATCCTGATCCAATAGATGATGCTGCGTGTGTGTTACCCCGGCAGAAAAGATGGACCAGAAATTGAAAAGCGAACAAGGGAAAGAGGTATACAAGAAAAGAAAACAAACCGTCAAACCGGTTTTTGGGATCATCAAAGAAATAATGGGTTTCAGGCGATTTTCCTTAAGAGGGGAGGCTAAAACAGATGCCGAATAGTCATTGATCTGTTCTGCCTATAATCTTAAACGGTTTTTCAAGATGCAAATGGCATAAATTTTTCAAAAAAATGGGTTTCATGCTCTGAAATCAACATAAAATCACTGTTAGGTCAAAATCGGTGATAAACACCAATTGAAGGTAACAGTGGCAGTCTAAATCCAAAATCAAAAAATTATAGATTCAGAAAAAAAAATGAAAAGTTAAGTCCGACAAACTCCTAGAAACATAACATTTGGTGCAGAGCACCAAAATAGTTGGTGTGCCGGGCATGCTGTTGATCTAAAGGGTGGAAGTCCCGAAGGAGCCGTAATGACCGGAATCCTATAGCCGAAAGCAAGGGTGTCCTGGGTGACCGGGAATCTGAAGGCAGCCGTAGGCAAAAGTTTGATGAGACGTACAGAAACCGGATATAAGGCTTGTCTTCCTGGGTAATTGAGCCATGAATCAAGTAACCCAATAGTCATACGGAAAGAAGGGGAGTAAATCCGGCTTGTCAAGCGGAAAGATTAAAACAGCTTACCCCGGGAGATCTTTACGGGTTCCCCTCAAAGGGATAGACGAACGGGCAACCGTGAGAATAAAGCGTAAAGAAGTCAGCAGAGGGCATAGTAGGTATGGAAACGAGCCAACACCCAATGAAAAAAAGGGGAAAAGTTGGAGGCCTCACCAAATATTGAAGGCCTGAATTTATTAACAATTAAAGACGCGGCAAAGATGCGTAAAGACAAAGAGCAACAGAAAAAGACGTCCTGTGAACAATTAAGATTGTTTACACGAAATGGCGAACCTGACGATGGCAAAGCTGGCGGAACCAGTAATGCCACCGAAACAGGAGCTGAATTGTCTTCGCGATTGGAACAACAGCGAGCTTTAACGGAAAACATTTTAGACAGGATTGTAGATTACGGGAACATCGACAAAGCGTACCGACAAGTAAAATACAATGACGGGAGCAGCGGGATTGATGGGATGGAAGTGGAAGAGTTGCATCAATGGCTGGGAGGACATCTAAAAGAACTGCAAGAAACAATACTGCAAGAACGGTATGAAGTAAGTGCAGTGCGGAAGGTTGAGATTCCCAAGCCCACGGGAGGAGTAAGGATGTTAGGTATTCCCACCGTGAAAGACAGGCTGATCCAACAAGCGATCCATCAGGAGTTGAACCGCTACTATGAACCGTATTTTAGCGATCACAGTTACGGATTCCGTCCCGGAAGGAGCGCCGGTCAGGCGATTTTGCAAGCATCAGCTTACATCGCAGAAGGCAGGGAATGGGTTGTGGATATTGATTTAGAGAAGTTCTTCGATAAAATCAACCATGACCGTTTAATGCAACGGTTAAGCAAAGGGATCGGCGACAAGAGGTTACTACATCTAATCAATGCTTACCTGAAAACAGGCATGATGACTGACGGACTGATCGAACAACGCACAGCAGGAACTCCGCAAGGTAGCCCGCTATCGCCACTGCTATCCAATATCGTACTTGACGAGCTGGATCGGGAGCTGGAGAAAAGAGGCTTGCACTTTTGCCGATACGCCGATGACTGCAACATTTTCGTCAGGAGCAAGAAAGCAGGGGGACGTGTGTTACAATCGCTGACCGACTTTATAGAAAAGAAATTGAAACTGAAAGTGAACCGCGACAAGAGCGGGGTAAGGCACTGTTCAGAAGTCAAATTTTTGGGCTATACAGTAATGCCGGAAGGGAAGATTCGAGCTGCAGACAAATCAATTGACCGCCTGAAGGAAAAGCTAAAAGAACTTACGGTTCGCAGCCGAGGGGTCACATTGGCACAAATCGTCAAAGAATTAAATGCGGTAATAATGGGATGGACAAACTATTTTCACTTGGCAGATAGTTGGCTCAGCACGTTTAGTGATCTTGATGGTTGGCTTAGGCGAAAGCTGAGATGTTACCGCCTGAAACAATGCGGGAGGAAATATACCATTTTCAAGTTTCTGCGCAGCTTTGATATTCCCACCAATACAAGCTGGAATGTTGTAATGTACTCCGGCGGATGGTGGAATATGTCTCAAAAGAAAGCAGTAAGCGAAGCGATGAATCTGGAATGGTTCGCCCGGCTGGGGCTACAATCCTTACAAGTAAGAATGACCGGACAAGTTAATAGAAACCGCCGTGGTACGTAAGTATGCCCGGTGGTGTGGGGGGACAGCGGTGCGAGCCGCTTCCTACCCGATTAGCACAGGGAATAATAATAAAATCATGCCGCGTGAATATCCCTTTTAAATCGATCGGTTGTTAATGTATTATTGTATCTGATAAACTTCATTTTCGCCTGACAATTAATGTTTTAATATTTCCAAAAACCGGAATATGAGGCGCCCAGCAGTAATGCCAGATTATTTCCATACATCGAACCCCGGTCTACTGAAATCCCAAGACTTATTTGTGTATTCTTTATGAATTTTGACGCAGTTGATGTCTCCAGTTGCCAGGATAATTGTCTTTTGTAATTGGTGTAAATGGGCGCTGTTATGCCAAAATTCTCGGAATAGGCCAGGGTTAACCGATAATTAACTGATTTTAAACTTCCTTTTCCAGAGAAATAATAAAGCCTGACCGTATTGTTGGTTATTGAAGTTGAGCCATCTTTATTGTATTTCGGGGAAGTGAGCCATGGATTTCCAATGGTCATGCCTCTATAACTCCAACCATTGGGAGTTATACTATTGTTATAATAACCATCT
>CAMAZH010000225.1 GCA_945863035.1 Chitinophaga pinensis | reverse complement strand
GGCGCGCTGAGAATCGTTCTCCTTATTGAAACCGGCAAGGGCCAGGTTGCGGTGAACGGTTGGGAAAGCGGGATTGATTGACCTGCTCTTCTCCCAATAGCCAATAGCATCCTGGTATTGCCTCTTGTCGTAATACAGGTTTCCCAGATAATACGGAGCGTTTGAGTCGGCCGGATTGATGCCGATTGCGTATTTCAGGATTTCAGCCTCTTCCACCCGGTTGGGAAAGCAGTAATCGGGTTTGCATGCGGCGGCCTGCCTGAAGAAGCTCAATGCCTGAATGTCGTTCCCCGATTTGTGGCTGAACCATCCCATGCAATACCATGCCATGGGATAAATATCATCTGCACTCCCGGTGTAAATAGAAAGGAGCTCCATTGCCTCCTCGAAGAGACCGGAATGGGCGTATTCAAAGGCATATTCGAGATAGTTGTTCGCACCATCCCGCATGAGGGTTTGCAGGTCCAAAAGCGCTTTATCCGCCTGGCTGCTGTCTTTTTCCTTAAGAATCAGATATTTCTCAAATAGCACCCCGTAATTGAAATGGTCAATTTTAATGGACTCATCGGCAAATGCCAACGACTCTTCGGTATGCCCCGATTTTCTCAGCAAAAAGGTTTTAATGATCCGGCAGGAATGATTATTCCAATGGTTAACCAGTGCCGTTTCAATGTGTGTGAGAGCCAGGCTGTAGTCTTTCCTGTAACTTGCTATCCTGGCAAGGTTGAGGCTGCCGGCATGCTTCCATGCGTGGTTCCATACCGACTTGTAAAACGAATCGTAAGCCTCATCGTATTTTTCCTGGAGCATTAACGACCATCCCAGGTTGTAATACGCTTCCCCATCGTAAGGATTTGGATTTCTTCTTGTCAGGGTCTTGATGGCTGTCCGGAAGTGGTTTTCGGCCAGCAAGGGTTTCCCTCTTCTGAGGAGCCATAAGCCCAGGGCATTATTGTTCCGGATATCTCCCGAATCCCTCCTCAGCGCCTCCTCATAGTAATCCGATGCCAGGTAGGTGGCATGACGGTATTGCTCCAGATGAAGGCCGGTGAGATACAATTCCTCGGTACTGATAGTTTCAGCAGGACTTAATGCAGGGCTTGCAGGGGAGGGAATGGGCTTTTCGCCGGGCTTATCTTCCGTGAAGCTTATGAGTACTTTTCCCGAATAAGTATCTGTAACGGTAAGCGAAAGGTCCTGCGGCGAGATGCCCTTTTCGATGGAAATAGTCCTCGATACGGGCGAACCCGGTTCACAGGCCAGTTCTTCGGAGAAGATCTCCGCTCCGGTCGAAATGCGGGTCAGTTTTATTAAAAGTTTGCTAAAGGGAGCTGTAAAGTAGAGTTTTAGAGCGCATTCCTGCGGGGTGAAATTCATTCCCACAACCGCATCGATGTTTGCGTTTTTCACAACCCCCACCTCGGCATAGGGCATGAAGTACTGCTTAAAGGCTTTTTCCTCATAGGGCTGAAGCCAGGAGAAATCGGGCTGGTTGTCGGTAAATACACCCGTCATTATCTCGATGTACGGGCCATCCTCATCGGTCAGGTTTCGGTCCCATGCCTTTCCGAACTCGCCGTTCCCCCATGTCCATTGCTTTTTACCGGGGGAGACATGGTGGTCCGCCACATGAAGCAATCCCCCGCGGGTGTCGTGCTCGTATCCCCCTATGAAATCATACTTTGAGGAAACGGCCATGAAGGAGGTGGGAACCGGAATGTTTTTGTATCGGGAAATATCCGTTCCCGGAGCGTAATTTACCTTGTAGTACTCGCCTTTTGCAATAGGGAACTCCGATACATCGCGTTTCCCGTGATCGTATACCGCATGGACATCGGGTGGGAAGATTGATTGGTAATGCTCGTTGACTTTCACAGCCGGGTTTGCCCACCAGAGAAAGGTCTGCGGAAAGGGAGTCGGGTTGTACAGCCGGGCTGAGATTTCCAGATATGCCTTTTCGGGATAGAGCGTAAAGCCAACGGTTGCTTTGGTGTGAAACATACGTTCCACCTCATTGATCCAGATTGTGGAGCTGCCATCTGGATTCTCTTCAAGACTGAAGTCAACCGGCTCGAAGGTCGAAGGACGGTGATGCTGCGGCCAGTTGAATTCTATTCCCCCGGAAATCCAAGGGCCAGTGAGACCTACCAGCGCCGGTTTGATCACGCTGTTGTAATAAACAAAATGCCGTTGCCGGGTTTTGTCATAGGCCATCTGAATTCGTCCTCCCAATTGGGGAAGGATCATGATTTTAAGGTAGCGGTTCTCAAGGAAGAGTCCGGTGTAGGTTTTGTTGGTTTTCTCATCCAGAATTTTTTCAATAACAGGGTAGGGGTAAACCACCCCGCTGCTGCCCTGATATACCCGCTTCTCCATAAACAGCGGGTTTTTTTCAGGTTTTCCGGTTCCGTAGGTAGGGATGCTGACCTCTTCCTGCCATATGCTTACTGTTGGTTTCATAGAATTGAGTTTTAGAGAACTTGCCCCTTTTTGAAAAAGTCTGGGCTGTGTAAACTGATTGAGTATTTTTGGGTTGTTTGCAGTTGGTATAAAAGCATGCTGCAATTTCCGTCATGGAAGGGGGAAACAAAATAGCTTAAACCCTTAAAAAGATGGATTATATTATTATTTTTGTTTTATGAAAACCATCGATAACAGAAAAAGTGAGGGTTTTGAGGGACAGAAGGCTATTGTGATCCCACGAAGCATACTGAACAGCAGATGCGAGAAAAACAGCATTATTTGCTCCTTATACCTTACGGATATCGGATATTACCCAAAAGCCAGGTTTCATTACCGATCAAGGCCTGGTGGAGCAGACCAGCACATCCTTGTTTATTGCGATAAGGGAGAGGGTAAGGCATCTGTGTCAGGTAAGGAGTTTCAGGTTTTGCCTGGCGACTTTTTCATTATCCCCCGAAAAGCAGCACACCTATACTCGGCCAATTCGGACAATCCATGGACAATCTATTGGATTCATTTTACCGGCACCACATCCGATTCAATCGTTTCCCAAATGATAAAAAGACAAGGCGGATTAAAAGGTGAATTGAATTATCCGGAAAGCAGCATTAAACTTTTTAGCGAAATATATGCGGAATTGGAAATGGGATATGGCAGGGATAATCTGGTTTACTCGAACATGTGTTTATCTCATTTCCTTACCAGTTTTCTTTTTAACGAGAAATTCAGAAGCCCTTTGGAATTGCGCGAGAGGAATCCGGTTGACGATTCCATCGAATACTTTCGCAATAACCTTGGACGGATGCTTTCCCTGGAAGAAATGGCCGATTCCGCCAAACTTTCGGTTAGCTATTATTCTTCTCTTTTCAAAAAGAAGACAGGATTTCCGCCCCTGGAATATTTTAACCAGCTCAAAATCCAGCAGGCTTGCCAGTACCTTCTTTTTACCGATTTGAAAATCAAAGATATTGCCATTAATCTGGGGATGATCGACCCGTATTACTTCAGCAGGGCTTTTAAACGCATCATGGGTATTTCACC
>CAMAZH010000224.1 GCA_945863035.1 Chitinophaga pinensis | reverse complement strand
GCACCGATATCGACATGGTGGACTACTTCAGGTTAACCATAGATACAGATAATGGCCTCCCTGTTGAAACGAAGCTACAGGTATATTTTGCGGATATCAATTATACCATTTTGGATTCAATGTTCAGGGATAATACAGTTTTGCTTGATCCAGCGACTGTTGGAACAGATGATAAGGTTAGCTCTCCAAAAAACAGTGTCAACCGCGTAGAGTTCAATACCGCTCAGCTGGAGAAAATAAAAAACTCGAAATATGCTTTTGTGAGAGCCTCGGTGAACACCCCTGCTACAGGGACGGGATACTTTAAATTTTATTCCTATTACGGGATCGACTTTAAGCTAAGCGCAAAGGCCGATTTTCGTATTAACTCAAAAGATTTATAAGCTAATAAAGGGATCATGCAAATGACAAAACAAAGTATATTTAGGTTAACGGTTGCAGGATTTTTTCTGTTTACTGTTTTGCCGGGTTTTTCCCAGCTTACAAATACTCTTTACTTCATGAAGGGAGTTCCTCAGGTTTATCAGGTAAATCCTGCATTTCAGCCTGGCTGCAAGTTTTTTATAGGCTTGCCCGGCTTGTCGCCTTTGCAGGTAAGGGTTCAGAATCAACCTCTGGTTCTAAATGATATTCTTTACTATAACAATGAAGAGGGAAAACTCATCACCTTTATGCATCCTTTGGGAGATAAGGAGGCTTTTCTCAATGCATTGAATAAGCGCAATTATCTGAATGCTGATGTTGGGGTACCAATTGCTTCATTTGGGTTTGGTAATCCTTCCGACGGGCGCTTTTTTGCTTTTGACATTACACAGCGAATCCTCACAAATGTGAGCTATCCCAAGGACCTGTTCACACTGCCCATTTACGGTCCTGATTCAGCTATGAACTTCGATTTTAGCGGTTTGGGTGTAAACGCCATGTCGTATACCGAACTGGGAATGAATTATTCTCAGAAAATAGGAGACATGATAACCGTTGGTGTACGAGGGAAAATTCTTGTGGGACAGGCTAACTTATCCTTCTCAAAATTTGATGTTAGCCTTGCAACCGGTGAAGAATCATGGCTGGTTAATTCGGATGTGCAGATTGATGCAACCCTCCCTTTTCTGGATGTGAAATACGATGAGGATGGTATGATAGATTTTGAGAATACCGATATCATCGCAGATATCGAGAAAAAAATACCCCAACTGGTTTTTAATCCCAAAAATGTAGGGTTGGCACTTGATTTCGGAGTGGATGTGAAACCTATGGATTGGCTTCAGGTTTCGGCCAGCGTTATTGATTTTGGGTCAATCCGCTGGAAGGATGAGGTATATAACCTGTCAAATCAGGCAGAATATGACTTTAATAAGGGATTTGAAGTATCGATTAATGAGGATGCCGCGAATCCCCTGGAAACCTTGGTGGATTCATTAACGGAGAGTTTCAAGTTCAGTTCAACCAACCAGGCCTATCGTACCTGGCTTCCCACTAAACTATACCTGGGAGCCTCTTTTTATGTACATCCAAAAATTAGTTTTGGAGTCCTCTCACGTACCGAGTTTTATAAAAAGGATCTTCGCCAGCAATTTACCCTGTCGGCAAACCTTTATCCAATTAGAATGATCAGCACGAGCTTCAGCTATTCGATAATTGAAGGGTCTTACAAAAATCTTGGACTGGGACTTGCTTTGAAAGCTTTTCCGTTTAATTTCTATATTCTCACCGACACGGGCCCCTCGGCTTATTTCTGGCCAACGGAGGCTAATTATGTGAATTTGAGAATAGGCATGAACCTTATGTTCGGGTGCAAGCAGAAAAAAGGTGTTAAGTATGATTTGCCGTTGGTAAACTAATTCGTTTAAAGGATTTTTTCAAGGCGGACTTGTTCAGTTCCGAATTATTTTAGTTAAAAACACGTGAAAATGTTTGGAGACAAACCGGAATGCTTAACTTTGCAACTTGTTTCTAAAAGAATAAAATCTTGTTAAAGTTTCTCCTAATAGTAATTCTGGTGTTCCTTGTGATTCGCATGTTCAGCAGAATCCTTTTTTCGTCGTACGTATACACGAATCAACGAAGTGAGCACGAATCACAACCCCGACACAAAGAGGGAAGCGTTACGCTGGAAAAGAAAGCCCCATCCGATAAGCGAATAAGCAAGGATGAAGGGGAATATGTTGATTACGAGGAAGTAAAGTAGTTATGGTGTAACAGGTTTTACCTGAACGTATCGTCAAGTTAACATCCCCCCTGAACTTTTTTCTTCGTTGCCTTCCTGACGATTGGTTTTGCTGGAGCGTTTCCTTCACTCCCTGCAGAAACCGGGTTATCGGCAACTCCGCCTCCCAAAGCCATAGAAGCACCTTTACGGAAGTCGTATTTTGCCAGTTCCTCATCAGGACTGGTTGAAGATGGTGCTGTTGGGTTCATGATTGTTTCTGCCCAAAAATTCAAACCTCCCTGTAAGACATAATTGTTTTTGTATCCCAACTGGGTTGTTATCATCCAGGCTTCATTCGCATGAAGGGTTCCATTGGAGTAGAACACATTCATTTTAATATCCTGGTCCAGAATATCTTTGAATTCTTCTGAAAGAAGATCCGTCAAGGGAATGTTAATAGCTCCCGGAAGGCTGAATTTCAGAAACTCATCGGGGGTTCTGACGTCAATAAGCTGCAGATTGGGATCTTTCTGGACCAGCATGTCAGCTACCAGGTCGGGTGTCAGGAACTGGGATGAACTGGTAGCCTCTGTGAGCATCTGAGATGCATCAAGTTTGTACGGATGTGTTGTATCCTGCGGTACTGCGGCAATTATCAGCCCTAGAGGGACGATAAAGAGTGCCAGTAATAATCGTGGATTCATGTTTTTTTTGTTTTATTTCGTGAAAAATGAGTTGACTTCTTTTATTAATATTCAGGCTGGGGGAATTTTTTCTCAGCCCATTCCGCAACCCAGAACATTCCAAGAGCCACCAGAATTACTCCGAAGGCAAATATGCCATCCGAAAGGCCCAGAGCGGAGCTGATTTTTGGATCTCCCAGGAACTTTGCTTTAAAGAACTCTTCCCACAAGGGATAACCTTCGGCAAAGATAAGAACACCAATAAATAGTCCCCCGATAAAAACAAAAGCATCGATTTTTCCGATGGATGCGCCGCAGAAACTGGTTCCGGGGCAGTATCCGCCCATGATAAAGCCAATGCCCATAATTACACCTCCCCCGATAGCGGAATACAGATAGGTTGGGTTAACATAAACCATGTCGAGGTCGATCCAGCCAAAAAGGCTAAAGAACAAAAGTCCGAGCATTGCAGTGATGGCAGCTGTGAAAAATACCTTAAGCACAACTGTGTCGTAGCCGTAGAAAACCCCGGCAAGTTTGCGACTCGAAGAGAAGCCGCTGCTTTCAAGCACAAAGCCGAATCCTATTCCGATGATAAACGCCAGAAGCAGATTGGTGTCGGCCGATATACGATCGAATGATACTAAGGGTCCCATAGTAGAAATATTTTAAGATTAAATCCAGTTTTTCCTGAAGAAATAAGCCATGGCAAAGGCAGTTCCGAAGATTGCAGCCATGGTAATAAAGCCGCCCATCGACATAACCCCCATTCCTG
>CAMAZH010000223.1 GCA_945863035.1 Chitinophaga pinensis | reverse complement strand
GATCATCTGAATATTCTAAGGATTCCATGTAATTCATCGCGAGTTCTAAAATCAATTACCATTCAAATCGACGCGGCTGATTTTCAGTTTGGGCTGATTGGATTGAATTCACTCCTGAAAGAATGATTCATTTGCTGTATGAAGGCGGTTCAATTTCGGGCACAGGGAATAATCATTTTTGCAAACGCACAGATGTCGGTTGTTTCTTTTGATCTGGATTGGCTAACTGATGGAAAAGACAAGTTGGTTGAATAAATTATTTATATTAAAAACATGAAAT
This sequence comes from Chitinophaga pinensis, assembly GCA_945863035.1. GTDB lineage: Bacteria > Bacteroidota > Bacteroidia > Bacteroidales > JACJXF01. The sequence goes on along the minus strand of CAMAZH010000223.1, from coordinate 3,362 downwards.
ATGAAAAAAACAATTAATCTGACAAGTATCATTGCAATTCAGCTAATACTAAGCATAGTTACCGTTAATGCTCAAACAGTAAAAGATGCCAAAAAAACAGGCTATTCGGGTGAGCAAACCGTAGACCAGATGTCAACGACAGGCGGCACGGACTGGTTCGCCGAAGCAAAATTTGGTATGTTCATTCATTGGGGGCTTTATGCCGTGACCGAAGGTGAGTGGAAGGGGAAAAAAGTCCCCTACATCGGTGAGTGGATTATGCACGAGGAGAGGATCCCAAAGGCTGAATACTCGAAACTGGCGCAAAAATTCAACCCTGTTCACTTTAACGCGCGGGAGTGGGTGCGTTTGGCCGAGTCTGCAGGGATGCGATACATTGTGTTTACAGCCAAACATCATGAAGGATTTGCAATGTATCACTCAAAGGTAGATCCCTATAATATTGTGGATGCCACACCGTTTAAACGCGATGTGCTGGCCGAATTAGCTGAAGCCTGCCGGGGATCGAAGGTGAAACTTTGCATTTATTATTCGCATTGTGTAGATTGGAATGAACCACATGGAGGGAATTTAGCCTCTGATATAAAACCAAATTATGGTAATGACCCGAATTATGTGGAAAACACCTGGGGTAACGACTGGGATTTTCCCAACGGAACGCCGGAGGGTTTTGCCGAATACCTGGAGCGTAAGGTGAAACCACAGTTGCGCGAGTTGCTCACCAACTACGGTCCTATCGGATTGATATGGTTCGATACGCCAACAGAATCCTTTTCACGGGAACAGGCTTTGGAAATTAAGGCATTGGTAAAGGAACTGCAGCCTAATTGCCTTGTGAGTGCCCGGATTGGTCATGGACTGGGCGATTATGATGTGCTGGGTGATAATGAAATGCCGGACAAGGTGCGACCACGGATTTCCGAAGCGTGCATTACGCTGAATGATACCTGGGGATATAAAGCCCACGACCAGAATTGGAAGTCGGCTGATGTGGTGCGCAAAATGCTTGCTGAAGCCAATGGAAAAAACACAAACGTGCTGCTCAACATTGGCCCGCAACCCGATGGTCGTTTCCCGGCTCCGGCAATTGCCGTGTTGAAAGAACTTGCAAAAGACAGAAAGCCTGCCAGCCGCAGGCAGGGAGGAAAAAATGAAGGTCAAAACTGAAGTGCATGGGCGAGGTACGTTCACATAGCACGAAAATCAGCTAAAAAAGAGCCTGCTCTTACCATGGGCAAAGAAAATCAGAAGGTGCAAACCGCGGAGTTAAACTAATTTGGCCGCAATTGACCTGCTTTTGTCCACAAACCCGAGAATACCCGGTTCGAAAAATTCAAATTAAATATTTAAGGAACATAAAAAAAATGAAAACAACAGCAGCATTATTCCTGATGATCCCGCCAGCCATGCTCAACGAACCCTTGGGATGCAGCCAGCATACAAACAAACCGTTAAATGTGGTGATCATCTATGTGGATGACATGGGATGGAAGGACCTGGAATGTTATGGAAGTACATTTTATGAAACACCGAACATCGACCGCCTTGCAAGGCAGGGTGTCCGGTTCACCGATGCCTACGCGGCCTGCAATGTCTGCGCCCCTTCGCGCCATGCGCTTTTGACAGGCAAGTATCCGGCCCGCGCCCATTTCACGAACATCCCCATGGAATCCGTGGAAGGAATGAAACTGACCGATCCCGCGCAGAACCCCTTCCTTGAACTCTCGGAAGTGACTTTCGCCAAGCTATTCCAGAAGGCAGGATACCGTACCGCCTTCTTGGGGAAATGGCACATGGGCATCCGGGATGAGGAGGCCCTGCGACGGGGCGAATATGGATTTGATCTTCATGACCTTATCCCAACTGAAGGGGCGGATGATCCCCCCAGGATACTCAGCAGGGAGGAAGATCCCAAGGAAATCAGGGAAATCACCGATAAATCGATCGCTTTTGTTGAAAGTGCAGTTAAGCAGAAGAAACCTTTCCTTCTTTATATGGCCCATCACACGGTTCATGTGGAGCTGCAGACCACTACGGAGCTCCATGCCAAATATGAAAAGAAAGCTCCTGGGGAAAAGGGTCAGGACAATACCTATATGGGAGGAATGATCGAGGACCTGGACAGGGAAACAGGACGGTTTCTGGATAAATTAAAAGAACTAAAAGTTGACCGTAACACTCTCATTATTTTTACTTCCGACAACGGCGGACTGTCTCAACAGCATGGTGTATTGGTTACTACTCAGGCTCCCCTGCGCGGAGGAAAAGGTGATGCATGGGAAGGGGGAACCCGTGTTCCGCTGATTATTTCAGGCCCTAAAGTGCTTAAAAATAAAGTGTCCTCAGTTCCAACCATACAGGTCGATCTTTACCGGACCCTGCTCGACCTTGCCGGTCTTAAAGAATATCCCTCTCAAGTTAACGATGGGGTAAGTTTGGCTCCCATATTAACTGGCAAGCCCAAAGGGAATGAAGCTGTTTTTCAGCGTAAAGCTCTTTATTGGCACTATCCTCATTACAAATCCATCACAGTGCCATACTCTTCCATTAGGAAAGGTGACTACAAGTTAATCGTTTATCATGAACAGGAACTTTCACCCTATGGAGGCAACGCCACAGAATTATTCAATCTGAAAGAGGATATTGGGGAAACACGAAACCTGGCAGATAAACTGCCGGAAATCAGAGATGAACTGTACCGGGATTTATGCTCCTATCGAAAAGATATGAATGCGCAGATGCCGGAAGTTAATCTTAATTATAAAAAGTAAGGTATGAAAATTTTCAATTCTATTCTAAGCAGCATCACAGTTCCCTGCTCCTTAGGATATGCCCAAAAATTTGCAGTCGCTGGAGCCAATTTGCAATTGGCACTTTTTATCCAGGGATTTGCAATCCCAAACGACGTCAATAGATAATCGGAAATTTAGTTTGCCCCTTTGCCCTCAACGGCAAGGTTTGATGTTTTACCACGTTATAATAAACAACTATAATGGTTGAAGGAAATAACCTATACGGCCTCGCTTACAATTGCCCACATCTTGAGAGACAGCTTAATTGCCCTTTAATGCAGGTGGAACATCTTTCGTTTCGGGAAAAAGTGAAATGGATTGATAATTTGAGTGAAGTAGAAAAAGAAACTATCCTGGATCGCCATAAGGTTTGCTCCAAGAATAGATAGTCGATCGGATCTGTTAGTTTACCCCTTTGTCAGCAACGGCGAGGGGGTTTTTACTTACTTTCCATATAAAGGGTATCAGGACAAAGATCAATTCCATTGGCCCATTGGATGCTTCCTAAAAAAGGTTTTACAGAATTAAACAAACTTATATCCTTTAATTCCTTAAAAATACCAATTCCTA
>CAMAZH010000222.1 GCA_945863035.1 Chitinophaga pinensis | reverse complement strand
GTAACTTTGTTTTCAATTCTGGAGAAATTGAACTGACTTGTCCATTTGAAATTCTTCCTCGCAATGATATGTCCCCTGAAACTTACTTCAATTCCACGATTATACATATCAGAGCCGTTAATCTGAACATCAGTGTACCCAATTTCAGGAGGCGTTTCCCGGGAAACAATCATGTCGCTGATATTGTCGTAGAAGTATTCGATTGTTGTACTAACCCGGAAAGAGGTTACAAGATCAAGACCCAGATTGAATTTGTAGTTCTTTTCCCAGCCCAGATTTGGATTTGGGGCAGTGGAAGGCGAAGCATAATATCCCTGGTTGTAGCCGGTTGGTGATTTATCATAAACGCTATACAGTCCCAGTGCCCGGTAGGAACCGATCCGGGAATTGCCCGAAGATCCATAGCTGGCTCTGAGCCTGAGGTTTTCAACCCATTTAACCTCCGATAAGAAAGGTTCTGAGGATATCACCCAGCTTGCTCCGATACCGCCATTATACGAGGTGTTGTTGTCGCGTCCAAAAGCCGAACTCTGATCGATCCTGAAATTCCCCAAAAGGAAATATTTTTTCTTCAGGTTGTAATTTGTTTGCGCAAAGAATGAGCGACCCGAGGTTTCCGACTTGTCCTTCCTGTAATCCTGCAATGTTGCCTGTTCAACAGGGTAAATGTCGCCGGCAGTAGGGAAACCCCTGCCCTTGGAATAGCCTAGATTCACATTGTTTTGCCTTGTCTCTACTCCTGCTAAAAGGTCGAAATAGTGATTCTCATTGAATTGCTTCTGGAAATTCAAATTCGCGTTCCAGTTCCATGTCCGTGTGTTTCGGGTGCGCAACATTCTAAGACCCTGGTTTCCATCGTCATCCATACCCGTCTCGTTTAAACCGGAAAAATAAGTGTCCTGGTTTTTATTGGAGAAATCAAGACCGAACATGGTTGATAAAACGAGATTTTCGAGAATCGCATAGCTTGAATTGATACTTGAAAGTGCGGCCTTCGTCCGAACCAGCCCACGGTTTTGGTTTGCCACTGCAAGCGGATTCCCGTAAAAATCGAAACTTGTATATTCCCCTGAACTATCGAAAGGCGCTACAGTTGGGGGAACGGCAAAGCTATAAAGAGTATTGGGCGTATTCTTTTCGGTTAAAGATGGAGACACTTTCAGGGTGGCATTGAACTTTTTGTTTTCATACCGCAGGGATAATCCTGTGTTGTATTTGATAAAGTCGTTCCCGATCTGGGGTTCTTTGATATTTGAATACCCCAGAGAGGTTCTGAATTTCAAATGATCGGTTCCCCCGGAAGCCGAAAAATCATAACTCTGGAAGCTTCCATTTCTGTTAAGCAATGAATACCAATCGGTGTTTATCCCATTCCAGTCCTGAACGCTGGTAGGCTGCCCGCTATTTCGGTAATAAAGATTCCTCATCTCCTGGTATTGTTCCCCATTCATGTATTCCATCCGGTTTACAGAAGTGGAGACTCCTCCCTGTGAAGAAAAGCTGAATTTCATGGGCCCTTTGCTACCACCTTTTGTAGTGATAATAATAACCCCGTTTGCGCCATCGGAGCCATAAAGACTTACAGCAGCAGCATCCTTGAGGATGTTTATCGATTCGATATCTTTAATCCCTATTTTTGCCAGGGGATTCATGGCACTTTCCGAGAACCGGTCGGTTCCTGCATCGAAAAAACTGTTACCGTCAATGGTAATATCTTCGGATAATCTGATACCGTCGACAATAATCAGGGGCTGGGTTGAAGTACCTACATTCGATCCCGAGAGGGATGTAAGAGATCCCTGACCTCTGATCTGAATGTTTACCGATTTACCAACCTCTGCGCTCGATTCCACATAAACACCTGCACTCTGGCCTTCCAAAAGCTGGTCAAAACTGGCAACAGACTGCTCGGTAATAAGATCTTTTGTTTTTATGTTGGTAATACTGCCAACAACTTCCTGCTTCAACTTCCTTGTGCCGTAAGACGATGTAATCACAACCTCATCAAGTGAACTGGCATCCTCCTCGAGTAAAAACTCAAAAACAGTCTGATCTTTAAGTTTTACCGACTGGCTTTTATAACCAATGTAAGATACAACAAGAGTAACATTTGAGATATCCGGAGAATCAACCAAATATTTAAATGACCCTCTCACATCGGTTATTGCCCCTTTTGAAGTCCCTTTGACATTTATTGTGGCTCCGATGAGGGGCGAATTGTCTCTGCCATCAGCAACTTTCCCGGAAATCATCCGGCTTCCCTGCCCAAATGAGGCAAGGCTGATGAGCCATAAAAGAAGTAATGCCGGGAATCTGGATTTCATTTTTAAATAGTGTTAGGCTTTGTAATCCCTCAGGACAGTTTTACCACTAAGGTTTCACAAAGAACCCAAAGGCTTATTAATCCATAACATATGCCTTTGAGTTCCTTGTGAATGCCCTAATATCCCAGGTGGTAAAAGAACTTATTTATTTTACAATTAACTTTTCAGTGTATTCCTTTCCGTTTTTGCTGATACGAAGGAAATAGAATCCCGGATCAAGTTTCTGGTTGTGCTTATTTGACGTGAGTATTCCTTCTTCAACCAACTGGAGTTTGATATTGAAAATACGGTAGTTCGCATTTAAAACATCTCCCCCGATAGTAAACACACCATTTGATGGATTGGGATAAACACTGAATGGGTTGGCTTTAATGCCAGCAGTGCCGTTTGAAAGCATTGAGATATCAACTGTTATATCCGAGTTGACATTTACAGCACCGCTATAATTTAGGAAGCCATTCAAACTTATGGAATAAGCAACTCCAATTCCATTGCCAACATACTCAAAAAGAGCAGTACCGGTTGCGTCTGTCGCCAGTTCTGTACCGTTGAAATCAACAAGAGCTCCCACGAGAGGATCAGCGCCATCGGTTACCACAAATGTAACAGAATATACGGCTGTTAAGGTCACGTTTTCAGTGACATCCGCATCAACAACAGCAACGGTGCCGGAAGCATCGGAATAGGATTCCAGGGAAACCGTATAGGCCAGGTCACCCGAAGGCTCGATTCCCTCATAAACTACCGTTCCGGAAGCATCAGTTGTTTTTTCAACTCCCTTCAAGCTTACTTTTGCTCCTACCAGGGGATTGGTACCATCGCTTACAATAATGGTAACGCTGAAGGTGGCAACCGGGGTAAGAATAACAGTTTCGTAGACATCGCCGTTCAGAACCTCAAAAACGCCTGTAACAGAAGAATAATTTAGCTTACTGATGCTATAAGGCAAGCCAGCGCCTGATCTCACATATTCGAACACGGCAGTTCCATCTGCGGCTGTGAGAACCGACGCTCCGTCAAATTCAACAGATGCACCTTCAACAGGGGTTCCCGCGTCGCTGTTTACCAATACCGTAAGTGTATGAGCAAAAATCGGCTTTGCATCCACCTTGAAGAACTCGTCACCTGTTGCGGCATCGGCGGTATAATATAAAACCGTTCCAATAACTGCAAATTCGGCTGGGTTAACATTCAGAGGGTCTACCGATGTATTCAGAGCTTCCGAAACAAGCATTGTTCTTTCAGCAGTGCCATCGCTCACCCACAATTTTGTTCCGGTACTGTCGTTTGCAGTGAAGAAAAGCAAGCCGTCCACAACATTGAACCCTTCTATCTCGCTTCCTGTCGATGCTTTCAGGTTAATATCCTTAAGCATGGAGGCCGTGGCACCGTTGTACACCCAAAGCTCTTCGCCATTGATGCCATCGCTGGCCGAGAAAAACAGTTTGTCGTTATAAACATAAAGACTGCTGATCAAGCCATC
>CAMAZH010000221.1 GCA_945863035.1 Chitinophaga pinensis | reverse complement strand
CATAGCCGTCAACCTAAGGTTTTGTAAAAATTTATATCTATCTGATAATTAATGATATGACTATTTTTTAGCCCATTCCTTTGGAGAACGGGGTTGAATGATGTAATTTTGCTCATATTAAAGAACTTTTTTTGGTTTTTTAACGGGATGCTAGTTAAGCCGAGCGTCCCGTTTTCTTTTTTAAATATACACATATATATTTGATTTACAAAACATTATATACAATAAATTTTCTAGTCCCACTTTATTTTTCTTTCTCTCCAACCAATGATTTTCCTTTAATATTCTACTTGCCCACTGAATAAAATTAACTTTTTCTTTCGGCCCATATTTGAGAGTTTTCCTTAATCGATCGGTGTTGTCAAATAAAGTCTTAAAACATTTATTAAGGCTTAACAATTTTCCCTTCCATCGATAATGATAATTGCGTTGTAACATAATTATGTTCCAATTAACTACCATCATAAGTAACTTGAAGTGCAGCATACATAACCAGCGCTGGTATTTCATTTTACGAACATGATGTACGCCAAATACAGATTTCCATATCTTGAATATCAACTCTACCTGCCAGCGCATCCTGTAAAGGGAAGAAATTACCTCATCTGGTAATACCTCCTTGGCCACATTGGTAATGAAGAGGTTGAATCGGGCTAAAAACATATAATTCTCGCTGGTTTGACATCCCTTTTTCTTATGGTACCTTTTAACCTTTCTGATTCGTTGCTCATAAACTTCATCAGGCATGAGTTCTATTGCCAACCTAAGAGGAATCTTTTCTTCTAAACCAATAAATACATCTTTGTAAATCCTCGATAGCTTACCTCTCTTCATCTGATTGTAGATAGTTTTAAAATCAAGTTTTTTAAAACTCCCGGCTTCCATCTCAAAAACATTTGTTCTAACACCTAGCCTAGAGATAAAGAAGGCTTCTCTTTTTATGATATTGGACAACGATTTAAAAGTATAATATCCAAGATCCCTTATGATCAGGTCGCCTTTCCTTACATTATCCAATGACTCCTGAGCATCTTTGACATCCGGTCTGTTGGCAGCTGTAAGTTCCATAACTTCTATTTGACCACTTTTTAAATCGAACTCAAATTGAATACATGCTCCTGCCTTGGAACCGCTACCCCCGGAACCAGGGAGATAATCCTTGTATTCTTGAGGAAGTTGGAAACGTGTTCCATCTTTAATAGGAACCCTATTAAATGACCTTAGCCATCCTGCATCAATATTCAGATCTAATTCGACCGATAGCTGCTTTTCAATCAACCTCTTTATGAAAGACAGCGTATGTTCATTAAACTTTTTGTCGATTGCTTGTTTTGTGACGCCAATGTCATGTTCGGACCTTGCTTCAATTGAAAGCTGGTTCAGGCTTTTCGATGCGCCAGCACTCATGTCATACATTAATAAATCAAAGAACACCGCAGGTTTTACCTTAGATTCTCGTTTATAAAACCCAGTCTCTCTGGCTGTAACCTCTAATTCTTCTGGACTAAAAACGCTATCCAGTGGGTTTTTATAATTTGATACCAGGGGTTGACATACCCCCCTATATTACATGCATTAAAAAAATTAATCCCTTAGGTTGACGGCTATGCTCGTCACCCCGTCACCTCGTCACCCCATCACTAACCTAGGCTATATCTCCAGCAAAATCCTGCCCGGGTTACCTCCCCCGAAAAGAAGATTTACAGGATTCTCAATTCCTTCTTTCACTTTAAGTAAAAAGCTTACCGAGTCTTTCCCGTCAATAATCCGATGGTCGTAAGAGAGCGCAAGATACATCATTGGTCTGACAATTACGGCGCCATTTTGGGCAATCGGTCGCTCAATTATGTTGTGCATTCCAAGGATTGCGGATTGGGGCGGATTCAGAATGGGAGTCGACAACATAGAGCCGTATATCCCGCCGTTTGTTATGGTGAAAGTGCCCCCGCTCATTTCTTCGATGCTGATTTTGTTGTTCCGGGCTTTCACTGCGAGCTCGGATATTTTAATCTCTATGGCTGCCAGGCTCATCGATTCTGTGTTTCGCAATACGGGTACCATCAGACCTTTGCCTGTTTGAACCGCGATACCGATATCGGTAAATCCCGGACTAACGATTTCTTCCCCTTCGATACGACTGTTAACCATTGGAAACTGCAACAGTGCTTCGGAGACGGCTTTTGTGAAAAACGACATGAACCCTAGTTTGATGCCGTGTTTCTTCACAAATTCGTCCTGGTATTTCTTTCTCAGTTCCATAACAGCGCTCATATCGACCTCATTAAATGTGGTAAGCATTGCTGTTTCGTTTTTTACGGCCACTAGTCGCTGACTGAGTTTGCGGCGAAGCACACTCATTCGGGCACGATCCTCGCTTCTTGATATTTCCCTGCGGGAGGCTTTCGGGGGAGTGCTCTCTGTTCTGGCATTCAGCACTGCGCTTACCTCGCGGCTGCTTAGTTTCTTGAGCCCGCTGATAATGTCATCAATCGAAATATTGTTTTCATCCATCATCTTTTGTGCAACGGGAGTAATTTTTAGATCAGGATACTGTGCACTTGAAGCGGAATCCACGGCTGCCAGCAGGGGAGCGTCGATGGCCTTCTCAGTTGTCTTTTCAGTTGTACCGTTTTGGAGGGTTTTTTCTTTCTGGGGAATTGTTGCAGAGACTTTAGCACTTCCTTTTTTGGACGTGTCGATAGTGCACACCACTGATCCCACAGGAACAGCAGTCCCTGCATTCTTCAGGATTTTTATTTGTCCGCCCTCAGTGGCGATAAGGGGGAGCGTAGCCTTATCCGATTCAATTTCAGCTATTTCCTGCTCTTTTTGAACAATATCTCCATCGCTTACAAACCAGTTGGCAATTTCAACTTCGCTGATTGATTCGCCAGGACTCGGAACTTTGATTTCAATTTCCATAATTCTTTTTTTAAGAAAGCGGACTATTTCTCTTCAAAATAATAATGCTGTTTCAGTATTTCTCTTCTTGAACTGCCAACCATGCACTGTAATCCACAGTATTTGTTTTTCAGATCGCAGGTACACCGGCGGAATACTTTTTCAATAATTTCTTTCTGCTGCATGTCGTGGAGTTTATAGAGGCCAACAGCTGGACTTCCACTTGGCATGCGGGTTACAGGGATAATATTGAACTTGTGCATATGATGTTGAATGTAATACCATGCGCCCATGTTCTGAGGTTCTTCCTGAACCCACAATGTGAGAAGATTATTTTTATATTTCTTCAGAATCGCAACGATTTTTTTCTCCGGGAAGGGATGCAGTTGCTCGAGCCTGATCAAGGCTATGTCCCTTGCGTTGTATTCCTCTTTCTTTTCGAGCAGGTCGTAGTAAATCTTACCGGTGCAAAACACCACTCTTCTCACCTCTGTGGCATCGGTTTCCATGTCGTCGATGACATCCTGGTAGCTGCCTTTTTCAAATTCCTCAAGCGTGGACACGCAGCGGGGATGTCTGAGCAGTGATTTCGGGGTGAACACAATTAGCGGCAGCCTGAAATCCCGGCTGATCTGCAGTCGTAACATATGAAACAGGTTTGCCGGTGTAGTGGGATTCACGACTTGCATATTGTTGTTTGCCGACATGTTCAGAAAACGTTCCATACGCGCACTCGAGTGTTCCGGACCTTGTCCCTCAAATCCGTGGGGGAGGAAGAGTACGAGACCGTTCATCAATCCCCATTTTTCTTCGGCCGAACTGATAAACTGGTCGATGATTACCTGCGCTACATTGTGGAAATCGCCAAACTGAGCTTCCCAGATTGTGAGTCCCTTGGGAGTTGCAAGGGAGTATCCGTATTCGAAACCCAACACCCCGTAT
>CAMAZH010000220.1 GCA_945863035.1 Chitinophaga pinensis | reverse complement strand
AATTGCAATTTCGGACTGCAAACAGGGTTGGTTTGCCCGGGTATCGATCGGTATTCGATGATATGGTGCTCATTCAACTCCAATCCCCACTTTTTAAGGTAATATTCACGAGGTTTAAAATTGGCATCGTCAATGGAGCTCAGCTGTTCATCAAGCTTTTTATCGAGATACTTCTGCAAATCCGAAAATTCAGGCTTGTCGAGAAGGTTATTCAACTGGTAGGGATCAATAGTATTGTCGAACAGCATGAACGGGCCTTCAGGAGTTCGGGCATAGGTGTATTGTTTGGTTCGGATAGCGCGGTATTCCTTGTCAGGATAATTTATATCGAAAGGGCAAACATTCATAAACAACGCAGCTCTGTCAGTATTTGGGTCCGGTGCTTCAATCATTGCAGATAGGTCACTGCCCTCAATGCTTTCGGGTATTTTGATGTCGGATAAGCCCAACAGTGAGGGTAGGATATCCGGAGTGCTCAGTGGAGCATTAACCGTTGCTCCGGGTTGCTTGTCGATCCCGGGTAGCCTGATGAGAAAGGGAACATGTGCCGACTCATTCCAAGCAAGTTGTTTACGGAAAGGAAGACGTCCATGGGAGCCCATCATTTCCCCATGGTCGGAGGTAAATACCACGATTGTATTTTCCGAAAGTCCCAAGGCATCAATTTTTGATATGATATCGCCAATAGCCTTATCCGTAGCAGTGCAATGGGCATAATATCCCTGCAATTCCTTCAAAACATGGTCCTTTAGGGAATCGGGAACATTCGGATAAAGATCCAAAGACGAATAGGGGTACATATCCTTATATTCCTGGGGAGCTGAATGGTGCGGAAAATGAGGTGTGCCAAAGGATACGAAAAGGAGAAAGGGTGATTTGTCGTTTGCGTGCATCTCGAGGTAATCACGTGCATCTTTACTCTCAGCAAAGGTAGAGTAATCTTCCCTGTACTTCTTTTCGGGATCATCATTTTCGTAATAGGGCATGTTATTGTAATCGTGTGAGCATTCCAGTCCCTTCCAGAAATCAAATCCCTGCCGACGCACAGGATCAACATTATCCTCGCGCCCGTGTCCATCCAAATGCCACTTTCCGATATAAGCTGTATTGTACCCTTCCGCCCCGAAAATCTCTGCCATACAGTTCTCTTCCGAAGGAAGGTAAATATCGTTCAGGAACATCCCTGTTGATGTAGGATATCTTCCGGTTATGAGAGAGGCCCGGTAAGGCGTGCAAACCGGACAAACAGAAACAGCGTTTGTGAAGTTAACCGATTCTCTTGCAAACCTGTCGATATTGGGCGTTTTTACAACATTGTTGCCTGTGTATCCAAGGGATGAAGCCCTCCATTGGTCTGTTAAAATAAATACCACATTAGGCTTTTCCCGGGTATCTCTTTCCACGGAGCATGAACCCAGAATTACAGGTAACAGAATTGAGGCTATTCCGAACTTATTCATACGGATTGAATTTATGATTTGGGTTTTATTTAGCCCTGACAACAAGTAATATCTGATTGGGTAGGTATGTCAAATCAACATAGGATTATTTGTAACTAGTCTCCTTTACAATTTGAATCATGGCTTCCACCGTTTCCACGCTTACATCGGTCTGCAGAATGTGTGCCGGGGCGAGCAGGTATCCCCGATCTTTACCCAGAATGCTTATTCTTCTGTTGATCTCCGACCGTATTTTTCCAACATCACCGGAGGGCAAAAGTTCCTGTTGATCGATTCCCCCGAAAAAGCAGATCCGATCGCCATACTTGTCCTTCAGTTCCTGTGGGTCGGAGCCAGCAACGTTAGGTTGAACGGGATTGAAAACATCCACGCCGATTTCGATGAAATCATCCAGCAGGGGAGCCACAGCTCCGTCGGAATGCATAATAACGATAATTTCAGGGTTTTCCCGGCGGAGTTTTTCGATCATCCTCTTGTGTCGGGGTTTAAACCTGATTCTCCAATCTTCAGGGGAGATAAGGGTGGAGGTCTGACTGCCCAGGTCCTCGCCAAACCATATTGCGTCGACCCCGGCCTTTACCTGTTGCAGAGCGAGTCCGGTGCTCCATTCTTCAACCTTGTCGTTCAGAAGATCCAGCCAGGGTTCGTCCATCATCATACCAACCATGTATTTTTCCAGACCGGTCAAATGCCAGGCCATTTCGAACAGGGATATTTCCACATCACCGATAACAAAAAAATCTTTACCAAACCTGTCGATATCTCTTTTGGCCTTGTCAAACCTGCCCGGAGCCCAGGCATCCGGGAATTTGTAATTTTCAATATCGGTGATTGTCTCGACGGTTTCCAGGGGACATTTCACAACCTCCACATACAGAGGGGTAGGCTTCATATACATTCCAAACTCGTTCTTTGTGATGTCGTCCTTGACGATTTCAGGCTTGTATCCGTCAGCAACGGTACCGCCAACCACAACCACATCGCTGCCAAGTTTTGTGCGGATCTCATTGGCTGAAATCCTATAGGTCAGATCCTCGTAATAAGATAATGCATAATCGGGCTGAATACCCAGCTTCTTTCCAAATTGTTCGGTGAGCTGCCTGCACAGGTCAAACTGAATCGGAACGCGGTCGGGTGAACCGTCGAGTTTCTTGAATGCTTTTAATACACGGGTTTTTGAGTTCATTGCTTTGTTATTTTAGAATTTTAAATCAATTTCATTTTAAATTGCCCATACTATCCCTGTCCTTTTCATGGTTTTCATGAAGGTTTGCAAAGGGGGCATTCCCGGATATTTCATTGTTTGCAAATGTAAAGCCATTTCCCTGAAGTTTTTGCGTTAATGTCCAAGGTAATTATTGTGCCTTTCCGGGTAAAACTTATCTCTGCCGGTTTTTCATCCCCCGTTGAATCACTAGTGACCTTTATGGATGAAAGTCCCGGATGGATTGGGATGTTGACCTTTCCGGACCCGACAACAAACACTTTCTGAACCGCATTGATCGAAGTCTGCTCCTCGGCGTTTGCCTGAACCCATACGATAGTGGGCTGATTCACATCGCTTAGTTTGTAAAGTTTCCCGTCGACCTTTACCTGTTTGCAATCATGACCTTCAAAAGCAATCAACTCACCCGAGGCATCGGTGTTTAATGCCGTAATCAGTGTTCCTGTGAAGGAAATATCATGGCCGTTTACCTTGAAATCCTGTAATGAAATCTGGTCGGTTGGCAAAGGGTTTTCTCCAAGAGCCACTGCATCGATCGAATCGTTGCGCGAGAATCCATCCAGCCAGTTTTCACGGTGGGTTTTGTAATGCCTCACAATAACAGTTGTGCCGTTGGGAAAACGGGTTGTAAAGTAGTCGGTTGTTCGTGATATAAATTCTGTGTTATCATTGACCTCTTTAAATTTTCCTGTTTGGGGATATGCTCCAACCTGAGCCAGTATGCTGAACATAGTGCCGGTTTCGTATCCCAGGCTTTCAGACTGGTCGTCGCGCGGTCTGAATCCCATGAAATAAAAAGCTCCTTTTCCGGTTTTCTTCACTGAACCTATCGATAGCCCGTCAACATCGGCAAGGAGTTCCGATCCCTTGTCGATTTTTACCGGGTAAACACGGTCAACCAGGAACTCAGTAAGAATGTTCTGAGAGGGAATGCTCTTGAAACTGTTACGGAAGGTAATGACTTTTCCCGCAGCCATTTGCCCCATATGGATTGAAGGGGAATAATCGACACCGAAAAGGGCGTTCCATCTGTCAAGACAGTTTTTGCCCTTGCCGTCGATTACAGGGGGTGGGCCAAACCATATTACGCGTCCTCCGGCTTCTCCCAATTGTTTCATCATGTCGAACAAACCGGGTTGGGGAGCAATCTCAAACATGGCGACCAGGGTTGTGAACCGTCTGCCTGCCAGTT
>CAMAZH010000219.1 GCA_945863035.1 Chitinophaga pinensis | reverse complement strand
AGACAACCGGCTGATTATTATGACAATACCCGCCGCTCAAAAACTCTTTGATGCGGAAGGAAAGATTACTTCCCTAGTCGTTAATCTTACTGATAAATCGAACAGGACCCTGGTAAAAGCTAAATCAAGGATTAACCCGATCCTGCCGGACAATGAAACAATATCCAAAATCTGGTACGAGCTGAATCCGATACTGTATCAGCAAATCCAGGGCGACAATCAGACCGGGATTGCTATGCTTGGAATTCTGTACTTTATTATTTTCTTCGGCATATTTGGAACCGTACTGATGATGGTTTCCGAGCGCAAAAGGGAATTCGGTGTTCTGGTTGCAATCGGCATGCAGAAGAGCAAACTGAAACGAATTGTTACACTTGAAATGATGCTGCTTGGTGCAATCGGCTTGCTTGGAGGATTAATGGCAAGCGTACCCTTGATTTTGTACTTCTATTATTATCCGATAGTAATTAAGGGGGATCTGGGCCACATGATGGAAGACTGGGGATGGGATGCAGTAATGCCCACAGCCTGGTTCGGCCCCTATTTCTATTGGCAGGGTGCTGTTGTTTTATTAATGCTTGTTATGGCAACTGTTTACCCAATAAGGCAGATAGATAAACTGAAAGAAATTGAAGCTCTCAAAAGCTAATAAAAACAGATGGTATGATTTGGTCAATTGCCTGGAAGAATGTTTGGCGCAATAAAAAGAGAAGCCTGGTGGTAATCGTGGCGGTAGGTCTTGGGATTATTTCCGGGGTGCTTTTGGTTGGCATTCTGGAGGGATGGATAAAGCAGCGTCTTGACGACGCCATATACAATGAGGTTTCGCACCTTCAGATTCATAACACCGAATATTTCAAAAACGAAGAGATTAGCCTTACAATAGACAATCCCGATGAGATCACCCAGTATTTGGATTCCCTGAAGGAGCTTTCTGCCTGGGCAAAGAGGAGCAAGATCATTGCGATGGCAAATACCCCCTGGGCCAACACGGGCGTGATTATTTACGGTGTGGATGCGGAAAAAGAAAAACAGCTTAGTTGGATACATCGGAAAATTCTTCAGGACGCAGGAAGATATCTTGATGCTGAAAGCCCCGGTGATATTCTTATCAGTGACAAAACCGCAGACATCCTTAAGCTGAAACAGTTTTGTCTTACTGAAGGTGTATTTGAAAAGCTCAGGACAGAAAATGTTCCGGAATCCCTTCTCAAAAAACTTGAACCTCATAGCGACAAGCGATTCAGATCGCCAAAGGATTTCAGGGAAGCCTTACGAAAAGAATTAAGCCAAAAAGAGCTCGACCGTTTTGGCCTGCTGATAACCGGCCATGCCTTGGATTACAGACTGAGGAACAAGGTGCAAATAACACTTTCGGATCGGGATGGAAACCCGATTCAGGGAATATTCAGAGTGTGCGGTATCTACAGAACAACAAACACAGGCTTTGACCAGGTCTCCGTTTTTGTTAATGCGGGGGATTTAGCCAGGCTCTATGGAGGTCAGGAAATCCTTACCCATGAAATTGCCGTTTTGCTAAATGATATAAGCGATGTCGACATTGTAAAAGAAAAGCTGAGCGGCCTTTCCGCAGGCAATTCTGTCAGAACCTGGAAAGAATTGGCTCCGGATGCTGCCATGATGAATGACTTCATACTTGTTTACTATTTCATTTTCATTGGAATCATCATGCTGGCACTTGCATTCGGAATTATCAATACAATGCTCATGGCTGTTCTCGAAAGAACCAAAGAGCTGGGTATGCTCATGGCAATAGGGATGAACCACAGAAGGATCTTCAAAATGATAATGCTGGAAACGATTTTCCTGACCACGGTGGGAGCACTTGCAGGGATGATCGCCGGATGGGCAATAACCGAAATACTTGGCAAAACCGGGATTCATTTTTCGGGATGGGGAGAAGGATTTGAAGCGATTGGGTTTGCGGCCCGGGTATTTCCTATAATCACACCCGAATTTTTTATGCTTATTATTGCAATGGTAATAGTCACAGCAATCGTTTCATCGCTTCTCCCGGCACGCAAGGCCTTGAAGCTAAATCCGGTGGAAGCCCTTAGAACTGATTAGCATATTTACCGATTGAAAGGAAAATATCTGAGAAAAGAAACCTAATAAATGAGGAGCCATGAAGATCCTTGAACTCAAAAATGTAAATAAGGTATATAATTCGACCGAGGTAAAGGTTCACGCGGTGAATGATGTGACACTTGACTTTGCTGAAGCTGAATTTGCTGCTATAGTAGGTCCTTCGGGTTCGGGCAAAACAACCCTTCTGAATCTTATCGGCGGCCTCGACATGCCCTCCTCAGGCGAGATCATTATCAATGGCACAAACCTTTCGAAACTCAAGTCATCAGAACTTATTGATTTCAGGCTAAATAATATTGGATTCGTTTTTCAATCGTACAATCTGATTCCTGTATTGACAGCAAAAGAAAATGTTGAGTTTATTATGAGCCTTCAAAAGTGGCCCGAGAAAGAGCGGAATGAGCGGACTCTTGAATTGCTGAAAGCGGTGGGACTGGGTGACAGAATAAACAGCCGACCTTCAAAACTTTCGGGAGGACAACAGCAAAGGGTAGCTGTAGCCAGGGCTCTTGCCTCAAAGCCAAAGTTCGTGCTTGCCGACGAACCTACCGCCAACCTCGACTCGAAAGCAGCGACCACTTTGCTGGAGATCATGGAGAAACTCAACCATGAAGAGAAAATCACATTTATTTTCTCGACCCATGATCCCCGCGTGGTAAAGATGGCGCATAGGGTTGTCACGCTCGAGGACGGGAAGGTAGTTTCTGACGACATCAGGATACGACCCTCCTAATATTCCCTATCGCATGAAAAAATACTCAGCCATCATAATTACTGTTTTATTCTGTGCTCATGCAGCCTACCCGCAGGAAAACAAGCCCATCTCCCTCAATGGATATCTTACATCTATGCAAAGTGCAATGTTCGACTCCCTCTCCGGGCCGTTCCAGATCGAAAATCTTCTTCACAACCGGTTGAACCTAAAGGGCTATGCAGGCAACAGTATCACATTCTCACTTGAGGCAAGAAACCGGCTTTTCACAGGCGATATGGTGAGGCTTGGAAAATACTATTCCGACCTGATCGGAGCAGATGAAGGTTTTGTTGATATGTCGTGGAATGTAATTGAAGAACAATCCATCCTTGTCAACACAAGCATCGACAGGCTCTGGATTGACCTTCATACGGGCAATTTCCAGGTGACCGCCGGAAGGCAGCGAATCAACTGGGGCCAGGCTTTTGTGTGGAATCCGAACGATATCTTCAATGCCTATTCGTTTTTCGATTTCGATTATGTGGAGAAACCCGGAAGCGATGCAATAAGGATGCAGTATTTCACTTCCTCCTCCTCTGTGATGGAATTGGCCGTAAAAGTCGACAGCGATAACAAGCCCACTGTGGCCGGGCTTTACCGGTTCAACAAGTGGGGTTACGATTTGCAGCTTCTTGCAGGGGTTGTTAAAGGGAAAGATGTTGTTCTGGGAACCGGTTGGTCAGGGGCCATTGGCAGCATGTCTTTCAGGGGAGAGGCAACCTGGTTCGACGATTACCGGGATTTCCCGGGAGATGAGGGCACAGTTCTGATAACCACTGGTGTTGACCGGATTTTCAAGGACAACTCCATGGCTCAGGTTCAAATAATGTATTCGAATAATCCCCTTTCCCTTAATGATTTCAACAGTTTTTATTCCGGAAGCCTTTCATCCAAAGATCTGGCTTTTTCTAGGTTTTCTGCTTTTGGACAATTCACCTGGGCAGCAAGTCCTTTGATGAGCTTGTCGGCATCGGCTATGTGGTTTCCTGACCTTGAGGGTTACTTCGCCGGACCAACGATGGACTACTCCCTCGCTGAAAATCTTGACTT
>CAMAZH010000218.1 GCA_945863035.1 Chitinophaga pinensis | reverse complement strand
AGGACTATTTCAAGTATCTCCTGGCCAAAAGCCTTTACCTTGCGGTCGCCCATTCCTTTTACTTTCTTCAGCTCCCGCAGGCTCTGTGGCAGCTGACTGCTTATGGCTACCATGGTTTTTAAATGGATGATCATGTAGTGGGATTGGTCCGTTTCCGCGGCTTTCGCATTTCTCCAGCTTACAAGGGCATTATAAAGTTCTGGCCTGCTCACGGTTTCAGGGGCACTGCTTTCTTTGGGACTTTGCTTTTTCTTCCCCTGGGACTCTTCAATCGAAGCTTTTGCACGGGCAGCCAGAAAGGAGCGTATCTCGAACCCGTTTTTTGTGGTTTCAAGACAAACTGCTTTGAGCATAACTTCTTTCAGAAGCTTTTCGATGGCCTGGTCGATTGTCTTTTTTACGGTTTTGTTATCGGTCGCAACCCACAACTTTTGAAGGCGCATATACAAAATCTCATGATTCTTCTCAAAGAAGTAAACGGATGCCTTTTTGATGCGCTCCTGAAGTGTGATCTGATCCTCTTTGGCAATTAGCTCTGACAGCTGAACCTTGAAGCTTGAGAGAACTCTGTGGATATCTTTGCTCATGTCGGTCTGCATCAACTGAAAAGTCTCTGCCAGGTTCCCTTCCAGCGATGGAGCGTTCGATACTGCAAGCTTCAGGCATTGCGTGAGGTGGTATTCAATGGAATGAAAGCTGAAAAGATCAAAAATCAGACTCTCTTCATACGCTTTTTTCGATGCTGCCAGGCTCTCGCGTGTGGGTTGATGCTCTTCCACATTGCTTGTGAATTCGGAGATCTGCGAGCTGTTAATGAAGCACTTTGGGGTGAGCGGGGAATTCAGAACCATCCCTTCCAGGGTTTTGCATCGGCTAAGAGCCACATAGACCTGTCCGTGAGCAAATGCGGCCCGGGCATCGATTATCGCCTTCTCGAAGGTGAGGCCCTGGCTTTTGTGGATCGTAATGGCCCATGCAAGCTTTAGGGGGAATTGAATGAAGGTGCCTGAAACGGTTTCTGAAATCTCTTTGGTTTCCTCATTCAGGCTGTATTTCACATTTTGCCATTCCGCTTTTTCAACCCGTATCAAACTCTCACTGTTGTCGCACCTGACATGGATGAAATCTTCGTCAATTTCGTCAATTATTCCAATCTTCCCATTGTAAAACTGCCGCTCAAGGGCAGTGTCGTTCTTCACAAACATTACCTGTGCGCCTTCCTTGAGTTCTAACTGAAGATCGGTAGGATAGGCATATTCGGGAAAATCGCCGGTTGTGTTCCCTGCAAGTATAAAACGTTTCCCCGGAAGCTTATTGAGCTTCGAATGGTTGATTTCCTGTGCCTGCGCATTATGTGTGGTCAGGATGATGTATCCCTCGTCGTCCTTTCCAATAAATCCTGGAATATAGCGCTTGTTGAGGATTCCAAGTGTTTCCTCGTCGGTCTGATTGTGCCTGACCTTGTTCAATACGTCGATAAATTTCTGGTCGCTCTGCCGGTAAACATGACCCAACACGATGCTTATATAGTCGGTCTTCCTGAGTGCCCTGCTACTGAAAAAGAAAGCCGTATCGTAGTATTTCTTCAGGATTCCCCATTCATCGTCTTTCACAACTGGCGCGAGTTGCTGCAAATCGCCGATCATCAGCAGCTGCACACCGCCAAACGGCTTGTTGCGGTTACGGTATTGCCGCAAAACATCATCAATTCCGTCAAGCAGATCGGCCCGAACCATGCTGATCTCATCAATAACCAACAAATCGAGACTGCGGATAATGTTGATTTTCTCGCGGCTGAATTTCCGCTGAAACTTTGAGCCGTTTTCGCGGATTACCCGCGAGTCGAGACTCCCCTCAGGAACAATCGGCCCAAATGGCATCTGGAAAAACGAGTGGATCGTCATCCCGCCGGCGTTTATCGCAGCCACTCCCGTGGGAGCCACAACAACCATCCGCTTTGAGGTTTTTTTTCGAAGATTATGAAGAAAGGTGGTCTTTCCAGTTCCGGCTTTCCCGGTAAGAAAAATGTTTTTTTCGGTGAACTGTACAAAGTCGTTGGCCAGATCGATTTGTGGATTCGGTGTACTCATGATGCTAAAAAATTAAAAAACAATTACATGATAATGAATATTTTTCATTAATCATTGAGTATTCCGAAAGGAAATAATTAAGGGTGTTTTTGGGTTAACCCGATGTGTAACATCCGCACTAATTTCGGTAAAATCTTCTATTTTGCAAATTTATTTTGGTTTTAAATCTAATCTATAGCATTACGTTTTATAATCAAGAACTTTAAGGTTTTAAATTTTGAGTAGCTTTTTTAACCAAAGTTCAAACAAGGGATCAAGAAAGGATAATTGGTTTCCTTGTGTATCAATTATATCTTTCGATCGGAGTATTTCCTTATTTTTCAGAACATTGCGCGGTGTGCCTAACTTGAATCTGTCCATTACAGCCTTAGAAGTTAATTGAGTTTCTCCGGCCGAAATAGCCTTTAACATGTTTAATTGCGTTGCACTGAGGCTTTCGATATCTTCCTGGAATAAAAATGAGCTATGATCAATCATATCTTCCAAAGCGCGTATAAGGGTCTCATTTGAAGAAGACTTTTCTGTCAATGACCATACGTAATCGCAAAACATTTGGATATAATAAGGATGATTTCTCATTTGGTTTGCCATGATTTCTGAAAGCTCCAAACTTATCGCTTTTCCCGAATTTTTAAACGATTCTGATATAAACGGTATCCATTCTGATGTTTCAATCTTCTCAAGAAGAATCATGTCTCCAAAGCGGTAAAATGGTCGTTCCGACTGGTTAAAAAGTTCAAACATCATGTGTCGTTTGCTTCCAAACAAGCAGTAACTTGCATTCTGATGGTGTTGCCAGCAGGCTCTAAGTTCTTTTTCAATTGAAAGGTTATCCTGAAAACGTGAGATATTTTGAAACTCATCCAGACATATTACAATTTGCAAACCTCTCTTTTTTGCTATAATTTCAGGTAAATTGATAATCTCACTTCGATGCTTTTGGGCCTCCTCCCAATTAAATTTAATAGATATTTCACTTAAAGGATCTATCCCGAACGACATAACTGGAAGCAATTGCTTAAACCATTCCCTGGCATCTTTCAGAATTTCTTCCCGCTTGCTCATTGCTGCCTTCATTACTTCCCGGGCATAGATCGTAAGAAATTCCTGCTCATCCCTAATCGAGAAAAGATCTATGAACACAAATTTAATATTCTTATTCTCAGTTAATCGAGCTGATTCCCTAACCAAGGAAGTCTTGCCCCACCGTCTTGGTGAAATTAGAATAGTGTTCTGACCGCTTTGGAAATGGTGAATCAGTAATTCTTTCTCCCGCTTGCGGTTTACAAATGACTGACCTGTAACGATTTTCCCGTACTGAAATGGAGATATGTTCATTGAAGAAACATTAGTAATAGACCATTTGGTATAATACCATTTGGTATTATACCTTTTGGTATCATTTACAAATATATTACGTGAAATTGTAATTTCAAAATTAATACCAAATCAAAACAAAAAGCCACAGTGAAAAGATATGGCTTTTTACCCGCAACATAATCAATTATCTAGATATGACGAAATGTCATAGTTTCGTATTGCGCAATAAATCAAACAGATAAACAGTAAAGATGGCGGTTGCTAAGGACTTGTTAGTTTGGCATTTTTATTGCAATCCGGTAATATATCAAGCTATTTTGACAAATCTTCGGATAATTATCATATTACCTAATCATTGTTTTCCGGCAAAAAATATTAATGATGAACAGATTACCTTCGGTGAGCTCGTACGCTAGCGTACTCGGTTCTTCACTTCACTTCGTTCTGAATGACAGTCAATTATGTGTCTTGGCAGGAGTTGGTTGGGGTTGGTTGGCAGCTTCGCTGCC
>CAMAZH010000217.1 GCA_945863035.1 Chitinophaga pinensis | reverse complement strand
AGGGAGTACCATGTAGTTACCAATCCCCGGGAAATGGAGCTTTTCTATAAAGCCAGCATTGCAAACGGACTTACAGGATGGAACTACTATATGTTCTCACAAGGTCGCAACCCCGCGCGCAAAGGCTATTCCGGCGAGACATTTTACTGGTTCAACCCGCTAACCGCTGAGGGCGGGCGCACCTCTGCCTTCCCCCTTGTAAAACGGATGAACCAGATTATGAAAACTTCCGAACGTTTGATTGTGGAAGCAAAAAGGAGAGCTGATGTTTGTGTATTATTTTACCCTCATTATTATGCCACCGAACTGGAAAGACCGGTTGACGCGGCATGCGAACTGACTTTCAACTCCTCTACCATTCGCAGGCCGGCATACTTCGATGGCTTGCTGAAAGTGCTTCAGGTGCTTAACATCGATTACAACATGGCGGATTTAAGCAAAGTCTCAGCTTCCGATCTTCAAAAATACAAGCAAGTATGGTCGTTCTGCACCGATGAGGTAAACGCTAACGATCAGCAAACAATTGTTGATTATACAAAATCCGGCGGCAACATGGTAATTTTCCCCTTTCTCCCCGACCGGGAAATGTCGCAAAAGCCATGCAACATACTTCGCGACGCCCTGGGTGTTTCGCCCACCGGAAAGGATCTAATCGACTCGCCCCTTATCGATGTGTTCGATCTGAAGGATATAAAATGTGCTAATCCGCAGTCAACCTTTACTCAAGAATCACTCACGGGAGCCGAAGCAATTGCATGGAATATCAATGGGTCTATCTGCGGCTTCAAGAAACCGCTTGGAAAAGGGACCCTTATTCATCTGGGAACCTGGATCGGCTTTGACACCGAAGGACAAAAACCGGTTTACGAAGCCTTGCTCCAGACATCGGGTGCAAAACTTCGACAGGCAACGGCCGGCAGTGAAAGCATTGCTGTGCGTGAGCGGTTTACCGACAGCAATTCGGCAGTTCTTTTTGTGGGGAATTACTACAATGAAGAACATACCTGTTCCATACGTTATTCACATCCCCAAACCGGTGAAGCCGTGAACTTGCCCTATACCACAGCTGAAATGCTAATGCCCTCTCTTTATGCGATACTGAGCCCTGTTTGTTTGGAGGTGTCCTCCGGGATCTCAATTCTTCACAGCACTTCGGATATCCTTGGCGTTACCGAAAAAGAGGGCAAGCTCGAAATTGTTCTCTATGGCGACCGCGATCTGTATGGTGAGATTGTGTTTGAAGGCGAGAATGTCGGGAAAATCAAATCAGCAGCTACAGACAACGAAGCCTTGAAAATTTTGAGCGACGGCAAACGTGTTGCAATTAGTTACAAGCACCTGAACAAAAGGGAGTTTTCAATAAGGCTAACATTACAAGATTAACTCGTATATCAGGCTTACAATACACTAATTAACGAAAGAAATGAATCTTAAAAACACCTCCGGTCTGACATTTGATTTTCTTGCTAACGGATCCGTCAAAAGTATTAGTGTTGAGCCAATCCTGATAGGGATGCAGGTCGCTACTCCATTTTCGAAATCAGGCAACAACCTGTATCTGAGGAAAAGGGCTGTGCCATTTGAATACACTGCTCTTCTTGGACCTGAGAGCCCAAGCAGTTTCCGCATTAGCGAGAATGAATATGTTATAAAAGGAAACTGGTTGGGACTTGAATACCACTGCATTCTTCAACTCTCGAAAAAAAGCCTGAGCTGGCAGTGGAGTATCGAAATTAAAAACCTATCGCAGGAACAGGTTGAAATCGATCTGTTTTACGTTCAGGATGCAGGGTTAAAACCCTTCAGTTCTGGCCTGAATAATGAATATTACGTAAGTCAGTATCTCGAAAGACGAATTCTTGAAGACAAGAAGCATGGCTCAGTTGTTTGTTGTCGGCAGAACATGACCGAATCGATTGGCAATCCCTGGCTCATGATAGCCTGCAAAAACGTAGCATCATCGGCAAGTGTTGATGGGA
The DNA here is from genome assembly GCA_945863035.1 of Chitinophaga pinensis. GTDB lineage: Bacteria > Bacteroidota > Bacteroidia > Bacteroidales > JACJXF01. Next base: position 1,956 of record CAMAZH010000217.1, on the reverse strand, counting down.
TGCAGTTTTACGGCAAAACCTTCAGGGAAACAGGTATACCCGAAGGCCTCCTCTCCAGTCATTCCGGGGGAGAATATGCCGGGGAGTCTTCAGTGTTGGTAATCCAGGAGAAGCCCGCTGTGGTCTATTCCGGGGGATTTCATAAAACTGCTTTCGCGGCAGTCTACATCCCAAATCACCCTTTGGCAACATCCGAAGCTGATCTCATGCTTCTCGCAGGACTTATGTCTGAATTTGATGAAATCCCCATTAATAAAGCCAAAAACGATTTTACTATTCCCGAAAGGAACCTATTCAATACATCTGAATTCATGCCCGCTGAAGATTTGAAGGATCAAGAGCTGGAGGAGTTTTTTGGCAGCGAAAGACGCTTCCCCGAAACGAAAAACGGCAAGCTGCTCTCATTTTTCTGCGGGCAAAACAATCATGTAGTTCTTCGCACCAAAGAGATAGCGGTTGACCGGCCCCATGGTCACATAATGCAGGCGCAAGCGGGATTTTCACCCAATGAAAACATTGTGTCTACCACAGCCTTCGCTTTTGGAGTTTTCAATTCCCATCTCACCCAAGGCAATACCAATTTCAACACATTCCTTTCGGTTTGCGCCAGTCAGTTTAATCTTTCAACCGAAGCCGGACAGCGCATCTTTGTTGAAATGAATGGCCAGACCTTTCTGCTGGGCGTACCTTCTGCCTTTGAAATGGGATTGAATCATTGCCGCTGGATTTACAAGCGCGGCGATTACTGCCTTCAGGTACGCACCTGGACATCCAAAAAGTCACCCCGGGTTAACCTGGATTTCAAAGTTTTACGCGGAAAAAACGTACGATTAAGGATTAGCCATCATTTTGACGAATCGATAGGTTGGCAAATAAAACCCAACACCAAAAACTCCGAATACATCGCTAAGCCAAGGGCAGAAAGCATGATTGCCAGGATGTTCCCCAAGGCCCAATTCAGAATACTCGTAAATAGCGAAAGCTCCCTGTATTGGTCGGGTGGCGCTGAAATGCTTTATCAGGAAAAGGTATTGTTGGATAGTTCAATTTTTGTAATTGACGTGGAAGATGTATCTGAATTCTGCATGAGTCTTATAGCTGAAGTCAGCACTGTTTCTTTGGCACCCAAAATCATCAACGCTGATGCCGCATGGCTCTCCGACATTCAGGATGCCCAGTCCATATACAATGACCTGTCCTTAAACCTAAAAATGGATAAGAGTCAGGAGGACGCTGCAGCCATACAGGAAATAATCCCATGGTACAGCATGAATGCCCTTACTCACTATCTAACGCCCTATGGACTTGAGCAGTTCAGCGGAGCTGCATGGGGCACGAGGGATGTGTCTCAGGGCCCTCTTGACCTCCTCCTAACAATGGGGAAACATAATGATGCCAGGCAAATTCTATGCACCCTGTTTTCAAACCAGAACCGCGACGGAGGTTGGCCTCAATGGTTTATGTTCGACAGTTACAAAAACATCAGAGCCGACCACTCCCATGGGGATGTATTTTACTGGTGTATTATTGCCCTTAGCAATTATATAAAAGTTACAGGGGATCTTAAAATACTTGAAGAGGTTCTTCCCTATTACCAGGAGGAAAATGCCGGCAGTGTGGAGAAAACACCATTAAGCGAGCACATCGGCAGGCTAATTAAGATGATTGTGGATTCGTTTGTGCAGGGCACATCTTTAGTCCCTTACGGTCATGGCGACTGGAACGATTCCCTGCAACCTGTTAGCAAGGAACTCGCACAGCGAATGATTTCAAGCTGGACTGTTGAAATGAACTATCAGGCATTCAGTCAATATCAGGGGATTTATGAGATGCTTGGAAACCAGGGAAAGGCAGTTGAATTAAATGAAATATGCACGAAGATCAAGGCTGATTTCAACAAATACCTTATTAAAGACGGAGTTGTTGCAGGATATGGTTTGGTTGAAGAGGATGGAA
>CAMAZH010000216.1 GCA_945863035.1 Chitinophaga pinensis | reverse complement strand
TTCCGTTTAATTTTATGCAACTTTTATCCAATCTGTCTGTTAATAACTTTATTTGAAGTCAAGCTATAAACAGACTAATTTCAGGCTTCTTTAATGGCCTGATTAATTGGACACTATAAGACCCTAACAAAGGAACTGTGAAGAAATCTATATTCATACTAATTATACTTGTTCAATCATCATACTATTTATCAGGGCAGGATCCGCAATTCACTCAGTTCTACGCCAATAAGCTTTATCTTGCACCCTCGTTTGCCGGAGCGGTTCAGCAGGATCGCGTGTCGCTCGTTTATCGAAATCAATGGCCAAGTTTACCCGGCACCTTTGTTAGTTACGCTTTCTCGTATGATCATTTCTTTTCAAATTTCAATTCGGGAGTCGGGGTTTTGATCCTAAGGGACCTTGCCGGATCCGGAAATCTCAGCACGACAAATTTCGGAGTACAATATTCCTACGACATCAAGATTAACAACTGGTGGCATGTGCGGCCGGGGGTTCATTTTCTTTACACCCAAACGGGTTTGGATTTCGACAAGTTGCTCTGGAACGATCAGATTTCTGTTGGGGGAACCACCTCAACCACGGAGCAGCGTCCCGGACTGGAGACAAAAGGCGATGTGGATTTTTCGTCGTCGGCCCTTGTTTACTCCGACAAGCACTGGTTTGGTTTCGCAGTAGATCATATGCTGAAGCCAAAAAACTCCTTGTACGGCAACGACTTCACTGTACCGCTAAAAGTATCCATTTTCGGGGGAACACAGGTGATCCGCAAAGGAAGGCTGCTGAATCCAATCGACGAATCCCTTTCGCTTGCTTTTCTTTTCAAGACACAGGATCAGATATCCCAGCTCGATCTGGGATTATACTGGTTTAAATCACCACTGATGTTGGGAGTTTGGTACAGAGGAATCCCGGTTATCAACAAGGAGAAGGTTGGAGACGCCGTTGCTTTTCTTACCGGATATAAAATCGAGAATTTCAGTATCGGTTATTCGTACGACTTCACAATTTCACGACTTTTATCCAGCACAGGAGGTGCGCATGAGATCGCACTGATTTACGAATTCAAGACTTCCAGGAGCAAGAAGAAACGGCACATGATTCCCTGTCCCGAGTTTTAATAACCAACAGTTTATCCTTGTCTTGGTGTCGTCGAAAGCGCATTTCTCGTCAAGCCTTACTTTTCTTGCTTTTTATTGTGATCTTAAATCCCAAAAACTATCTTTGCACAAATTTATTTCCAAACCATCATCAAAATGAAGAAAATAAACACGATCCTCACTATTGTATTAATACTTGCGGTTGGCGTATTATACGTTTTGCATTTCACGCAAGGCGGCAAAACCTCCGCCAAAGAAGTTGGCGAAGGCAGTGAAACCTCACCCGCCGTTACCGATGCCGCAATTGCTTATATCAACATCGATACCATGCTTGTTCAGATGGAGATGTATAAAGATCTTCAGGCTGGTCTTTCGGGCAAACAAAAAGAACTTGAAGGATCCTTCGGAATAAAATACAAGGCGTTTGAGAAAAACGTTGCCGATCTTCAGAATAAAGTAAGTAAGGGACTTGTGACCCGCGCAGAGGCCGAACAGCTTAACCAGCAACTCTCCAACGATCAGATGCAGCTCGAAAACCTTAACGCCACTTACACGCAGCAGCTTCAGGAAGAAGGCATTGTAAGCAACCGCAAGGTTATTGACTATATCATGGAGTATCTTAAAGAGTACAACCAGGGTAAGAACATCAAATTTGTTTTCAGTTATGCTTTTGGAGGCAACCTCTTATATATGGATGGGGCATATGATATCACAAGTGATATTCTTACCGGCATTAATGAAAAGTATCTGGCTGAAAAAGCCGAGAAGAAAAAATAAATCCCCTTGGAAGCTATCCGGACCTACCTGACCAAACATGCACCGGGTGATTCTCTGATCGTGTCAGAACCTGAAAAGGAATTAAAATATATAGTTGTTATTCCCTCCTATCTTGAAACCAGACTTGAAGAAAGTCTGGTTTCTCTTTTTGATGCATCGCTGCCCACCATGCCGGTTGAGATAATCGTGGTAATCAACTGGCCGGAGGATGAGAGCGGGGAAAACATCCGTTTAAGCCGCGAAACGCTCATCTCGGCAAGGGAATGGGCCAGACAGCACTCCTCTGAAAAGAAACAATTCCATGTGATTGACGCGGGATTTATCCCCCGAAAAAAAGCTGGTGTAGGCTATGCCCGGAAAACGGGTTTGGACGAGGCTGTGAGAAGGTTTCTCAGGGCGGGACAGCATAACGGGATACTGATTTCCTTTGACGCCGACACCCGGTGCGAGACCAATTACCTTGAAGCCATTGAAAACCATTTTCTTCTGAATCCTTATGCAGACGGATGCTCCATTTATTTCGAACACCCCATGAAGGGCGATGCTTACAGCCCTGAGGTTTATAGGGCAATTGTCCAGTATGAGCTACACATGCGCTGTTATCTTCATGCCATAAGGCATAGCGGGTTTCCCAATGCTTTTTATACCGTGGGATCGGCCTTTGCTGTAAGAGCCAACAGTTATTGCCGGCAGGGAGGTATGAATACCCGAAAAGCCGGTGAGGATTTCTATTTTCTGCAGAAGTTTTTCGACCTGGGCAATTTTACCGATTTGTTAAGCACCAGGGTTGTGCCATCGCCCAGGCCATCCCTGCGCGTTCCTTTTGGTACAGGAAAAGCAATCGATCAGCTTTTGAAGAGCCGTGATTCCTTGAAATCGTACAATCCGGAGACTTACAGTATTCTCGCAGGTTTTTTTGCCCTGGCACCCAAAATGTATGAGCAGATAAAGAACTCTGGAAATACAGATCTAAAGGGATTGCACCCCTGCTTGCAAGAATACCTGACTGAGTTGGACTTTGAGGAAGAGATTCTCGAAATTTACCGGAATTCAGGGAGTCAGGATACATTTGTGAAGCGGGTCCACCGCTACTTCAACATGTTCCGGATTCTGAAATTCGCAAAGCATGCCCGAAACACCTTTCCCGACCTCCCGGTAGCCCTGTGTGCAAAAGCCATCATGGAAACCACCGGTATGGCAGGTTCGAAAGAGATGAGCGAAATGGATATGCTTCTGGAATTTCGCCGAAAAGACAAGGGAATCAGCGTTCAACAATAACGAAAATATCCTCGTTATCCCTTTTCATGAGGTATTGCTCGCGGGCATATTTCTCGAGCATTTCAGGACTGCTGTGCAGTTCCACAAGTCTGGCCGAATCGTTCACTATCCTTTCCTTGTAATATTCGCAATCGTTTTCAAGCTGATAAACCTCGCGGATCATTCTGAAACGCTCGATAAAATTGTTCCGGTCCAAAAAAGTGAGCCAGAACAATACAAGACTTATGGTCAGAATGTATTTGTTTCTGAAGTAAGGTTTTATTCTTGCCCAGGCATTTTTCAGAAAAGTAAGGATGGTGTTCATGCTTCAAAATTATTCAAAATTGAAGCATGAAACCTTCGAGAGAAAAAAATTTATCAACAGGGAAGGAATCAATTACTCTTCCTGCATAAACATATATTTATACTCGGTTGGCGGGCGGAAATTCTCCTTAATTGTTCGAGGCTGCACCCAGCGAAGCAGATTGATCACCGAGCCTGCCTTGTCGTTAGTTCCCGAACCCCTTGCGCCTCCGAAAGGCTGCTGACCCACTACGGCACCGGTTGGTTTGTCGTTGATATAGAAATTACCCGCAGCATTCTGGAGCTTTCTGGTGGCAAGGTCTATGGCATAACGGTCTTTTGAAAATATCGCACCCGTCAAGGCATAGATGGATGTGTTGTCGAGAAGCTCAAGGGTCTCTTCAAAATCCTCATCCTCATACACGTACAAGGTAAGAACGGGCCCGAAAAGTTCCTCCTCCATGGTTATATAATGGGGATTGGTAGTAAGGATCACTGTTGGCTCGATAAAATATCCGGTTGATTTGTCACAACCTCC
>CAMAZH010000215.1 GCA_945863035.1 Chitinophaga pinensis | reverse complement strand
CCGCATTGCCAAACAGTTTGTTCGACGACAATCTTCGCCCTTCATCCAATTATATGAGGGAATTGGTTAATCAGCATATGTGGTACGGCCTTATTTCAACACTGAATTATAAACTAAACTCGAATTTCAAGTTTGCCGGGGGAGTGGATTTAAGATCCTATAAAGGCACTCACTATGAAAAGGTTTACGACTTATTGGGTGGGGATTACTATGCTCCTTCTTTTGATTACATTAATGATGCTGGGGTTGACTACAGCCAACCCAACCCATTAAAAGATTTCATGCTCAAAGAAGGCGGAATTACAAATTTCCATACAGAAGGGCTTGTGCGTTGGGGAGGGGTATTCTTCCAAACCGAATACACCCAGAATAAAATCTCATCCTTCATCAACCTAACCTCAGCAATCAGCAGCTATAAGCAGATTGATTATTTTTATGGGATAAAGAAAACTATTAAAACAGGTGAGACTGATTGGAACAGTTTCCCGGGAATTACTGCAAAAGGCGGGGTAAACTATAACTTTACTGAACGAATTAATGGATTCTTTAATCTGGGTTATTTGAGCAAAGCACCACGGTTTAACAATGTTTATGATTTTGACAATGGGCTTTTCAGAGAGATCAAAAATGAACTCGTTAAGGCAATTGAATTGGGTGGCAGCTATTCGACTCCCTCTTTCTCTGCAAACCTCAATACCTATTACACAATATGGGAAAACAAACCTGTGGATTCCGGAAAAAAGGGAACTTTTGAAATTACCCCGGGCAACCTTGTTGAACTCTCCTATAATATTAATGGTATGGATGCTCTTCACAAGGGGATCGAACTGGATTTTATCTATAAGATCAGCCGAAAGCTGGAACTGCAGGGACTAATGTCCTTAGGAGACTGGAGATGGAATTCATCCGACACGGTTCGCATATATGATGACATGAACAATTTTGTGAAAGCGGAGTTTTTTGATGCCATAGGAGTTCATGTTGGTAACTCGGCTCAAACCCAGTTTGCCGGCGAAATTAGATGGGAACCCCTAAAAGGATTGTATTTCAAACCCTCAGCAACCTACTTTGGCAGATACTACTCTGAGTTTGACCCGATTTCGCTAAACGGGTCTGCCGCATCCTATGAATGGTTTGATGAAGCAACTGGTAAACATGGAAATGCAAAAGACTCCTGGGAGGTTCCATCTTATATATTAGTTGATTTTAGCGCCGGATACCGGTTTAAGGTTAAACAGGATGCGATTCAACTCAGATTAAATCTGATGAATGCACTAAATACTACTTATATTGCAACCGCCCAGAATAACGACACATTTAATGGTACAGCTATAGCTGAATTTAACGCTCGTTCAGCGTCTGCATTTTATGGGATGGGAAGACGATTTGTGTTGTCGGTGCAGTATCAGTTTTAGGGGATGTTTGGAAGTGAGCGCGCTTCGCTTAGTGAGTATAATGAGAGGAAGTGAGTGCAAAGCGCTTGGTGTAAAAAATGAGTGCTAGTGAGTTTGTGTTGTTGCTAAAAGAATCAAAATGATAAAGAAAACTGAATTTATTTTGCTGTTTTTACTTGCCGGATTCTATAACTTGAGTGCTCAGAAGGCTGGGTATTATAACGGCACAGAGGGTAAGACAGGCATCGAATTAAAATCCGCACTTCATGAAATTATTAAGGGCCATGTCGATTTTAGTTACAGTGATGCAAAATACATACTGAACTATGCTGATTCAGATCCTTCCAACCTGAACAATTTAATTCTTTTTTACACGAAGCGCTCCCAATCAAATACGACTTGGGGAACCGGAGCCAATGATATCAATCGCGAGCACGTTTGGGCAAAATCACATGGGAATTTTGTCGACATAAGACCTATGGATGGGGATGCTTTTAATCTGCATCCAACCGATGCAAGTGTAAATATCACCCGATCAAACTATGATTTCGATGAGTGCTCCGCAACAGGAACGCTGATTGCTGAGGCAAATGCATATTATACAAGCACACAGTTCGAGCCTCAGGATGCAGCTAAAGGTGAAGTGGCCCGCACCCTTTTTTATATGGCTGTTAGATATGAAGGAACAGATAATGAGCTTGATCTGGAAATGATTGACCAGGTTAGTAATTACCCAAACCCGAAATTCGGAAAACTTTCAACCCTTCTTCAATGGAACAATGACTTTCCTCCTACCGATCTTGAAAGAAGAAGAAACGAGCGCGTTTACGATGCTCAGCAAAATAGAAATCCCTTTATCGATCACCCTGAGTACGCTGATATGATCTGGGGTAGTCCCTCTGCTGCTATTGTAAAATTCAGCTCATTGAATATGATGCCAAAATTCCCTGTAAGCACTGAAATTGCAACCATATCAGCAGAAATAAGTTCAAATACAGGAGTCGTTAGCTCTGCAACTCTATATTATGGCAATACATACAACTCTGAAAGTTACTCCTCAGCAATGTCGGAGACTACAGGTCTGTGGAACGGCAATCTCGATCTCTCTCATTTCACGTCAAACAACTATGTATATTATAAAATCGTCGCATCAGACGGCATCAATTCTGCGGAAATTACCGGGAATTACCTTATACCTGATTCAAAAACAATCACTCCAATCCCATCTGTTCAGGGAACGGGAACTGCTTCAAGCCTTGTAGGAAGCACAGTAACAGTTACCGGTATTGTAACAGCAAATCTCGATAATACCTATTACATACAGTCAGCTGGTGAACCGCTTTCAGGAATGTGCGTGTTCGATATAAGAAGGGGAAGACTCGGCGATTCAATTGTTGTTACCGGAAAGGTCGCAGAATATAGCACTCTTACTGAAATCGATAATGTTTCCTATTTCTATAATTATGGACAAAAGGAAAAAGTCACCCCAACTATTCTCACTATAAACCAGATTAATGAAAGCTTTGAGAACATGCTTGTGACCTTCAAGAATGTTACTTTTCTTGACGGGGATAAAGTAATCCCACTATCTGCCGCTGCAAATCTGACTTTTACCGACGGAGCCAGTTCAATGATTGTTTATTCGAGATATAACTCCCGTATCAGCGGAAAAGTCCTGCCTTCCGGAACAGTAGATGTCACAGGTGTTATTAGCCAATATAATGGAGCATATCAGCTTTTGGTTAATGATATCTCCGACATTAAGTCAGGCTTCGATGATCAGCCTCCCATGATTACCAATTTGGTTGCAAATGATAAGGATTGGATTGAAGTTAGCTTCAATGAGAAAGTGGAGAAAACTTCGGCCGAAACCATTACCAATTATTCATTTACCAGTGGTTTAAATATTTTAGGCGTCTACCTTTACGATGGCACAAAAGTGTTGATTCTCGTATCAGGACTTCAGGAAATTGATTATACACTCACTGTGACCGGAGTTGAGGATCTGCAGGGAAATACGATCTCAAATGCAAGCAGGCTTTTTCACTCAAACTTCACTGATCCAAACTACAAACCAGTAATCTGCAACAACGACATATTCCTGGGATCTCACAATAATCCGTATATAATTGATATTGTCGGAAACGATGTTTTACCCGCCGGTTTTGACATATCAATTGTCAAAAGTCCCGCATCAGGCACAGCCACCATCGAGCCCGATTATTCTATTAAATATGAATTACTGAATAGTGGAGACCCAGTAGTTTACGACACTATTGTATACCGTATTTGCGATAAAATTATCCCTCCCTATTGCTCGGAAGCAACTGTATATGTTACTCTGGATTTTTCGTATTCAATAAACGAGTTGGAATCCGGGTTAGTCCGGATATGGCCAAATCCCACAAATAGTCTGGTATATTTTAAGACCGAAAAGCTGATTTCCTCCATCGAAATCCTCGACCTCACCGGAAAATGCCTGCATCAGGAAGCTCCCATGAAAAAAGGCTTCTCGGTTCAGATGCCTGATGTTAAAGGCCTTTATTTTGTGAGGGTAACTACCGATTCAGGGGAAGTGCTGATGAAAAAA
>CAMAZH010000214.1 GCA_945863035.1 Chitinophaga pinensis | reverse complement strand
CATGATAATGTTAGCTGTTGTTGCTGTTGTAGCGTCAATGTCGGTGTTGAACGTGGCGACAATGGTAGGCTCAACCGGAATTGTGTTGGGTGAGGTTGCACCGTTAAGGTCGATATCTCCTGCCACAAGACTAACCAGCTTCAATGGGGAAGGTTCGTCTTCCTTATCGCAGCTGCTCACCGTAAAGGCAACAACGGCCACTGCAAGTGCTAAACTGAAAAAAACGTTTTTCTTATTCATACTGAAATTATTAAAGGTTAAACTATAGATTTGATTATTGCCAATTGGTATTTTGTTCAAGGCTTCCCTGTGAGATGTCGACTTCCGACTGCGGTATTGGGAAGAAATCGTGTTTGCCGTTTACAAAGCCGAGAGGACCAAGTACTTCTGCAGCTTTTCCGGTACGTACCAGATCCCAGAAACGATGTTGTTCGAGTGCCAGTTCATGCCTTCTTTCTTCCAGGATAATATCGCGAAGAGCATCTTTTCCGGTTTCGGCAATTTCAGGAAGAATGGCTGCATTGCCACCTCGCGCTCTTGCTCTTACTTCCTCGAGATATTTCAGCGCGTCAACCGGATTGTTATTTTCATTCAGTGCTTCGGCTGCCATAAGCAAAACGTCAGCATATCTCATGAGCCTGCGGTTGTGTCCCCATTGGGTTATGGTGTTGTCGCCGGGAATCCAGACTTTCTGATTGTAGCATTCTATCTCAATAACGTTGTTCGATGCGTCTTTTATTTCGTCAGGAGTTGTGCCGTCGCCTAAAATCAAAACTCCGTCAAGGGTTTCGCCGAGGAAGATAATGCTTGCTTCTTTCCTGGGATCACCGGGTTCAAAGGAATCTCTCAGGTCAACACTAGGACGGTTAAAACCCCAGCCGCGGTTGGGCGATCCCCGCACCCCTTGAGTATTGGCAAATTGATTGCCGGGGCTGCCTTCCAGACTTAATGCTCCAACTTCAAAAACCGACTCCACACTGTTTTCACCCATTAAGCTATTGGCGTCTGCGAAGTCGGGCTCAAGACTGTACTCTTTTGAGCTTATTACTTCGAGGGCGTACTTTTCGGCATTTATAAAATCTCCCTGAAACAAGTAAGCTTTTGCAAGGTAAGCTTTTGCAGCTCCCTGAGTTGCCCGGCCAAGCTCTTCTTCCGGATATTCGCTTTTCAGGGGGAGGTTGTCTTTGGCAAAGATAAAGTCACCAACAATCAGCTCATAAATCAGGGACTTGTCCGATTTGGCGAGCTTTAAAGGGGGAGTTGAGGAAATAGCAAGAGGTACATCTCCCCAGGCTCTCACAAGGTCGAAATAGAATAAACCTCTCAGAAAACGGGCCTCGGCAATATAGCGGGTTTTAAGTTCCGCATCCATGGTGATTGTTTCCACTTTTTCAATAACCACATTGGCCCTTTTAATTCCTTCATACAAGGTAGCCCACCAACGGTCAAGACCGTCGGCAGTGGTGGTGAAGGTGAAATTGTCATAAGGGCCAACATTAGGTAGCTGATCGTTGGGGTTGCTGCCTTTATGCGCATCGTCCGACATAACATCCATGATTGGAAATCCCCCGGAATTGAAATTCCAGTTACGGGTAGTAGAGTAAACCGCATTAGTAGCCAGGAGCGCATCGCTTGCAGAAGTTGGAAACGAATCCTGAGTTAGGCTTCCCTGAAGGTTTTTATCGAGGAAATCTTCGCATCCGGCAAGTAAAATGAGGGATGCAAGTCCGGGTAGTATGTATTTATTTAGTGTCTTCATAATTAAAATGTCAGGTTGATTCCAAATGAATAAACAGAGGTAACAGGATAAATACCATTGTCGATACCATTATCCAGTATTCCGTAACTGCCAATTTCCGGGGTGTATCCTGTATATTTGGTAAGGGTCAGGAGGTTAGAGCCCTTGATATAAACTCGAAGGCGTTCAACAAAAATCTTGTCAGTGAAAGAGATTGGCAGGGTATAGCCCAAAGTAACATTCCTCAGGCGTATAAATGATCCGTCCTGAATGAACCGGTCGGAGGGAATGTAGTTGTAACCACCCCAGGAAGGTCTGGGTTCTGTATTGCTTGTATTGGGACCTGTCCATCGGTCAAACACATGTTTTTCAAAATTGTACGGATCAGGACGTACTGCTTCTTTCCCGTTGAATATCTTATTACCCGTTTGCCCCTGTATGTCGATAGAGAAGTCTATTCCCTTGTAATCCATAGCGAGATTCAAACCAAAAATAAACTTCGGGATCGGAGAGCCAATAAAGGTTCGGTCCTGATCGTTGATTTTTCCGTCTTCGTAAACATCAACAAACCGCAGGTCGCCAACTCCGGCGCTGGATGTATGAGGATATGCCGCAAGATCGTCAGTCGACTGGAAGATGCCATCGGTCTTATACCCGAAGAAAGCACCAATGGGCAGGCCAACGCGGCTTTGGGTAACCGGGATTCCGTTACCGAGCCTGCCACCCAAAAGCACTGAGTCGATTCCGCTGCTACCGCCTACTTCCAGCACCTCATTGTGTATGGTTGATCCCAATACCCCGATACTGTAATTGAAATCGCCGCGTTTTTCTCTCCAGTTGATGTTGAATTCGAAACCGTAATTCAAAACCTTGGCGGCATTATAGGTTATCTTCTGTCCTTGCCCGTTTCCCAGATACCCGGGAGTGGACAGATCAATGAGAATGTCGTCGGTAACACGATTGTAATAGTCGAATTCTCCGGTAAGTCTGTTGTTTAAGAGTCCGACTTCAAGACCTATATCCGTTTGGGTTGTGTTTTCCCAACGCAGTTCGTTGTTGCCGGATTTCCCATAGGAGGCGGCAGGGTTTGCAGCAGGATTCAAACCAAATATTGTGCTCAGGTCCGACTGAACAATGGAATAACGGCTGAAGTAAGATATCTTTTCATTCCCGATCATTCCCCAACTTCCGCGTAATTTCAGGGTGCTGAGGATTTCCAGGTTGTCCATAAAAGCTTCGCGGCCAATGTTCCAACCGGCTGCAAAGGATGGAAAATTGCCATACCGGTTTTCTTTTTTGAATTTGGAGGATCCGTCGCGCCTGAAGGTTGAAGTAAGGATATATTTCCCGTCGTAGGTGTAGTTTGCCCTGAAAAGATAGGAAATCATCGAGTAATTCAGGTTTGCATCCACCTCGTTTTTTATGTCAGACAAGGTGTTTACGCTGTTGCCTTCGTCGTAAATGTAGGAAGGAAGGATGTACCAGAAATCGCTGCCGTCGCGGATAACGTTGTTTCCGGTAAGACTAAGGTTCTCCGACGACGATTCCTGCATGGTGTAACCAGCAACAAAGTCAATATTGTTTTTACCGAATGATTTGTAATAAGAGACCGTGTTTTCCCAAAGCCAGTTGAGATTCTCGTTTCTGCCTTTATTAAGGTCGTTCAGAACATTTTGCTGTTGGCTTGGTGTTCCGTCGGGATTATAAATGGTGTAGGCAGGGGTGAAACTCTCGTTTTTCCCATAAGCTGCGTCGATACCAATACTGGATCTGAATTTAAGGTCTTTGAGAATATTTATTTCAGAATAAACATTTCCGACTCCCCTTACCCCGGTATTAAAGTTGTTTGAATAATCCAGATCGGCAAGTGGATTTCCCACGTTGTACACAACCGCATAACTGCCGTCGTTGTAATAGGGTTCCAGAACCGGTTGAGCCCTGTAAACGGAATATGTTACTCCGGGAGCATTCTCCTGTTTGTAGGGAGCGATGGTAAGGTTGTTACCAAAGGTAATAGACTTGGTAAGGTTATATGAGTTGTTAAGCTTTAAAGTAAGCCTTTCATAGCCCGATTTGTCGATTATACCCTCCTGTTTGAAAAGCCCGATACCGACATAATATCTTGAGTTTTCAGATCCCCCGCTAACTGACAGCTGATGATTCTGAATGGGGGCTGTATGAAACACCAGGTCCTGCCAATCGGTATTCGGAACGGCATCAACATTGTTGTAGCTTCCCGCTGCGATCTCGTTTGAGATAATGGCAAATTCCCTTCCGCTCAGCATGTCGATTTTCTTGGTTAATTTCTGTATGCCATATTCCGAAAAGAAATCAAAAACAGGTTTCCCGGTTCCTATGGTCCCCGATTTGGTGGAAATAATTATAACCCCATTGGC
>CAMAZH010000213.1 GCA_945863035.1 Chitinophaga pinensis | reverse complement strand
CTCTTCTGTTCCGTGTTTATATAAATAAGTCCGTTTGAACCATTGGATCCCCAGGATGCCAAATTCCCCTTCAGCACAGCTATGTTCGCAATATCTTCAGCATCCACAACATCGAAGGGATTAAAAGAGAATCCGTCAATTACACTTTGATCGGCATAATTGTATTCATGAATCATCCCGTCGATGACCAGAAGAGGTTGTGTTTTCGCATAAATTGACGACACTCCGCCAATACTTAACCAGGTTTTATGGCCCGGGAATCCCGAATGCCTGACCACATTCAATCCCGGGGCATTGCCCTGAAGAAGTCCATCGGTTGAATTTGCTGGCATTTTATTTATATCGGAGCTTTTAATGGAAGCAACCGGATCAACAACATCACGCGAAGCTTTTGTATGCATCGGCAAAACCACATTATCGTCGATAGATCCGAATGTGGACTTCACCAGATAAACCGTAAGATCGTTCTGTCCGTTGAGATGGATTCCTCTTTTGGTGTAACCCGGCAGGTTCACCATCAATTGCCCGTTCAGGTCAGGAATCTCAATTTCGAACCTTCCTTCATCGTTGGTTTCGGTAATATCCCCTGTTGCAGAAGCGGCAACGATAACCAGTTTCAAAGGCAAGCCTGTACCCGATTCAAGAATTTGCCCTTTCAACACAACGGGGGTATTATCTTGCGAGAACCCTTGACTGATATTCAGAAAAAGGGAAACAAGTGCAAAACAAATTATTCTTGTAAAATATCCTGAAGTTGAAAACATATTTTTATTATTTAAACGGATTAAATAGTGTTCGCTAATTATTAACCGGTGTAAATTCCAGACGGTCCCAAAAGATCAAGCCACTATTAATACTCGACAGCTTAATTGTGTGGGTGCTTGATTCTGTCCAATCTACAGTTCCAATATATCTGGCGATAACATTATCACCGCCTTCGCTCATTTTATACAAGTGTTCCTGCAAAACCCCATCGATATAAATAAGGCAATCGGGTCCCACCCGGGTAAAAGCATTAATCAGGTATTTTCCTTTCATTATTCGGGGAACCGTAACTTCTATAGTCCAAAACCCTGCCATATTCAAGCAGTCGCCGTTAATGTAGTCCGGGGCTTTCCAATCGCCCGGATTGAAATAGTATTGCAGGTAATCGCCGGTCCATTTTATATATTCAAAAGTGTTTTGCCCATCCGTGAATTTCTGAAAAATAAAGCCGGAAGCGCCCAGGGTCTCGCGTTTTTTATAGAAGTCCGATTCCCTGAAATCAATGTAATCCGTGATGTCGAATGTAACTTTCCAGGGAACGGGAACAGAAGCAGGCAATAAGTCGTTTATTGAGTGGATTACACCGTTTTTTGCAGGGATATTAGATCCGGCAAGATTAAAGGAGGTGTAATCACTTCCCGTTTTATTCAATTCGTAATCGTTATCCAGGGAAACAGAGATAAAATTTTCATTGGAGATAATAGGATAGGCCCTTTTCTGCAGGTGATTTAAAAAGAATGTACCGGTAACACAGTGGTATTCCATGTATGTGAAGAATCCATTGTCGTGTTGGGAAATTTTGTCGGGCTCATCGGTATACATGGCTATTAATTCATCAATTGAATTTATTCCTGCTGCTTGATAGACCTCATCTGCCACGCTGTAGATTGTATATCGGGTTCTGGCTTTGAATTTGCCATAATTGAACTCGATCAACTTAAGAGTATCCTGCAGCCCCGTTCTTTTAAGGCCTTCGGTAAAGATTGAATAATTCTGTTTAGATTCAAGTATGGTTAAGACGTCATCATAAACCGGTTCGACAACTTTATCCACTGCATGGATTACGCCATTAGCCACGAACACATCGCGGTCGTTTATCCGGGAGTTTTTGTTTATATAGATGTCGGAGCCCACGAATTCGCTTGAGAGATAATCTCCCAGAGCATTTAATTTAGCCAGAGCACCCAGGCCTATATCACCGCTTTCAATTGCAATATCAACAAGATGATTGTAAACAAGTTCCTTGGACAATTCCTGACTCATTTCCTGGGAAGAGCCTATTCCATGCTCGGCGAAATAGGACCGCACAGCGTCATTATCGGGCAGAAACAAGGTATAAGGCCCACGCACCGAGAGTAGGTTTTTCAGGCCTGCCCGGATAATTATCTCGCCGAAAAGCGAGTACTTGTCGCTGTTTTTCTCATCCAGAACATACTGCACAATTGTCTGCTCCTGGGAAGCCACATCGGCCAATACCGGGTTAACTTTTTCACAACTTGATATCAGCAGAAGGCTGCTTAGAAAAAGCGGAAATGACAATCGTATATAAAAATGTTTTTTTAAAAAGGCTCTCATCGCTCTGTAATTTATTTTAAAAATCATCGGTCGTAATAGGAGTTCTGAATTAAACTCGGATTAAAGGTTATTTCATTTTCAGGGATTGGGAGATAATAGCTCATAGTATCCGTTACCTTGGTTTCGAGAATTGCGCGTTGCTGCACGCTGGCGTTTGAAAGAACCATGTTTATGATATACTGCTTACGTTTGAAATCATCCCGTTTTGCATAGCGCAGAATATCAAACCAACGTTTTCCCTCGGCAGCAAACTCACGGGCTCTCTCGGTTAAAACGGCCACCCGCAGCTTGTCGATATCGCCGATACCCTCGTACATCCCATTGGATCGGTTTGAGATGTTCTCGATGATTGCATTCACTTCTTCGATTTCCCCCAACTCTGCTAGCGCTTCGGCTTTCATGAGCTGGATTTCGGCATATCTGTAAACGATAAAATTCACATCATTCTCGGTTGGTATCCGGTAGGAATTGTTAATGTCTTTTGCAGCATACTTTTTCCCAGGCCAGGCAGCAGTTATATCAACATTAAGTTTCCGGATATCAGCTATGTTGTACAATTGGGCAAGGGTTGCAGTTCCAACCATATTAATTGTGGTTTTGGTGCTGCCCAAGTTGATAACATTATAGAATATGGGATTTGTTTGCTTGTGCGCTGCGCTGTATTGTATCTCAAAAATACTTTCGCTCATCGAGTTTCCAGGGTAATACAATTTAAACCAATTGTTCTGGCTTTCCAGTTCGAACTTCCCTGAAGTAATGATCTTATCGCAGTATTTTATGCACTCGGTATAGTTTTCCTGCCACAACAGCACATCAGCCATTAATGCCCAGATGGAGTAAATGTTTGCCCTTCCTTTATAAAGCAATGCGTTGCTGCTGAATTCGTCGTGATAGGCAATTTCCTCAGCCCGTTTGAGGTCGGTGACAATCTGCCTAAGCACCTCCGATTCAGAGCTCTTTGGCAAAAACACATTCACCGTATCCGAAATCATGGGGTTGAGCACAAGGGGCACTTCCTTCCAAATCCTTACCAGATAAAAGTAACTCAAGGACCTGATAAACAGGGCCTCGGATTCGATACTCTCTTTTTGTGCGATTGTAAAAGTAGGATCTCTTTCCAATACTGTTGGTGCATAATACATTAAAGTATTTGCCAGGTTTATGGTGCTATAATATCCGGCCCAATTGACCTTTGAGTTGGTTGTGGTAATGTCGCTCTGGGCAATCCGGTTGTAGTCGGAGAAGGAAGACCCGATAAATTTCACCATATCCCCTCTTACTTCACCAAGCATCAGGTTGTTAAGTGCGTTCTCGCGCCAGCTATTGTAAGTAGCAGCAAGCATTGCCTCAACATCTTCGCCCTTCCTCCAAAATTCGTCCTCAATCAAATCATTCTCAGGCTCCAGATCAAGCCAGTCGCTGCATTGCGTGAAGGCAAGCATTGTGATTATTATAAGAATAATACGAGGGACTATTTTATACCTGCTCATATTGCACTGTTGTTTTAAGTTTAGAAAGTAATGTTTGTTCCAAGGGTTATCCTGAAGCTTGGAGGTGTTTTGCTGTAATCCTTTGGCAATTCACTAGGGCTGGCCGGGATAGGAACATCGGGATCCTGACCGGTATATTTTGTCCAGGTAATCAGGTTATATCCGGTGACATACAATTTCATATCCTTCACACCAATTCTTTTACAGGTCTTCTGAGGCATGAAATAACTTACCGAAGCGGATTTCAGACGGACAAAGGAACCTTTCTCCACAAAACGGTCTGATCCCATCCAATTGTAGCCTTCACCGTAAAGTGCCCTTGGGACAATTGTGACATCGCCCTGTCGGCGCCATCTCCAGTTAGTTGCAATACTTTGGTTTTCGTATCCGTACATTTTTTCGGTATTCATGCGGGTTTGGTTAATGATAGACTGGCCGACTTTATAATT
>CAMAZH010000212.1 GCA_945863035.1 Chitinophaga pinensis | reverse complement strand
AGGGTTCCTTGTTTTTTGATATCGCCCGTTATAAGAAGGACGTTCGCCGCAATCTGGGCTGCTTGTCGGCCGTTTGCGATCTCAACTATCCTTCCGATTTTTATGTTTTGCCAATCCCGTATCAGAGTGTAGTTTTAAACGAAAATATGCAACAGAATGAAGGTTACTAGCTTTATACTGTTTGTCTGTCTGGGCATATTGCTCAGCATTTCCTGTAAGGAGATCGAAAGGGAAGTGTATTCAAATACCCTCGGAAGGTATGTGCGGTTTAATCTGCTTGTGGATGCTAATGGAAAAATACTGGATAACACCCGGCTTAACCCGGACGAATTGCCTGCTGTTTCATTTGACAAAAAAACGATTCAAACCCTTTCCATTCCTGTAACCCTGACCTCTGAGCCATTGGAAGAAGATGTTTTCATTGAGTTCAGCTATGAGGTTACCGGCAATTATAGCCAGTTTAGTGTTGCCCCCGATAACAGACTTCATTTCTACGGAAAACATCTTACCGATACCATCACAGTGAATTTCTTCGAAAAGTGGGAGGCTTCGGATTCTGCCAGCATCCTATTCAAACTCATTGGATCAAGCAACCCCGAAGTTAAGATTGGTAATCTCAATTCGTTTGAGAAAAACGATGAGTTGAGAATCAACCTGTCAGGTTTAACTCTCCGATACAATCTCTTATCCGAAAGCACTCTGGAAATTTCCGGTAAAAGCGGCGAATCAATAAGCTTCGACTTGTTTTTCCCTGACGGACTTTTTGCCTCCGATATTGACGATTCCGTTCTTATTCGTCAGGAGTCTGCCGGGTTTAAGTATTCCCTAACCCAGTTTCCTGCCGACACGGTTAACAAAAAGGTCAGTTTTGTTTTAACTGTAGATGAGGATCTCGACAACGAGCAACTGTCATTTGAGACTGTACTTTCGATTATAAATATCCCCGGATATTATTTAACCGGAAATACCAATCTCACCATTATCAAGCCAGTTTTTGTTCAGCGGGAAAACAGTGTGAACACGGCAGCTCATTTTTATAAAGTTAGCGATCCGCTAAATCGGGTTTTTGGCGTAAACTGGATGGACCTTACTGCCGACGGCCAATGTGAATGGAGGTCGTTCAGCACTTTTACCTATCCTGTTGTGGTTAACGCGGATCATCCCAACGCGGTTCTCTTTGATGACAAAGGAACTGCCGATGTTACGGACGATGTGTATCATCATGCTTTCCGTATCGGTTTCAATTCACCGAATATAGGAAACACAACGAATTCCTTTAACCTCAAAAGGTGGTTCACAAATTACTCGACTAACTCGGACGTATCGCCCGGATTTAATATTGTCCAGGCTCTTGAATTTTTCCCCGAAAACGGATCGAGTACCAGCGGAGGAACAGTACAGGTTATAAAGCAGGATATAGTACTCGGAGCCACGGGAGGCGGAGCGGTTCATACCATTTCAATTGAAGGGGAAGGGCTATATACCGAGATATCAACAGGCGTCTTTGAGATCACCCTTGAACTGCGGGCTACCAATGAAGCACTCTTTGGAGGTACCCGGGTTTCAAATTATAAAATTTACAACATTGAGGATTTCGAAACCCCGTTATTGCTTTCGGAAGATTGCTTTGTGCCGGGTCTTTTATAAGCTTTTAACCAATTTAATAGATGATAATGAGAGAACGTAATTTTCTGAGCCGAATAAATGTGACGATCGCTATCGTACTGTTTTCATTTTTATCCTTGAATTTATTTGCCCAGACGGATAGCACTGAAACAGATAAGGGAAGCACGCAGACAGCAGAAAAGAAAGATAAGCCCAAAAAAGGATGGTCGGACTTTGTTAAAAAAGCCGATAAAGTTGCTGAGGGTCTTTTTGATGTTTATAAGCTTGACGATAAATATTTCTTTGTGCTTGGCGATTCTCTCCTGGGAAGAGACATGCTTCTGGGTTCAAGGGTTTCGGAGCTAAGCAGCACCACAAAGGTAGTAGCGGGAGAGATGCGTAAAAGTCCCATTATGATCAGGTTTTCAAGGGACAACAAAAATATTTACATGCATCAGATCGTGTCGGATTATATTTCGGACGAAGACGATGAAATCACCGTTTCGGTAAAAAGAAACACAATTACCCCGATACTTCTGACCTTCCCTTTGGAGACCCTTAACGCCGACAGTACCGCATCGGTTTTTGATGTCACGAAGTTTTTCTCCACCGAGCTACCTCAGGTTTCCCCTTTCAACAGCAAATACAAAGCAGGGAAACTGGAAACCGATGCTACCATGATTCTGGAGGTAATGTCGTTTCCGGGCAACACCGAAGTCAGGACGCAAATGAGTTATACCAACAGTGATGCCGCACCCTTTATGATTGTGATGCATAACTCGGTACTTCTTCTCCCTGAAAAGCCCATGCGGCCCCGTTATGAGGATACCAGGATAGGATATTTCACCAATAGCAAGCGCTATTTTTCTTCCGATTTTATTGGAGTGGAAACGCTTAAATACATTTCCCGGTTTAACCTCTACCCAAGGCCCGAGGATATGGAAAAGTATAAAGCCGGCGAACTTGTTGAGCCCGCAAAAGGAATTGTTTTTTATGTCGACAATGCTTTTCCTGAAGATTGGAGGCCCTATATTAAGGCGGGGATCGAGGACTGGCAGGTGGCTTTCGAAGCCATTGGCTTCAAAAATGCAATTGTCGCATTGGATTATCCTTTGGATGACCCGAATTTTCATCCGGAAGACATCCGCTATTCCTGTATCCGATATATCAGCATGCCAAAAGCAAACTCAATGGGCCCTCGTTGGATCGATCCCAGGAGCGGTGAGGTTATCGGGGGAGATGTTCTCTGGTGGCATGATGTTACTGAACTTCTTCGTGACTGGCGTTTTGTACAGTGCGGTGCTGTTGAACCCCGTGCAAGAAAAGAGAATACCGATATGGAACTATTGGGTGAAATGATCCGATATGTTGCTGCACATGAGGTGGGCCATACCATTGGCCTGAAGCATAACATGCGTGCCTCTTATGCTTTTCCCGTTGATTCATTGCGTTCTCCCGGTTTTACCGAGAGAAACGGAACAACTCCTTCTATAATGGACTATGCCCGTTTCAACTATATCGCTCAGGTAGGCGATAATGTAACGGCCCTTGCGCCTCCCCGAATGGGACCTTATGATGTTTTCGCAATCAAATGGGGATACAAACCCATCTTCGAGGCAGAATCGCCCAAAGACGAGTACCCGATTCTCAACGCCTGGATCATGGAGAAGGCCGACAGTTTGATCTATCGCTATGGCGATCAGCAGATGGACCTTGGACTCGATCCCGCATCACAGAACGAAGCCTTGGGGAACGATGCAATAAAAGCCAGCACCTATGGGGTGATCAATGCAAAATACATCATGGAACATCTTGTGGAGTGGACCACGAGGGAAACTGAAGATTTCGACTTTCTTAACCATATGAATTCCGAGTTGGTGACGCAGTACAATCGGTATTTGCGGCATGTGATCACCTATATTGGGGGCGTATATATTTACAAACTCGTTGAGGGAGAGGAAGGTCAGTATTTTAATCCGATTTCCAGGGAGAAACAAAAAGAGGCTGTTGCCTGGATTTTTAATGAACTGAGAACCCAGCCCGATTGGATGCTTAACAAAGAGATTGAAAGGCGATTGGGATCCCGCAGAAATGAACTTTTTAAGTTGCAGTCAGAAATACTCGATAATCTGATGAATCCCGTTTTGATATCCAGAATCAATCTGTACCATAGCGATTATTCCACAGAAGAATTCCTTTCCGATATTCATAAAAACATTTGGCTCATCACTGAGAAAGGTAAGCCTCTTACAGAGTTCGAGAAAAATCTCCAGGCAAGCTATATTCACAATCTCATCGGTATGTCGAGAGCCTCTGTTGGTGACTCCAGACCAAAAACCGAATCGGTGCCCGATGAACTCAGTAGTTCGTCTTCCTCCAAAATCAGCTATCTGGATAATCTTTCAAAGCCCATCATCATGGAAAAGATCGAGGAGACTAAAAAACTTTTGAAGAAACATCAGAACGACAAGGATCAAGGAAACCGGATGCATTACAGATACCTTTACAGCCTGATTGGAGGGTAATACGGCTCCCCTATTTTTGAAAAAAAACTCCTTGGAGGTTGGGTTTTAATAATTACTTTTATCCCCTATGGAGTACCTGTATATCATATGCATAGGCTTGTTGGTTTTCTTCTCTTTTTCATTGTTGACAAAAAGAAACAAGCCACTCTCCGAGCATATATTTTCATATTGGATTATTCTTCTCCTTGTAAC
>CAMAZH010000211.1 GCA_945863035.1 Chitinophaga pinensis | reverse complement strand
CAGGCTATGATGGCATTGAGCTCTGGGTGCAGGATGTGGTAGAATACGCAAATCATGGAAATTC
This sequence comes from Chitinophaga pinensis, assembly GCA_945863035.1. Classification (GTDB taxonomy): domain Bacteria; phylum Bacteroidota; class Bacteroidia; order Bacteroidales; genus JACJXF01. The sequence goes on along the minus strand of CAMAZH010000211.1, from coordinate 4,275 downwards.
CCTCTCAGACCTTAGGCAAATCATTGATGATAGTGGTCTGACCGTTGAAAGTGCCATAGGTTTTGCCAATTGGCTTGTGGATGACAATGATCAACGAAAAGCAGGGTTTGATCAGATGAGAAAGGAAATGCAAGTCATGTCTCAACTGGGCTGTAAACGTATCGCCGCCTCACCTGCAGGTCTGAAACCCGAAAATCCACTGGATCTTTTCAAAGCAGGGGAGCGTTACAAACAGATGATTGTGCTGGGGCGCGATACCGGTGTTATGCCACAACTCGAATTCTGGGGGGCATCGGGAACACTTTTCCATCTCGGTCAGGCGATGATGATCGCTGCCGCTGCCAATGACCCCGATGCCCGCATTTTAGCTGATGTGTACCATATGTTTCGCGGACAATCGGGCTTCGATGCACTTAAACTGCTAAACGGAAACGTGATAGAGATCTTCCATATAAACGATTTTCTGGCAACAATCCCAAGAGAACAGCAGCAGGACAAGGATCGGGTTTATCCCGGAGATGGAGTAGCTCCCATGAAGCAGATCCTTTCAGACCTGGCGGGGATGGGCGGCACAAAGGTGCTTTCACTCGAATTGTTCAACCCTGTTTATTGGACTCAGGATCCTTTGGTGGTGGCAAAAACAGGACTTGAAAAAATGAAGATGCTTGTGTCGGTTGCTGGTAAATAGGGGAGGCGGGTCTAGACTTTCACACGCCCCTCCCCAACCCCTCAACCGGGTAGGCAGGGCCAGACTTTTGCTGTTAAACCTAGAGTTACAAACATGGATTTAGTGAAATCCTAATTTTTCTTTTCCGGCCTGTAAGGCCAGCTTAAAGATTTATATGATAGTACTCAAATGGAATTGATAAAAAGAAGAGAATTACTGCCGGGGAAATGCAATTTCGTATTTTCAGGCGTTTTTTTTAAGCTGGCCTTTCAGGCCGAACATTATTAACGCCAATTTGCCAGGGCGCTGCCCTTGGCTGATTTATGCTGGCCTTTCAGGCCGACCATTACCGTCAATTTGCCAGGGCGCTGCCCTTGGCTGATTTAAGTTGGCCTTTCAGGCCGGGAATACATAAAACAAAACTAAATTACTATTTATGAGAAAGAAATCATTCCCCTTAATTCCGGTTTTTATCATGATTTTCATTTTGACCCGGCTTCAGTGCTATTCCCAACCAAACAAGAATGAAATTGATCCTTTTTATTTTAATAACTATTGGTCTGCCAGTTGGATAACACATCCAACATCCAATTTAAAAGATTATGGAGTATACCATTTCAGGAAGTCAATAGAACTGGCAGCCGTTCCGGAGAAATTCATCATTCATGTTACGGCCGATAACCGCTACCGCCTTTTTGTAAACGGGATTCCGGTTTGTTTTGGTCCGGCCTGGGGCGATGTCAAACATTGGAATTACGAGACTATTGATGTTGCCGCTTTTCTGAAACCCGGAAAGAACTTGTTTGCTGCTGTGGTATGGAACTTCGGAGAGTTGCTGCCTATTGCGCAGATGACAAGGGCTACGGGTTTTCTTCTTCAGGGAAATTCTGAGCAGGAAAAGATAGTGAATACCGATAAAACCTGGAAAGTCATAAAAAATGAAGCATACACAGCAATTCCACCCGATCATAGCTTATTGCAATCTTATATTGTTGTGGGTCCGGGCGATCGGGTTGAGGGCGATTTATATCCATGGAACTGGCAGGAAAGCGAGTACAATGACTCCGGATGGTTAAGCCCCAGAATGCTTGGCAATGGAAGGCCAAAAGGGATGGGAACCGGAACGGAGTGGGATCTTGTTCCCAGAGATATTCCTTTTATGGAGGAAACGGTTCAACGGTTCATGTCCGTTCGAAAGGCTGAAGGTTGTATACCGGGCGATCTCTTTTTAAACGGGAAAGAGAACCTTGAAATTCCTGCCAACTCAACTGCAGTCTTGCTCCTCGACCAGGGTTTTAATACTGTGGCTTACCCTGAAATATCGGTATCAGGAGGTAAAGGCTCTTCTATTGAGTTGATATATGCCGAGGCATTGTTCGATAGTAATAACGTAAAAGGAAACCGTAATGAAATCGAGGGAAAGAAAATAAAAGGCCTTTCGGATTCCTTTATTGCAGGTTCAGGAGTAAAGCAGATGTTCCGCCCGCTTTGGTTCAGAACTTTCAGGTACGTGGAGTTTACAATCAAAACAAGCGATAAACCACTAACAATTACCAACCTTCAGTCGGTTTTCACCGCATATCCTTTTCAGGAAAAAGCGAGCTTTGCATGCAACGACCCTGAAATAAGCAAAATATGGGAAGTGGGCTGGAGAACCTTGCGGCTTTGCAGCAATGAAACCCATTACGATTGCCCTTATTATGAGCAGCTTCAATACGTTGGCGATACGCGTATTCAATGCCTGATTGCCGGGTATGTTTCCGGAGACGACCTGCTTACACGCCAGGCAATTCTGGCATTTGAGCGCTCCCGTTTTTACGAGGGATTAACCTGCAGCCGCTATCCAAGCAACGATATGCAGGTTATTCCACCCTTTTCACTTTACTGGACCAATATGATCCACGATTATTGGATGTTCAGGAACGATACTGCTTTTATTAAACCTCTGCTTTTTGGAATCGAGGGTGTAATGAACTGGTACGAAAGCTATCTGGAGTTCCAGTCCTAACTATGAACTTCTGGCAACCGTGTGCGGAATTGAACCCAATGAAGCCGGGTTTGAATCGGTAAGAATCGAGCCCCATCTGGGAATTCTCGAATGGGTTGAGGGCTCTATGCCTCATCAAATGGGCATGATTTCTGTTAAATTCCAAAAGACAAAATCGGGTGCTATCAAAGGCGAAGTCCAATTGCCGGCTGGATTGACGGGAATTTTTGTTCATCAGGGGAAAACTATGCAATTAACCGAAGGCCTGAATAAAGTTGGATTTTGAGCTTTATTCCCCAGTATCAAACCTCGTAACTATTTTGTTATCGGTCAGCCCTGTTTGCTATTGCGACGAGCCCGATAGCATAGTGCATCTTGAAATGATCTTAAAGGGAATAACCATCTCCTCCTCGCCGGCATTTTCCGACGGGGATCGGATGGTTCCCGATACATTCTGTGACACAATGCTTTCAAGGATCAGCCCTGTTTTTATATCAATGATTTTCTCTGAAACCTCGTTGCCTATAAGCTTGAAAGTTTGATCGGGACTGCTGGGGAGGTTTTGACTCTTATTTGCGATTTGTGAGCTGATGCGGCCTTCCGAAGCCAAAATGACCGACTCCCTTGTCAACTCCTTAACCTTGATGTGGTTGCTTAACTCCATGGGTATCCCGCTTTTTACAAAGTTCATGCGCGAATCCCACTGATCACGGACTTTGATGGCCGATGAAGGGTAAAACGAGCTGTTGTTGCGGTAATTGTCCAGAACTGCATCCTCGCCAACACTCTGAATGAGATTTCTGCTGAATTCAATTTTTTGCTCTTCGGGCAGACCGCTTTCGGCAACGGTTTGACTTATCATTTCATCCAGGTTGAATATATCAATTGCTTCCCCCTTGCCTGAAAGTATCATTGTAAACTCTTTTCCCAGAATCGACCGCAGAACCGAGGAGAGTGAATCCTGACTGTTTACCCATTCGGTGCTGACTTCCATGTTTATCAGTATACTGCTGACACGGATATCCATTTTCTGATAACTTGCCGAAAGCAAATAACTTGTGTCGGAATCGATTCCGTTAACCTGCAGGTGCATGACGGTGGCAATCTCCATCTGTGTGTTGTAGCGTATGCCCATAAATTCCTGCTCAACAATCAGGTTTACAGACGTTTCGGTTGTAAACCGATAACCCTCCGGTAATTGTAATGAGAGTTTTATGCCTTGGGTGAAACCCGAAATAAAGAAAGTAGCTGAAAACAGTATAGTCAGGATGATTTTGTTCATGAGTAATCGATTTTTCCGCGATAAAGATAATCAATGGTGATTTAATTCTACTTTGAAAATTTGGCTTTATCGTTGATTTTCACCCTTGGGGGGGAAGGCTGGGGATGGGCATCTAAAAGCGCCACCAGACTTAATTTTCACAGTACTTCTCAATTTACCCGATATTCTAATGCGGATCTTATATTCGGGATTTCATTTAAGCTGGCCTTTCAGGCCGCTATTTGAATCATTAAAATCCCCAATCGGGCGAAAGTCCAGCTCCCCAGCGCTAAAGGGAGCGGTCAGAAAAATCATCTGCAAAAGATCAAAAGACTGTCGGCTGTAACCAAAATGGTCCCG
>CAMAZH010000210.1 GCA_945863035.1 Chitinophaga pinensis | reverse complement strand
TTAAAACCGAATTTCTGCTCGATTACAAAAGTGTCGTAAACTGAAAATGGGGTTGTAAGGATATCGGAAGCAAACATGAGGATTCCGAAAAACAAGAGAGCAACAACAATATAGTTTTCAAACAGTGAGAACGCAAAGTCATTTACCCAGCCAAAACCGCCCAGCAATAGCATAAGGAGAGTGAGCAAAAGGCTGAAACTACTCATCACAAAAGAAAAGCGCGTGTTAACCTTTTTGTACAACTGCGACTTTTTATAGCTCTCGGCATCAAACACATCAGCCACTTCCGGCGGGAGTTCGGGAAAGATGTGCTTGAGGTTAAGGTAGTCCAGCACCTTTTCAAAAATAAAACTAACAAGAATAATTCCCAGAATAATAAAGAATATCGTATTGTACATTGTAGGATTGTTAATTTAAACCCAGTTGATAATCAAGTTTTTCTCGCACTTCCATGCGTTTTTGGAGTTTATATCGGTAGATTGCCAAATACTCCGATTCTTTGATTGATTCAGCTTTTTCAAGCCAATTCATAGCTTCCCCAAGTTTATCTTCCGATTCGCTCAGAACCGCCAGGTTGTAACAGGCTTTAAATGCAGTAATTCGTTTTTTGCCCGTTGTGAGAAGCTCGAGGGGCTCCCTGTCGAGCGAGATGTCGTCACCGAAACTGTATATCTGGTAATAAGAACGGGAAAGAATAGACCAGAAAGGGCTTATCTTCTTCCCGAATTTCTCTCCCGCCAAAAAGAAAACCTCACGAACAGCGTCAGTAAGCTCAGGGTTTGGCTCTGTGTACGAATCGGCATACCAATAAAGCGTTGAAGAATCGTTAACCTCAGTCAGAACAGCACCATCCCTGCCATAAATTCGCCAAACGAGCTTGTATGACACGTCGAGGTTGTTAACCCAACCTGCGTAATCTGATATTTCTCTGGTGGATTTGCTGTTGAATGAATAGTATTCCATAGAAACCACATATCCCGAGTTGTAATCGCGGCAAATCCGAACAACTTCTTCAGCAGCAAGGGGAAAGAGGAAGTTTGTGGTGTCGTTCGTTCTGCTTTCGAAATACTCCGCATTTTGAAGATTTTCAACAGGCGTTTCATTTATTATTGAGAATAATCCGTTGAAAAGATTTGCCGTAATCAAGGTATCGAAAATCAACTTCTCACTATACCTCATGCGGCTCATGAGATTCGATTTATCGTGCATTGCTGAAGGCAGGTATGATGCGTTGAGAACAACGATGTTTCCGGAGTCGGTAATAGTGTAATCCGCAGGATTAAACACATCGAGTTTCAAATAATTGGCAGGTGTGCAGGATGCGGCTGCCATAAGTAATAAAAAAAACGCGAACGGCTTGCGCATCAAAAAGAAGATCAGGTTTTTCGCAACGAAATTAATGAATAAATAATTCTCTTTTGCGAAAAACCTGATCATAAGGCGTTTATTTAAGTATTAGGTATTCATTCCGCCACAAACATTAATCACCTGGCCGCTAACATAATCGGACAGATCTGATCCCAGGAAAACACATACTTTAGCAACATCTTCCGGAGTGCCGCCCCGTCTGAGTGGGATTCCTTTTATCCATTCTTCCCTTACCTCATCGGAAAGTTTGGCGGTCATGTCGGTTATAATAAAGCCGGGGGCAATAGCATTGCAGCGAATCCCCCTGGAACCCAATTCTTTGGCTATGGATTTTGTGAAACCTATTATTCCGGCTTTGGAGGCGGAGTAGTTCGACTGTCCGGCGTTACCCGAAACCCCAACCACGGAGCTCATGTTTATAATGGATCCCGAGCGCTGTTTCAGCATTGTTTTTTGCACAACTTTCGTGAAGTTGAACACCGACTTCAGATTCACCTTGATAACCATATCCCAGATCTCTTCATCCATACGCATCAGCAAAGTGTCGCGGGTTATTCCTGCATTATTGATAAGGATGTCGACTTTCCCGAAATCTTTCACAATCTGCTCAACTACCTCATCGGTTTGTGTGTAATTGCTGGCATCGGAAGCATAACCTTTTCCTTTTACACCCATAGCAGCCAGTTCTTTTTCGAGCGACTGCATGTTCTCGTCAATCTTAAGATCGGTAAAGGCAACATCAGCACCTTCTTTTGCGAAACTGAGAGCAATCTGTCTTCCGATTCCCCTTGCAGCCCCTGTAATAATTGCGGTTTTACCTTTTAGGTTTTCCATGTTTGTGTTTTTTAAAATTTCCCGACAAAGAAAAGGAGTTTATTTGTTATATACAAAAACAAACTATTTCAACAGTCCGGCGATGGTCTTTCCCAGGTCAGCAGGCGATTCAACAACGCTGATGCCGCATTCCCTCATGATTTCCATTTTGGCGGCAGCAGTATCTGCTTTTCCACCGATGATTGCCCCGGCATGCCCCATTCTTCTGCCCTTTGGGGCGGTCTGGCCTGCAATGAAACCAACAACAGGCTTGGTTCCGTTTTTCTGAATCCAGTAAGCAGCATCGGTCTCCATGCTGCCACCGATTTCTCCAATCATGATGATGCCTTTGGTGTCGTCGTCTTCCATCAGCAACTTAACCGCATCCAGCGTGGTGGTGCCTATAATAGGGTCTCCGCCGATTCCGATACAGGTTGACTGGCCAAGGCCTGCTTTTGTAACCTGGTCGACGGCTTCGTAGGTCAAGGTTCCACTGCGGGAAACAATGCCAATACTACCCTTTTTGTGAATAAACCCGGGCATAATTCCAACTTTTGCTTCACCCGGTGTAATAATTCCAGGGCAATTAGGACCAATGAGACGGGAATCTTTGTCGGCAAGATATTCTTTAACCTTCACCATATCCGAAACCGGTATTCCTTCGGTTATGCATACAATGAGCTTTATGCCGGCGTTGGCGGCTTCCATAATGGCATCGGCAGCAAAGGCCGGTGGCACAAAGATAACAGAGGTGTCTGCAGCTGTGGCTTTGACCGCCTCTTCAACCGTGTTGAAAACAGGTTTGCCAATATGCTCCTGTCCGCCTTTTCCCGGTGTTACCCCGCCAACCAGAAGGGTTCCGTATTCAATCATCTGTTGTGCGTGGAAAGTGCCTTCACTCCCGGTAAATCCCTGTACAATAACTTTAGAGTTCTTGTTTAATAAAACGCTCATGAAATACTTGTTTAAAAATGTTTTTTATTACTTTAACAGACCGAAATTAAAGATGCAAACTTAAGAAATTCCCGTTTATTATTGTAATCCATCGGTTTTAAATATAACTTGTTTTTTTTTCAGGAGATTGAAAACACTTATAAATTATTAATAATGAAATATTTAAAATGTCTTTTGCTGGTATTTGCGCTTCTCTCACCATGGACTCTGTCATATGCTCAGGAAACCGGCGCGTGCAAGGTTCTGCAACCGGAATTGGTTGGGGACTACACAGGTGACTGTAAAAAGGGTCTTGCCCATGGCGTTGGGGAAGCAACAGGAACGGACCGGTATGCCGGATCCTTCAAAAATGGCTATCCGCATGGGAAAGGTGTCTACACCTATTCATCGGGAGCCGTTTATATCGGAGGTTTTTTAAGGGGAAAACGTCACGGCCAGGGTAAGCTGACCCACACCAATGAAGGCGAGGAGATTACCCAGGAAGGTCTTTGGGAAAACGACTCGTTTATCGGCAAAAAGCCCGAGCCCCCCTATTCCGTGCTTCTCAATCAGAATGTTACACGTTACAACATCACCAAAAACTTCGATGCGAGGGAAATGGTCAGCATTAAAATCGTGAGAAACGGAGTCGCTGTATACCCCAATGATTTGATGCTTGTAGGCTCAACCGGGGTTCTTGTGCAGCAACAACAGTTTAATGGGTTTGAGCAGGTTCACTTCCCATTCCGGTGCAGCATCAAGTATAGTCTTCCTAGTGCATTTCAGACCGTGACGATCAATTACGAGTTCAACTTTCTTATCAGAGAACCGGGGAGCTGGGTAGTAACCTTAAGCCAATAGAAAAAGCGAGTTTATGATTTTTGAAACAACCATATGCGCACCGGCAACTTCAGGTGCGGGTGCAATTAGTATTGTCAGGCTTTCAGGACCCGATTCGTTCAGGATTGCCGATTCTGTTTTTTTTTCCCGGGGGAAGAGAAAGGTCTCGGATATGCCTGCGAATACCGTTCATTTCGGCGAGATTCGCGATGGAGCCGAGGTTTTGGATGAAGTGCTGATGTCCGTTTTCAGGGCCCCGCACTCCTATACCGGCGAAGACAGTCTGGAGATTTCATGTCACGCCTCCCCCTTTATACAAAAACGACTTTTGGAACTGTTGGTTGAAAAAGGTGCCAACCTTGCCGGGCCCGGGGAGTTTACCCAGAGG
>CAMAZH010000209.1 GCA_945863035.1 Chitinophaga pinensis | reverse complement strand
TCAAGCTTGCAGTTGCCGGAGTAAACAAGGGTTTCAGGGACTTCAGCGTTGTAACTTTCAGGATATTTTTCGGCCAGGTAGTGGGCAAAAACATCATGCCGGGCCGAGGTAAGACCATTGCTTCCCATTCCGCCGTTATACTCATCCTCATAGGAGGCCTGCCCATATGACGCAAGTCCAACGATTACATCACCGGCCTGAATATTGTTTTCAATAACATCCGCACGCTTCATCCTGCAGGTAACGGTAGAGTCAACAATAATCGTTCTTACCAGATCGCCGACATCGGCAGTTTCACCGCCGGTTGAAAATATATTGATTCCGGATTCACGCAGAACGCCCAGAAAATCTTCGGTTCCGTTGATTAGGGCTGCTATTACCTCCCCCGGAATCTTATTCTTGTTTCTCCCAATGGTGGAGGAAAGAAGAATGTTGTCAACTGCGCCAACACAAAGAAGATCGTCGATATTCATAACAACAGCATCCTGAGCAATCCCCTTCCATACCGACAGGTCACCGGTTTCCTTCCAGTACATGTATGCCAGTGACGATTTGGTGCCGGCACCATCGGCATGCATTATGGTACAATAGTCTGGATCTCCCGCGAGAATATCAGGAATAATCTTGCAGAACGCATTTGGGAACAAGCCTTTATCGATGTTCCGAATGGCATTGTGCACATCCTCTTTTTGTGAGGATACGCCGCGCTGACTGTATTTTGATGAATCCAACATCCGTTTTTCTTTCGGACGCAAAGATAATTAAAATTCCGGAGGGGGAATGTCTTTGCTTTCGGGTTTTAAATTCAACTTTGACAGATAAACTTTTCAATTATCCTTAAATTTCATATTTTTATGCATTCTGGCGAATCGCGGCAATAATTTTATGAAAACTAATACCACAAGTGATATGAGCCCAATTAAGACAATTGTTAAATTCTTTGTTTTTCCGGTTCTCCTTTCTCTGTTAGCTTTCCAGGGGAATTGCAGCGAAAACTTCCTTCCGCCCGACACCAGCTTTGTGGAACTTAAAGGCATTGTTAAAGACAAGGATACTGCTGAGCCTATTGCCTTCGCCAGCATTTATCTGGGCGGAACCAATATAGGTACGATATCCAATACCGACGGGCAGTTTTCAATCAAAGTTCCTAAAAACCTTTTGCAGAATAAAATCGAGGTTTCATGTTTGGGGTATAAAAACCTGCAAGTACTGATTCCCGAATTACAAAAAACCAAAAATGAAATCCAACTTGAATTGGCCCGATATTATATCAGGGAGCTGACAATAAGAAAAGTTGACCCGCTGCAGCTTTTGAGGGATGCACGCCTGAGCATCACGGAAAACTATGGCGACTCACCAGCCATGCTGACAGCCTTTTACAGGGAGACCATTCGCCAGAACCGCAATTATGTTGCAATTTCTGAGGCTGTCTTCGATGTTTACAAAGCTCCTTATAGTCGTTTTGTAGACAATGACAGGATAAAAATCTACAAGGGCAGAAAAAGCCAGGATGTATCAAGAATGGATACGATTCTGTTCCGATTGCAGGGTGGCCCATACTACCTTTTTATGCTGGATGTTGTTAAAAACCCTGATGAACTGATAAGCGAGGAAAATGTAAACTATTACAATTTTCAGTATTCCGGGATGGAAACCGTTGAGGACCGCGATGCTTACGTTATTGACTTTGATCAGAAAAAGGGTCTGAACATGTCTCTTTACAAAGGCAAAATCTACATCGATGCGAGCACGCTGGCAATATCCGGGGTTGAATTCGAGCTAAGTCCCAACGGAATTGAGTTTGCTCCGGAGGCGATGATCAGGAGAAAGCCTCCCGGGATGAAAATCGAAATCCCTGGTGCAAATTATGTTGTGAAGTATCGTGTAATCGACGGGCGTTGGTTTCTAAGCTATGCCCGCACAGAAGCCCGTTTCAGATGCAAATGGAACCGCAAACTGTTTCGCTCGACCTACACCACAGTATCGGAAGTAGCCATAACCGATATTGATGCGGAAAATATCGTTAAGTATAAAATTAAAGAAACGGCCAGATCAACCGATGTCTTTTCCGAACAGGTGAGCGATTTCGAAGACTCTGAATTCTGGGGCGAATACAATATCATCCGTCCTGAGGAGTCTATTGAGGAGGCAACCCGCAAACTTGCGAAGAAGTTGCAGGTGGATTGACACAATCAAAAAGCTAACCCGCTTTTATGGATTAGTTGCATCCGATGGGATTTCAGAATCTTAACCCCGGATAGTATTCACTACTCTTAATCCTGGCTCAGGCAACAAAAAACTGCAGCCGGCTTAAGCATTCAGAAAGCTTAAACCGGCTGCGGTTTTGTTTTGAAGAAATCCAAGCGAATTATTTCCTTGGTATGTAATCCGTAGAAATTACCCTGAACTCGGTACGCCGGTTGATCTGATGAGCGGTTTCCTGTTCGTTGTTGGCAACGGGTAAGGTATTAATAAATTCTTCGGTAAGCACCTGACCGGCCACTAAGAATTTGTTCTCAGTACCGATTTTCTCATCAACCACTTTGGGAACCGATTCTCCATATCCCTTAGCTTGCAGACGTTCCGATTCTATGCTTTTTGAAATCAGGTAATCCACAACCGATTGTGCTCTTCGCTGTGAAAGGAGTTCATTGTCCTGGGTTGACCCGCGGGAGTCGGTGTGCGACATGAGTTCAATTGTGATGTTGGGGTTGTCGTTGAGGGTTTCAATAAGCTTGTCGAGGGCCACCATCGATTCGGGCCGCAAATCCCATTTGCCGAAATCGTAATAGATATTTGGCAGTTCGATCACCTGGTCAACCGGGGAAAGGTAAATAACGGTTCTGAAATCGTTGCTTTTCTCAAGGCCTTTGGTTGTCTCACGCTCTTTGCCGTTGAGGTATCCGCTTCTGGAAGCGATGAAAACATAATCGGTATTCGGTTTCAGCATAAAGCGGAATGCGCCTTCAGTATTGGTTTTGGCTTCAACGGTAATCCCATCGCTCCCGATCGACCTGACCGATGCTTCGCTAAGTACCTTATCCGTTTTCTCATCTCTTACAATTCCGGTAATGTTAAATTTGAGGGGAGGGAGATAGAAGGAATAAATCTCATCGTTTCCCCGTCCTTTCCGGGAACTGGAGTAAAATCCCCGTTCAACATCCTTTTCAAAGGTAATGCCGAAATCATCCTGGGAAGAGTTTACCGGGGGCCTCATGTTTTCAACGGTCCATCTGCCGTTTTCTGCCGGTGTAGCCTGATAGATATCCAATCCCCCGATTCCGATATGACTGTCGGAACTAAAGTACAAGGAGCCATCGGCATGGGCATAGGGAAACATTTCGTCACCCGGGGTGTTGATTTCTTCTCCCATATTAACCGGGGTTGACCATTCTGCGCCTTCGTTCTCGCGGGTAACTTTCCAGATATCCTTTCCCCCATAGCCTCCGGGCAGGTTGGAAACGAAATACAAAATGTTATTATCGGGGGAGATTGCCGGGTGTGCAACTACGACGCTGTCTTCTGCAATTTTTATTTTTTCGGGTTTGCCCCATTCTCCGCCTGATCGGCGCGAATAAAATATGAAACAGCCCAATTGTTCCTTTTTCCCACGTGGACAGCGGGTGAAGTACATGGTTGTAAAATCTGCGGAGATGTTGGGAGTTCCGTCGTCCGCTTCAGAATTAAAGTCTTCGCTGATAGGAACCGGTGTGCTCCACTTTCCTTTGCGATCCATATTGCTTACAAAAATATCGCTGAAACTTTCACCGGATGCACCTGAAGTTTCTTTTCCCATAGCATCTTCACGGGTTGAGGTAAAATATACGGCACTAAAATCCTCTTCCCCGAAGGAAGGGCTGAAATCCCGCTCCTTGGAATTGAAATAGCGCATTTCCTCTACTTCGTAACCCGTTGGATTTTCGAGCCATTCCACTGCAACCTGGCATGAACGGATTCCGTTTTCGCCGCGTGGATCGTCAGGAACAAGCTCCTTGTATCGTTTGAACTGTTCTACAGCCTCCGGGTAGTTTTCGCTCATCATAAGCATCTCACCGTAACGAAGGTATATCAGGGGATCCTGGAAGTTTTTCGAAATTGCCTTTTTGTACCACAACTCGGCTTTACGGGTATCGCGAACAATGCGGTAACACTCGGCTATTTTGAAAATTACCTCGTTTTGCTTGTTTTTGTCTTTGATTTTATTGAAAGCCGTTTTATACAAATCTACCGCTTTGTAATACTCTCCAGCGTTAAATGCCATATTTGCCTTATGGTCTTTATCTTTCTTATTCTGAGCCTGAGCAGGCATAACAAAGCAGAAATGCGCCAATAGTAAAAGTATAAAATAAATCTGCCTCATGAGATGTTTCTTTGATATCGGGTAAAATTAAGAGAATTTTTAGCAATAACGAATAGTGGGGTGGAAAAAGTGTGTGGGGGAGGTATCAATGGG
>CAMAZH010000208.1 GCA_945863035.1 Chitinophaga pinensis | reverse complement strand
AGTAAAAACCTTGAATCGTAATCATGATGAGATCTTTGGAGTGGGACAGTGATTTCTTCGGAATAAAAACCGCCCGGATAGATGCGGCACAACTTTCAGGGGAAGAATTGTCGGAACAGCTGGAAAACTTCCAAAACAGCACTTTCAGCTTGCTTTATATCTTTGCTCCACATAACCTCAGTTGTCACAAAAAAGAAATTCTCAGTGCCGGGGGAATCCTGACCGACGAAAAAGTTACATTCACGATGAATGTGGATTCAATCAACCCCTCTTTGTGCCCTTATATTCGTTCGTGCAAGGGATCCGAAATGGACAGAGATCTTGAAACCCTGGCCATCGAAAGCGGCAAATACAGCCGTTTCAAAGTTGATAAGCGTATCCCCCGAAATAAATTTGAGGAGCTTTACAGACTCTGGATGAAAAACTCCCTCAACGGAACATTTGCCAAAGAGGTTTATGCATATGAGGATGAAGGGCAAAAGCTGGGGATGATAACAATCGACATCCGCGAGAACGAAGGATGGATCGGAATCATTGCTGTGAACGAGACCCACCGTGGACGATCGATAGGTAAATTACTGATGCATGCTGCCATCCGGTTTTGCAAAGAGAATAAGGTAAGCATACTTAATGTTCAAACGCAACTGGAAAATAAGGTCTCTTGCGCTTTTTATGAGAAAATCGGATTTTCGGTGAAGGGGGTTGAAGATGTTTATCATGTTTGGGGGGTGAAACGTGACGGGGTGACGAAGTGACGGGGTGACGAAGTGACGGGCGCTGCCCTGAGCTTGCCGAAGGGGTAAGGTTATTAAAATATCTGTGGCAAAAAAATCTGTGGCAACACCTTCAATCGTGATGTGACGGGGTGATGACGTGAGGACGTGACGGGCGCTGCCCTGAGCCTGTCGAAGGGGTGATGACGTGATGGCGTGATGACGTGATGGGGTGACGGGGTGACGGAGTGATGACGGGCGCCGCTCTGAGCTTGCCGAAGGGGTAAGGTTATTAAAATATCTGTGGCAAAAAAATCTGTGGCAACACCTTCAATCGTGATGTGATGGGGTGAGGGGTGTTTAATAATAAAAATCTAAAATCTAAATTTCTTTAATGAAAATTCCATACAATAAACCATACCTGACAGGTTTGGAAACAAAAAACATCCGCAAAGCCATTAAAGCGGGTAAAATTTCCGGAAACGGGCAGTTTACCGCATTGTGTCATGATTTCTTTAAAACGAAATACGGATTTCAGAATGTGCTTCTCACCACAAGCTGCACTCATGCGCTGGAGATGGCTGCAATTCTTATCGACATTCAGCCCGGAGATGAGGTAATTATGCCTTCCTACACCTTTGTTAGCACGGCCAACGCCTTTATTCTCAGGGGAGCAAAAATCGTGTTTGCCGACAGCAGCGAGTTTCACCCCAACATGGCTGCCGAAAGCCTGGAAAGCCTGATTACCGAAAAGACCCGCGCCATTGTCCCGGTTCATTATGCGGGAATGGCCTGCGACATGGATGAGATCATGCGTATTGCAAACAAGCATTACCTTTTTGTGATCGAAGACGCAGCTCAGGCAATCGATTCGTTCTACAAAGGTAAGCCGCTCGGAAGTTTTGGACAATTGTCGGCCTTTTCGTTTCACGAAACCAAAAACATCAATGCCGGTGAGGGAGGTATGCTTGTTATCAACGACGATCAATTTAAGAAGCGGGCAGAGATCATTTGGGAGAAAGGCACCAACCGTGCCGAGTTTTTCAGGGGAGAGGTAAACAAATACGGGTGGGTGGATATCGGGTCTTCATGGCTTCCATCGGAAATTACTGCTGCGTTTTTGTACGCGCAACTCAACTGTCTTGAAAAGATTCAGGCAAAACGGGTTCAGAACTGGAACCTCTATTTTTCTCTGCTTAAGGATCTGGAGGAGAAGTACGATCTGAAGCTTCCCCGCGTCCCCGAACATGCAACGAATAACGGCCATATTTTCTATTTAATCCTTGGAAGTCTTGACGACAGGACCAGGCTAATTACCAAACTTCGGGAAAACGGCATTCTGGCTGTGTTTCACTATCTTTCCCTTCACGACTCTGTATATTTCAAAGATAAACACGACGGTCGAAAACTGCCATGGAGCGATTATTATTCGGATTGTCTTGTGCGACTACCGCTATATTATGAGCTGAGCAGTAGGGAGATCAGGAAGATTTGCAGCCTTATCCGGGAGTTTTTCGAAAAAAAGTAGTCAGTACAATTCGTTCATCCTTGTTTTTTCATGTCCATCGCTTAAAATCCCCGTTTCATCCTTTTTGTTTTTACAAAGAATTTTCAGGATTAACAGGTAACAGATTCTGTGGTTTGAATCGATAGAGAAAGTACATGTGCTTTCAAAAAGTCGCATCAAAGTTGAGATATCCCCTGATCAAAAAGAAGAGTTTATAGTCAGCTCAGCAAGAACGCATGTTTTCAGGGAATGGTTGGATAAGTAACTCATTATTCTAAAGCCTTATTTATTTTCGTCCCAATTTACGGAAACAATAATCTCATTTCTTCTCCCGATAACCTGGAATGGAGGATTATAACCCAGAAAACGGTAATGACCATAACTGGTTATGCCTTTGGCTTCCAGCAATTTTTGAAGTTTCCCGGAATAGAATTCAATATCCTTATCCGAGGCAAATCCTCCAAATTGAATTGCAGCAACGTATTCGTCGGTGGACCGTACTATTTTGACATTCGGATCATTTGGTTTGGGGAGGTTGTTTTCGTCATACGATGAAGGCATAACAAAACTCATCGTAGAAGCGGAGTCACTGATGTCCATATGAACAGGGGTAGTCATAGAAATTTTGGTCTCATTTTCATTGCCCCCAAAGATGTAGCCTGCCAGCATGCGGAAGCCTGGGTTCGCCAATTCTTTATATGTCTTGGCATCCGAGGTAATGCTTGCAAAGATTGATGCTGGATAAAACCGTATTTCAAATTCCTTATCCTTGTAAACGACGGTATATTTTTGCTCTTCGGTTTTATTTACTGACATTCGGGTAAAAGATTGTAATACAAAAAAAAGAATAAATAGTGCGAAGGATATTATAATCAGTGTTTTCATTGTTTAGTTGCTTGCTCTTATAACAATTTGATAAACAATTTGTTTACAGCTTCCATTCTTTTAATTTCTGCAGTTTGGAAACCGGAAATTTTGTGATGCTCTATCGAAGCTCAAATTACCAAATGAAAAGAGGAGCTGATTGTCAGCTCCTCTGATTTACATTCAAGCAATACCTAAAGATAACGCAAAACTATCAGCCTTGCTTTTTGTCTTTTTTATCTTCGGGTTTCGCCTTGATGTCATCGGTATTATCCTGATAATCTGAACCCTTAAGGTAGCTGGGGAGATTTAATCCAGCCATGTTAAACAAGTCATTTAGAGGAGGAACGGTTTTCATCATTCCTGAAACAAAGTTAGCTGTTGAGCCATTTCCATTTTCATTGTTTCCGGAATCCCAAACAGTTATCTTATCGATTTTTATATTTTTCACAGCTTCCACCTGAGTTTTAACAAGTTCAGGGAGTTTCTCAATAAGCAATAATTGGAATGCTTTGGTAGGATCGCCTCCAGCGGCTGCAACAACTTCCTTGTATCCTTCAGCCTGCTTTGTAAGTATTTCATAGAGACCCTTAGCTTCAGCTTCCATTTTAGCAAAAATTGCGTCAGCTTCACCCCTGGCGTTTTCCCGAATTGTTTCAGCATCAGCCTGTGCTTCAATAATGACGCGCTGTTTTGCGATTTCAGCAGGGACAACGATATTAGCAATTTGAGTTGAACGCTCTCTTTCAGAACGGGCCATCTCGGCTTTTTGCTCTGCAAGGTAGGCTTCTTCCAGCGCTCTTGCCTGTTGCACCTTCTCTGCTGTAATAGCAATGCGGAGGGATTCTGCTTCTTTTTCCCTTCTGAGTGCTTCTGAATTTGCGATTGCAATTTTGGCTTCGTTTTCCCCTTGAATAGCAATTGCATTGGCTTCAGAGGTCTTCACACGCGTGTCTCTCTGTGCTTCTGCTTTTCCAATTGCTTCGTCTTTTGCTGCTGAAGCAATGCTTACCTCTCTGTCCTTTTCTGTTATGGCTATTTTAACATCTCTGTCTCTATGGGTCTCAGCAATTTGGGTATCCTTCTCCCTGTCGGCCAAAGCTTTTCCCGTTTCACCGATTTTTTCCTGCTCGGCAACGCTTACTTTGGCTTCATTTATTGCCTTTGCAGCAGCCTCTTTACCAAGGGCCTCGATATATCCGGATTCGTCTTTTATGTCGGTTACATTTACGTTAATCAGTTTCAGTCCGATTTTCTTCAACTCACTATCCACGTTCTTGGAAATATTATCAAGAAATTTGTCCCTGTCGGAGTTGATTTCTTCGATGGTCATGGTTGCAATAACCAGACGTAACTGTCCAAAGAGAATATCTTTT
>CAMAZH010000207.1 GCA_945863035.1 Chitinophaga pinensis | reverse complement strand
CTAACACCTCCAGTTCGCTTTTCCCTCGAAGAAGCAATGGAATACATTCGTGGCGACGAGTATATGGAAGTTACTCCCAAATCCATCCGACTCAGAAAAATACTATTGGATGAGAACGACCGGAAGAGGATGAAGAAGAGTGAGTGATACCTGAATCAAATAACTTTTAATATCTTTAAGCCTCTTATTCAAAATAAGGGGCTTTAATTTTTTATTTATGCATTCTTCTGTAATTCAAGATACTATACAAAATGATCTGATTGGTTTAAGATCCGGGATGGAAGGTGATCTGCTCACTGATTCTGCTAATCTCCTCATTTATTCCACCGATGCATCGGCATACAGGGAACTCCCATTGGCAGTAGCTCTGCCTAAAACCAACAGCGACATTAAGCTTCTGATACGTTTTGCCAATGAGCATAAACTCACGCTAATTCCAAGAGGCGCAGGGACTTCGCTGGCCGGTCAGGTTGTGGGAAATGGTATCGTTGTGGATATCTCCCGCTACATGAACCGCATCCTGGAGGTGAACCGGGAGGAAAGATGGGTCAGGGTTCAACCCGGAGTTGTGTTGGATGAACTGAACATTGCCCTTAAATCCACCGGATTGTTTTTTGCTCCTGAAACTTCTACCTCGAATCGCTGCATGATCGGGGGAATGCTCGGAAACAACAGCAGTGGACTGCATTCGCTTATTTATGGCACAACCAGGGAACACACACTTGAAATTCAGGGCTTCCTGAGCGATGGCTCTGAAGTTGTGTTCAAAGAATTGAACCAGGCGGAGTTCCAATCGAAATGCGAACTTGAGAACCTGGAAGGCGAGATTTACCGGCATATCCGGATCTTGTTGTCCGACTCGTCACACCTTGAGAAGATCGATAAAGAATATCCCGATAAGTCTATCGTGCGAAGAAACACGGGTTATGCCCTGGACGAACTTTCCGACTGCGAAATTTTCCAATCCCAGAGCAACAAGTCATTCAATTTCTGTAAGTTGCTAACCGGATCGGAGGGAACCCTGTCATTTACTACCGAAGCCAGGCTTAAGCTTACACCGCTGCCTCCCACTGAAAAAGCGCTGGTTTGCGCCCACTTTGACTCGGTTATGGAGGCCATAAAGGGAAATCTTATTGCGTTGAAGTACTTACCAGGAGCTGTTGAGCTCATGGACGACAAAATCCTGCAGCTCACCCGGGAGAATATCGAACAGCGCAAGAACCGTTTTTTTGTAAAGGGGGATCCGGGAGCTATCCTGATGATTGAGTTCGCAAGAGACACGATGGAGGAAATCCAATCCCTTGCATCCCAAATGGAATCAGAGATGCGGGCAGCCGGTCTGGGGTACCATTTCCCGGTAGTTACCAAAAACGATATTAAAAAGGTGTGGGATTTGCGAAAAGCCGGACTCGGTGTACTTTCCAACATGCCGGGTGACGCCAAACCCGTTTCGGTAATTGAAGATACATCCGTGAACCCGAAGGTGCTGGAAGCTTATATTTCCGATTTCAACGAGGTTCTGAAAAAGTACAAGCTCGAGTGTGTCTACCATGCTCATATTTCGGTGGGAGAGCTGCACCTCAGACCAATATTGAACCTGAAAGATCCCGGGGATGTAGAGATGTTCCGCATAATTGCCGGAGAATCCGCCAAACTGGTAAAGAAATACAAGGGATCACTCAGCGGTGAGCACGGCGACGGAAGGTTGCGTGGGGAATTCATTCCGGTTATGGTAGGACAGGAAATCTATTCCTGGTACAAGGATATTAAAAGGGTATGGGATCCGGGAAATGTATTCAACGCTTCAAAGATAGTTGATACACCTCCCATGAACTCCAGCTTGCGCTATGTTCCCGGAACAGCGGAGAAAGTGATCGATACCATTTTTGATTTCAGCCATGACGGGGGATTCATGCAGTCGGTCGAGAAATGCAACGGCTCGGCAGATTGTCGCAAGACAGAGCTCATCGGAGGCACCATGTGTCCAAGTTTCATGGCCTCGAGGGATGAAAAAACAACTACCCGTGCCAGGGCCAATATCCTGAGGGAGATGATCACCAACTCAAAGAAATCCAATCCCTTTGACCATAAAGAAATATACGATGTACTTGATCTTTGCCTGTCCTGCAAAGCCTGCAAATCCGAGTGCCCCTCGAACGTCGACATGGCAAAACTCAAGGCTGAGTTTCTGCAGCATTACTACGACAGCAACGGTATACCCCTGAGAACCCGTTTGATAGCCTATATCTCCAGTATTAACAAAATTGGTATGCTGGTTCCATCTGTTTTCAATTATTTCGCCAGCCAAAAAACCAGTTCCGCCATACTAAAAAAAGTACTGAACTTCGCTCCCAGGCGCAGCATTCCCGCACTTGCAAAGCAGACATTGCTATCCTGGTCGGTAAAGGAACTTAAAGCATTGAATCAGCGTTTAAATCCCGACGCGCCAGCCGTATATCTGTTTATTGACGAGTTCACCAATTACAATGATGTTGAAATTGGCATAAAAGCAATCAAGCTCCTTAACAGATTGAATTACAGAATAGATATACTTTCGACTATAGAAAGCGGCAGGACCTTTATTACAAAGGGATTGCTGCGCAAAGCCAGAATTATTGCTTCGAAGAATGTGCTTGTGTATAAAGACCTTATCAGTTCCGTGAAACCACTCATCGGCATAGAACCATCGGCTATTCTTGGATTTCGCGATGAGTATCCCGATCTGTTGCGAGGTGAGCAAAAGAAGGATGCAATGCGGCTTTCCGCAAATGTATTTATGATTGACGAGTTTATCTCCCGCGAAATTGAAGCCGGTAAAATCAGTAAGGATAGTTTTACGAGGGAAGCACGTATCATCAAGCTTCATGGGCATTGCCAGCAGAAAGCCATAGCCTCCACCGCGCCAACCCTCAAAGTTCTTTCGTTTCCGGAAAACTACCAGGTAGAGGAAATAAAATCCGGCTGCTGCGGAATGGCTGGTTCCTTCGGTTATGAGAAGGAGCATTACGATCTTTCGATGAAGGTGGGTGAGCTGGTTTTGTTCCCAACCATCCGAAAAGCCGATAAAGAAGTAATTTTTGCTGCGCCAGGTACCAGTTGCCGACATCAGATCAAAGACGGCACAGGAGCTACAGCCCTTCACCCCGTTGAGATTCTGTACGACGCCCTGCTTTAGACAAGGAGCAGCGGCTGTTCCAAAAATTCATATTCCCGGATAATCTGCGGGCTGATTTCAAATACGCGAGCCTGCAGAACATAAATCCAACTTGTCATAAATCATGCATCCAGAAGACCTGCTGAAACAACAGGCAGGGAAGACCACCCCCTCAGGAAACGGGAAAAAAGCGATTTGTCACTGTGCCTGACCAGGGATGGAAATCAACGACCTATATCTAATCCTAATCACATCCTAAGTCAGACACTCTGGCTCAGGAAGGGAAGAACTCTCCGAAGCATGGATGGAGTATGCCAATTCTCAAAAAACAAACTCTCACATTGTCTACATATGTAACATATCATCAAGAAACACGCTAAAACAAAGCACATAAGTAACGCGTTACAATTGTAACACGCAACAATTCACAACAACGCCACATAATACAAATTGACGGGATCAGATGGAAAGATAGTCGATAATACATTTGTAAACACCGAAGATCAGTAACAAATAACTACCTTTAAATATCTAAAAACCATATATTTATGATAATTATATAAAGTTATTGTGGATATAAAAAACAGGATTTGACGAAATAAGCCTTGTTTTTGATCATTATTTCAATTTACAGCACTAGTAACCAATATAATACGAGTATCACTTGAAGTTATTAAGCGAAATTGCTTCCGGAACCCACCCATTTCTACCCGATCCGGTTGCCTGCTACATGCATTCCGACATTTAAACCTCCGTTCAAGTGACTGGTATTGAGTATATATTTCCGTTTCATTGCGCGCTAACCATCCCGAAACGCTTTTACATGTCCTTAAAACAGGCTGATTGCGCGTTTTAAGGTACTTTTTGGAGGCTTATTCATTGTTTACTGGTCCATACTGCTCCTGGATATAAACAGGGAGCTCTTACAGGACCCTTTTCGATAGGGCAAAATCCCGAAATTCAGTCTTATTCTTAGCGAAATCGGAAAATGATGCACACTATCAAGAAAACAATTGCATAAAGTCAACCTGTTTATGGGAAAGAAAATCGATATATAACACTGAACTGATTTACAACCATCCTAGATTGTTCACATATGTAACCAATAAGAATTCCTCATATGTAAACAACAAAGCCACATATGTAAACTAACTATTTGTTACATTTGTGAATTCAACATTTAAGCTATGGAAGAAAGACTTATTCAATTTTTAAATGCCGAGGGAATCAATCCAACTCGTTTTGCGGAGCGTATTGGCGTTCAGCGTTCAAGTATTTCTCATATATTGTCGGGAAGGAACAAGCCCAGCTATGATTTTAT
>CAMAZH010000206.1 GCA_945863035.1 Chitinophaga pinensis | reverse complement strand
CATTTTCCAATTATCTCATTTTCAAATTCCCTAATTCCCTAATCCCCTCATTTTCAAATTAACCAATTTCCTAATTTCCTAATTTTCAAATTCCCCCATTTTCAAATTGTCAAATTGATTCCTTCAACACTATACCAAGATTACAATCTTTTTTCTACCTTTCAATCCCATTATACATTAATCGTATCAAGCTTAATACTTATCAGATGAAAAAATTATCGCTTATTCTTGTTCTTGCAATTCTTTCATTTATTAATCTTTCAGCTCAGGCTCCTGTTCAAAAACCTTCTGATTTTTTTGGGTTTATGCCGGGAAGTGATCGAAACGTCTTCGGATACGATCAGCTTATCGGATATCTGATGCAGCTGGATGCCGGATCAGACCGCTTGCTTATGAAGGAAATTGGTAAATCTCCCCTGGGAAAGAAAATGTATATTGCCTTTATTTCTGATCCTTCAAACCTTTCAAATCTGGATGAGTTGAAGTCAATTAACAAGGAGCTGGCTCTGAATGATAAACTTACAGATCAGCAGCAGGCTGACTATATCGAAAAAGCTAAAGTTTTTGTGCTTTCAACCATGTCAATGCACTCCACTGAAGTTGCTCCGGCACAGGCGGTTCCACTTATGTCGTATGATTTATGTACCACCGCCGATCCTCTCAAATTGAAATGGATGTCTGAAGTTGTGTTGATGATTGTACCAAACCATAACCCCGATGGAATGGATATGATAATCGATTATTACAACAAGAACAAAGGAACGAAATACGAGGGAGCCGATATGCCGGGGGTTTATCATAAGTATGTAGGTCACGATAACAACCGCGATTTTGTAATATTAAGTCAGGAAGACACAAAAGCCATTGCCAGAATCTACAATCTCGATTGGTTTCCTCAGGTTTTTGTAGAAAAGCACCAGATGGGATCAACAGGTCCACGGTATTTCGTTCCGCCAAACCATGATCCGATTGCAGAAAATGTTGATGAAGGAATATGGAATATGGCAGGTATTTTTGGTTCCAATCTGATTAATGATATGACAGCAAACGGATGCGCGGGTGTTTCCCAGCACTACCTTTTCGATGATTACTGGCCGGGATCCACCGAAACCTGTATCTGGAAAAACGTAATTGGTTTTCTTACCGAAGCTGCAAGTGTAAAAATTGCCTCTCCCATATATATTGAACCTACCGAACTCAGAGTAGGAGGGAAAGGTCTATCAGAATACAAGAAAAGTGTCAATATGCCTCTTCCATGGGAAGGAGGATGGTGGAGACTGAGCGACATTGTAAAATATGAAATTGTTTCCATGGAATCTATACTCAAGACAGCCTACAACCATCGCCTCGAGATTCTGAAATTCCGGAACGACATCTGCCGTAAACAGGTTTTACTTGGCAAAACCACTCCCCCGTATTATTACATTATGCCTGCTTCTCAGAACGATCCGGGTGAGCTTGTGTATATTGTTAATCTGATGAAGGAGCATGGGATTAGTGTATACCGTCTGAAAGAGAATGTTCAGTCCGGCAATCTGTCGTTTTCAGCCGGTGATGTGATTATTCCTTTAGCGCAACCTTTCAGGGCATTTATTAAGGAAGTAATGGAGAAACAAGTCTACCCGGTTCGTCATTACACTCCCGGTGGAGAAGTTATCAAACCTTATGATATTGCCAGCTGGTCGTTGCCCCTTCATAATGGTGTTAAATCCTTTGAAATCAAGGAACTTATAGAAGGGATGGGCAATAATATGGAAGAAATTAAAGCAGTTTTTACCATGAATTCAGATCCGGGTAAACATCCTTTTCTCGGATTGCCGGTAACATCGAACGAAAGTTATAAACATGCTTTTAAGGCAGCATCCAAGGGTTCTTCCGTCTGGCGTACAAAAGACGATGTGGTTGTAAATGGTAAAAAATTACCTGCCGGAAGCTTTATCATCGAATCGCCTGCAGATGAAACTGCACGCAAAAATCTTATGGAATCATTGACCATTACTCCAATTGGAATGGATTCGAAGAACGATGCCAGTGTTTTAAAAATTCCGACAATAGCTGTTATGGAGTCATGGTTTCATGATATGGATGCAGGATGGTTGAGGTTTGTATTGGATTCCTATTACATTCCTTATAAAGTGATACGTCCGGTGGATATAATAACTGAAGACCTTTCGAAATTTGATGTTATTATTTTCCCGGATGAGAATAAAACGATTCTTATGGAAGGCAAAATGAAAAGAGGGGAGTCGTATTATGTAGCATCTTACGATCCTAAGTATACAAAAGGAATGGGAAAGGAAGGCTTGGGGAAATTGTTCAGCTATTTAAACGATGGAGGTAAAATAGTAGCCTGGGGTGAATCAGTCAGTCTTTTTGAGGGTTACCAGACAATACAGATCGATAAGGAAACGAAGGAGGAATTTCAGCTTCCTTTCACCGATCTCTCTGATAATCTGCAAAAGGCAGGAGTTTATTTTCCCGGATCTTTGGTAAGGATGAAGCTAAGCGGCGACTCCCCTGTTACTTTGGGTATGCCTTCTGAATCTGCTGTTTTTTATCGCGGGAAACCAGCCTTCGGAACCTCAATTCCCGTCTTCGATCTCGACCGACGTGTTTTGGGTGTTATCCCTGAAGATAACATTCTGCTTAGCGGATATGCTGAAAACGAAGAGAAACTTGCAAATACTCCGATCCTGATCTGGCTGAAGAAGGGAAAAGGTCAGATGGTGCTCATGGGATTCAGTCCGCAGTTCAGGGCATCAACCCATGCAACGTATAAATTGTTGTTTAATTCAATACTTCTGTAAAATGTGAGCGAATGAGTTTTTTTGAAATAATTCTCAGGAAACGCTGTGAATTACTCTATATCAGCTATTATACAGTTGGACATGGAGTTTATTAAGAGGACCTCAAATAATCTGATAGAAATACTATTTTTGCCTGATGAACGAATGGTTCATGTATTCAGGAACGGAACGAAACAAAAACCAAATAGAATATGAAACCCACACAATCAAGAAGAGATTTCATTCGCATGTCTGCAGCAGGTGCAGCAGGAGCTGTTTTACTCACTCAATACGGTTGCATTCCAAAAGCCGGCAATGCTGAAAAGGCTGCTCTTGTTGACCCGAAGTCATTTGGTCTGGGCTTGCAACTTTATACCATTCGCGATGCAATGGCAGCAGATGTTCCGGGCTCGCTGAAAAAGGTCTCGGATATGGGATACCGGCAACTGGAACTTGCAGGCTATTCCGACGGCAAGTTTTATGGATACGAACCCTTGGAGTTCAGAAAATTGGTAGAAGGTCTGGGAATGGAGATTCTCAGTAGCCACACCCAGGTGGAGGCTCAGGGGATTACTCTCGAAAACGCCACCAAAATGGCCGATGATCATGCGAAGCTGGGTGTGAAATACTGCATTCAGCCCTGGGTTGTTGAAGAAGCAAGGACAAGTATTGCCAGTTACCAGAAAATGGCTGCCGACTGGAACAAAGTGGGTGAGATCATGAAAACCTATGAGATCCAATTTGGTTATCACAATCATAATTTCGAGTTCGACACCATCGAAGGCAAGGTTCCCTATTACGATGTTTTTATGGTTGAACTGGATCCTTCTTTGGTTACCATGGAGATCGACCTGTTCTGGGTAACCAAGGCAGGACAAAACCCCGTTGAGATGTTTAACCGGTATCCCGGCAGATTCCAGCTTTTCCACATGAAAGATATGTTTACCCGCGAAGAACCTTTCTTTCATACCAACACAAAAGATTTCGCTCCGGTTGGTGAAGGTTTTATAGATTTTAAAGCGATTCTGGCAGCAAAAGAAACTGCAGGAATGAAATATATGATCGTTGAGCAGGATCGCACTGAAGATGGAAAACCATTTGAGGCGATTCAGAAAAGCATGACAAATTTAACCACAAAAATTCTTGTCTGATCGATTTTGTTAACTCCGGAATCGGCAGTGTTGAGAATATTTGAATGTAATAAAACCTATGCCTTGACTTCAGTTAAATCCAGTCAAGGCATTGGTTATTTGAGGGGTAAGCTTTTATTTATAATGATGCAAGTGCCTTATCGTAATCAGGCTCCTGAGTGATTTCAGGTACCTGTTCTGTATAGATTACCTTTTTGTTTTCGTCAATTATTACAACTGCCCTTGATAGCAATCCGGCTAAAGGTCCATCGGTGATGGTTACTCCGTAATTCTTGCCAAACTCCGGGGAGCGGAACACGGAAGCTGAAACAACGTTATTGAGTCCTTCCGCACCGCAAAAACGGCTGTGGGCAAAAGGAAGATCCATGGATACGCACAATACCACGGTGTTCTTCATATTCTGGGCTTTAGCATTAAACTGGCGTACAGACGCAGCACAGGTTCCGGTGTCGATGCTTGGAAAAATATTCAGGACCACGCGCTTTCCAGCGTAATCGGATATTTGTGTCTCGGAAAGATCTGTTTTGGTTATTTTAAACTCGGGAGC
>CAMAZH010000205.1 GCA_945863035.1 Chitinophaga pinensis | reverse complement strand
GCCATTCTGCCAAAAGCAGAGGAGGAGGATTAATTCCAAAAACATTCCAAAACAAGTTTTTGGTAAATTTTTGGAATGCAAATTTATAAAATTTTCAATATATATTCTCCTTTATTTAAAGAATTTGAAAAATGGTTAACTTGAAAATTTAAAAATTACTATATACGTTTCATTATTAATTCGTTAAGGATGTAAATCCTCAATTTTTCAAATTAACCAATTTTCAAATTACCCTTCAAATCTTCCAGATACCACTGAATAATCAGGGAGTTATAGGAATTATTGTAGACCCTGATCTTTTTCCCTTTTCTTGCCATATCGGCTCCCAGTACTTTTGTTATCTCGTTATAATACAAGTTATCGAGCCGGGTGAGAAACATCCGTTGGACGAACTGAGGGAGGAAATATTTGATCCTGTTTTTAAACCGCTGCCTTTTCAATATTTTCTCGGAAACCTGCAGTTCCTCATCAAAGTTGACACCCTCCGGCTCAAAGAATTCGGTGGTTAGGATATCATCATATAAATATTTGTTGATCTTCATATGCAGGGGGAGCGTCCTGAAAAACTCCACTAATTCCTTATCCCAATATGGCAAGCGGAATCCGTACCCGAAAAAGGTATAGCATGTAATGGAATTTGCATTAAACTTGGCCAACTTTTCCTTATAATCCCAGTCCTCCTGAACGGTATAGGCCAACACTGAATCGCCGGTGAACTTCTCCTGAAGATTTCTCTCTATTCTCTGGAGCATCGCCTCCAACATCTCGCCCTCAGGTCGCACGTAGGCATACTTAATAAATAGCAAACGTTCCGCAATATCCTTCTGACTTTCCGTCTCAAGAAGGTTTCCATGCTTGCTTAGCTGACTGCCTCCCAGAAAATCGCCGGAATGTCCCGGAGCGAAAATACTATCGTCAGGAATCAACTGATTCTCTTTGAGGTAACGAAGGGCAAAATATTCCTGAAGGAAAAACATAGAAACCAGGTTGGAAGCGTATTTGTAATAATCTTTAAAATATGAATCCTCCATGTATCCACTTATCAGATCATCAGAATATTCCACACATATCCACCTGAAACCCAATTGTTCGGATACTTTTTGGGAAATGACCATTTCCGGGTTTCCGGGCCGTCCATAAGTAATACAAACCACCTTGGTATACCCATGTTTTTTAAGCATAACTGCAATCAGGCGGCTGTCAAAACCTCCGCTCAGGGGAACAATCACGGTCCTGCCTTGAAGCGAGTCGACAAAACGTTGGAAAGTATTGTTAAAAACCTTAATGCCCAAGCCTTTCATTTCCTCATATTCGCCCGAAGCAGCAATACTGGTGCGATAGCTGAAATAGAACTTTCGCTTGATATCACCGTTGCAAAACCTTAGCAACTCTCCAGCCTGAACCTGAAAAATTCCATGTATCAGGGTTTCGCATCCGGTAACATAACCTGTTGCCAGAAACTCGTTCCAGGCAAGCGAATTTTGTTCAGGTTTTTCAAATTCTTTCAGCAGGTTATAAGAGTTGTCCGATACCATCCATCCCTCTTCATTCCGTTTATAAAAAACAGGAAATGAGCGAATCGGATCGCAGGCAATATACAATTCCTCTTCTCCGGAATAAATCACGCTGAAACAACCATTGGCAAAGCTCACTCGTTCTTCAAGGTCAACGAAAGAGCTAATTCCTGAAAAATACTCCAATAGCTTTCCAGACTCGTAAAAACTGCCGTTCCTATCGAACAGATAACCTTTTACAAATAATCTATCCGCCTTCTGCCAGGCAAATCCCCCGGAATTATGAGCTAATGATATCGTGTTCATGTAATGTTTCGCGGATTAGTACTCGGTATTTTTCACTGACATATTCAGAGCTGTATTTATCGACAGCGTCATTTCGAATGATTTCGGGATTGAAATTCTGATAGCACAAATACATCCGTTCCATAGCTTCTTTAAGCTCGTCTTCATTCTCCACGGGCACCAGGAAACCATTCTGATCATTAACAATCGATTCGGGTCCCCCGCTGCGGGTTGCGATCACCGGGCAGGCGGTTGCAAGGGCTTCAATGAGCACGACGCCGAATGACTCGAAGCGACTTGGAAGGACAAAAACGTTGGAACGCTGCATTTCGTCGCGTATTCGCTCCCGGCTAACCTTTCCGAGAAAACTTACCCGGTCGGTGATACCCAGATCGGCTGCGTATTTTTTAAGTGCTTTTTCGTCTTTTCCTTTTCCTGCAACCCTGAGGAAAAATTCGCCCTCGTTCTGGTCAAGGAATTTTGCAAATGCCCCCAGAAGAATATCGAATCCCTTTACCCGGTCGAGAAAGCCGGCACTCAGGAAAACAAATGGCTGCAGTTCCCGGGCCCGGCCGGAAGGGCTGAAAAACCGGGTATCGATTAGATTTGGGATTGTGGCGATCTCTGAAACCGGGACCTTGCTGATGCTGCTGATCTTATTTTTCAAAGCCTCGCTTACACACACAAGTCGATCGGCATTGCTGAAAGCTCCCTTAAGATAACTCAGATACCAGCCTTCAAAATATTCCTCGGATAGTTCGAGGTGTTCGGTAAACCTTCCACGATGCTCGACCAAAATATACGGTACCCGATAAATTTTCTTGAGTCGGGCGGCAACTGCGCCAGCCCACAAAGAGCTTTGAACGATCATAATATCCGGCAGGCCATGTTCCTGACGGTATTTCTCAAAATGCAGAATGTATTTGCGTATCCATCGGTTCAAATTCCACTCTTCCAGTTTGGGGAGTTTCAGAGTCGAGAGCCTTGAAACCAGCACTCCGTTTTCAACCTGCTCGGATCTCCTGCCTGCAGAGAATAATTCTTGGAATGTATTTGAAGTAAAGGTAACCGTTCGGTTAACAAGAACATGCACCTCAAAATCCTTGTTATTAAGTGCCTCGGCATGATCGCGAAAGAAAGTTCCCCCGTCTGGGACATACCAGGAGGGCAGTATTAAAACGCGGCAGGGTAAAGCTTCTTTCAAGGTATTTTATTTTGGATCACTATCACTTACTTAAACTCACTACTACTCACTATCACTAACTTAAACTCACTACTACTCACTATCACTAACTTATACTCACTACCACTCACTCCCCCTCACTCCCCCTCACTTCATCCTAATCAATCCTTTCAGGAAGTTCAACGCTCTCAGACACTTTATTTGTCCTGTTAAGATCGGCATTCTTTGCCAGGTAAAGATACCAATATAGATTATATCCTACCGACAGTGTGCTAACCAAACTAAACAAAACTATTGCAAGGTAAATGTTATTGTAATAAACTCCTATGGCCAAAGCTGGTATACGGAGTATGATTTTCAACACGTCGAGCCACATAGCCATTTGCTGACGCCTTAGCATATCGGGCAAAAACGACAAAGGGGAAGACACCAACACCATGAAGATCCAGGGAATGAGTATCCGCATATATTTCCCGGCCTCGACCCATGTTTCCCCAAAGAATATTTTGAAAATATAGGGTCCTGCAATTCCCACAACCAAAAAAGGAAGAACACCGAACTGAAAAAGCTTAATTACCAAGCGGCTCACATCGGAATATATTCGTCTTCCCTGATTATAGTTGCTGATTATTCGTTGGGAGAAAACCTGAGTGAATGAACTCGTAACCAGACTAACAGGTCTGAAAATCATCATAAAACCAAAAGAGTACAAGCCTGTCTCTCCCACCCCGAATCTCGAGGCGAAAACGAAAATAGGAAGGTTTCCTGAGAAATTATTGATGAGACTGTGAACCATATTAAATCCCGGAAAGAGCTTGTATTCTTTTGCCATTTCCAGCATCCCCGAGAAGCTTACACTTTTGATTCTCCTGACATCTTTTCGCAGGAAATCCCATATAAACAATACCAAACCAACAAACTGTCCTATTATGGACCCTACAACCAACCCTCCACCACTCGCAAAAACCTTTGACGTGCTCACCTTGATGGCAGAGTTTGTAAGCGATTGTCCCACATTTGCCACTGCCATATTGCCAAATCGCTTGTTGCGGTTGGCCCAATAGGAGAAACTTTGAAAAAGCCCGATCATCAGGGTGGATAAAGGCACGAACCACAACCATTTTTCTATCAGGGGATCTCCCAGCAATACCGCAAAACTCTCATGGAATAAGGCCACGAGAATAAGCAGTAACAGACTGAAGATAACCGTTAAAACTGAGCCCAGTGCCACAAGATTAAATGCACTGCGATCGTCGCCCGGCATCAACACTGCCGACTCGTATTTACCGGTCGACATTATGCCGGTAACAGCGATTATGCTCAGATACAGAGCAAATATCCCATGTTCCGAAGTGGAATAAATTTTTGCCAGAACCAGGTAAATAAGAATGGCAATGCCCTGTGCCACAGAGGTGGCAGACATCAATGTAAAGACGTTCCTTACAAACTCGTTTTTCGATAATTCCCTGATTCTTCTAATCATGTACGGAAATAAAGTAAGGTGCCAATCGTTTAAAC
>CAMAZH010000204.1 GCA_945863035.1 Chitinophaga pinensis | reverse complement strand
GTAAACCCCTCCGGATCTTTGCCTGCCTGATTTATATGAACAATTTCCGAAATAGTAGCTGCTTGAGGAACAGACTGGCTACACGAAAGCTTTTGAAAACCCGGAATTGCAACCTCACACACATAATTTTTAAGAGGTTCTACAATGGTG
The DNA here is from genome assembly GCA_945863035.1 of Chitinophaga pinensis. Lineage (GTDB taxonomy): Bacteria > Bacteroidota > Bacteroidia > Bacteroidales > JACJXF01. The sequence goes on along the minus strand of CAMAZH010000204.1, from coordinate 4,383 downwards.
GTTGAAGAATAAATTCCCTGCCCGGTATAGTCCAAGGTTTCTTCAAACTGACCATCAATAAACAATAAAACCTCAGCATTATCAACTAAATCAAGTTGATTGCTATCTATTCTTCCGGCTAAGGAAACATGCACCCTGAACAAACTGTCTGCAGTTAAAATGCTATTAATTGCCGGAACAGGAGTAAAAGCAGGAAACTCAGACTGAACAAGATCACGGCAGGAAGAAAAAAGTAAGACAAAACCAATAAGAAGGCTGCTAATTTTCAATCCTGAATTATTCAAGGATTTGGATTTGCGATTGTGGATAGGCTTGGTTTTTTTCAGGAAAAATAAATAACCCGAAAAACCTCTTTTCAAAAAAATAGTTTCGGATAACATGCAGTTTAAAAATCTGAATGTAATTTACTTATTAAAAAGGTAAATAATAAACCCGGGATGTTATTTTAAGCATTTTTAACTAAATTCCTATACTTTAATACCCATGAGATTATATAGAGAGGCACTTATTACATCAGCAGGTACCAGCCTGTCCAAAATGGCTTAAAGACCGGAAAGAACACAGGCTGAATTTGAGGGTATTTTACACTTTCAGCAAAATATTGTTGTGCTCATGGAAAAAGGTATCTTAATGGGGGTGGGTGGGATTAGGAGTCATTTTAATACGGATCAACATCAGCCAATACCCTCACCGAATTAAAAATGTCGGAATTGGATGTTTTCCGTATGATATCCGACAGTAATTTCCTGGCCTTTTCAAAAGAAGATTTCTTTTCCACTTTTAACAGAATATTCAACAAGTAATAGTTGCTGATTCTCCCCACCAGCGGTTGCTGCGGACCAAGCACCCTCTTGCCGAAAACAATCCTCATTTCATCGGCAAGTGCGTTGGCAGCTATCTGTAAGGGCGCGAATTCCTTATGCTTGAGGGTTATCCGTATCATTCTCACAAAAGGCGGGTAATTGAATATCTGCCTCTCAGCGATCTGATCCCTGAACATCGACTCGTAATCATTTGCCTTCACATAGTGTATGAGTGCCAGGCCGGGGTCGGTGGTCTGGATAATGACCTTCCCCTGCTTGTCTTTTCGCCCCGCCCTCCCGCTTACCTGGGCCATCAGCTGGTAGCTGCGTTCGAAAGCCCTGAAATCGGGAAAATTCAGCATCTGGTCGGCATCCAGTATCCCTACCAGGGCAACGTTTTCGAAATCGAGACCTTTTGAAAGCATCTGGGTTCCCACGAGAATATCCACCTCCCCTTTTCCGAACGATTCGAGAATGGTTTCGTAGGAGTTACGCGTGCGACTCGTGTCGAGGTCCAGCCGCGCCACCCGGATCCCCGGAAACAAAAGGGCAATATCGTCTTCCACCAGCTCGGTGCCGAAGCCTTTGTTTGTGATCCGGGTGCTCCCGCATTCCTCGCAGCTTTGAGGCACTTTACGGGTGTAGCCGCAATAATGGCATTCGAGAGTGTTCCTGAACTTATGATAGGTAAGACTCACATCGCAGATTTTGCATTTCGGAATCCAACCGCAGGTCTCGTCCATCACATAGGAAGAGAAACCCCGGCGGTTCTGAAAAAGAATTACCTGTTTTCCGGCGGCAACGGTTTCGTAAATAGCGTCGATCAGCGAAGGGGTAAAAACCGACTTCATAGCCTTTTTCTTGCGGGCATCACGGATATCGGAAATCCGGATGTCGGGCATCAGAACTTTGTTATAACGCTGCGTGAGACTTACATGCCCATACTTTCCCGAAAGTGCGTTGGCATAAGTCTCAATACATGGGGTGGCGGTTCCCAGCAGGACTTTAGCTCCATGCAGTGCCGCCAGAACCATCGACGAATCGCGGGCATTGTAACGGGGAGCAGGGTCGAACTGCTTATACGTGTTCTCATGCTCCTCGTCAACAATAATGAGTCCCAGGTTGGTGAAAGGAAGAAATATGGCCGAACGCACTCCCAGAATAATCTTATACCTGTTTTCGGCATTTCCGGCTGTTCTCCGGTACACCTCAACACGCTCCCCATCAGAAAAGCGACTGTGGTAGATGCCAACCTGATCCCCAAAAACCCTTCTTAAACGATTTACAATTTGCGAAGTAAGGGCTATCTCAGGCAAAAGATACAGGACTTGCTTGTTTTGCAGAATCATTTCCTGAATAAGATGGATATAGATTTCCGTCTTCCCGCTGGAGGTAACCCCATGAAGCAGTATCACATCCTTCTCCTGAAAACCAGAATGGATCAAATCCATTGCAGCCACCTGAGCCGGATTGAGTTCTGCCGGCATAACCGTCTCTGTAACATTTTCATCAATCGAGCTTATGCTCCGCTCGGATTTCTCGATCAGTTCCTTATCTGCCAATGCCTTAATGCTGGCATGACTGTGGTTCGCCGTAATCTCGGCCAGAGGGATATTGGTTTTCCGGGGATTGCCCTCCGGGTCCAGCGACCTGCTGATGATCTCCGTAAGAAGCTGTTGCTGCTTCGGGGCTGTGGCAAGTTTGTTCAGACTGTTCTGCAAATCCTCTTCTCTCAGGATATTGTTGGCAAGTGAAATTATCTTTTCTTTTTTGATCCTAAGTGTCTCTCTCAGTTTCTCCTCCACAAAAACCGCATCGTAATCGATAAGTTTGCGGATATCGGAGAGCAGGCTTGCCTTACCGCTGAGTTTGGAAAGCTCCTGAATGGATAATCCCGGATTGTTCTGAATCGTATAAAAAAGCGCTTCCAGTTGCTCTTTCTTGATTTCAGAAGCATTGAAGTCATCGTTTGGCAGTATTCTCGATTCGCTTTCAAGCTTAAGTCCTGCGGGAAGAGCGGCTTTGAACACCTCCCCCGTTGCACACATGTAATATCCGGCCATCCACTCCCAGAATTTCATCTGCAGCTCGTTCACCAGCGCCGCTTCGTCCAATACTTCCAGTATATCCTTTAATTCTTTTATTTCGGGGGATAAGCTATGTGTTCTCCTAACGAGCCCTGTATATAATTTCCGGGCCCCAAACTGCACGATTACCCGTTTCCCGGGCTGCACCGAAAGCCCCAGGTTCTCAGGGATCGCGTAGCTGAAAACCTGATTTATCGGGAAAGGGAGGATTACTTCGGCAAAAAGCGCAGGGCTGTCCATGGAAAAATTTATGCTGATAAAGATATAAAAAAAGGATGCGTAATGTATATGGAAGCATCGCTAAAGAAAAACACAGAAGCGCAGAACCGGGACGCTTCAAACCACGTTCCTGAACTGCGCTTTTGAGACCACGTTAAACCGGGCTCTGAACTTTATAGCTATTAGACTGAAAGAATTTCCGCCATTTTGATAAGCGGAGCTTCAACCGATTTGTGCATCTTAATGATCTTGGAGAAAGGCACATGAACGATTTCACCGTTCTTAAAGCCGATCATCACGCTTTTCTGATCGTCGAGAAGTGCCTCAACGGCATGATAACCGAATTTGCTGGCTGAAACCCGGTCGTAAGCTGAAGGAGTTCCTCCGCGCTGAATATGTCCGAGTATCGAGACCCTTACATCGTATTCTTTGAAGTCATCTTTAACTTTTTCAGCAACTTCCATGGCCCCACCCTCATCATCGCCTTCGGCAACGATAATAATGTTACTCGATTTTTTTCTTTTGAAACCCTTTTCAAGATAGTCCTTCAGTCCGCTGACCTGGTTTTGTACTTCCGGAATAAAAATTGCCTCGGCACCGCAGGCAATACCGCTGTGCATGGCAATAAAACCAGCGTCGCGGCCCATCACCTCGATAAAAAAGAGACGATTATGACTGCTGGCGGTATCCCTGATTTTGTCAACGGCCTCAACAACTGTATTCAGGGCAGTGTCGTATCCGATAGCATAATCGGTTCCATAAATATCATTATCGATACTCCCGGGGATTCCAATAAAGGGAATATCGTAGAATTCATCACAAAACATTCTGGCCCCTGTGAGTGATCCATCCCCACCAATAACAACAACCGCATCGATTTTCTCCTTTTTGAGGTTTGCATAAGCAAGCTTGCGGCCGGCAGCGGTTCGGAACTCTTCACTCCTGGCAGTTTTCAGAATAGTTCCTCCTTTTGCAAGAATGTCGCTGACGCTATAAGTTTTCATTTCTTTAAAATGGCTGTTTATCATGCCATTGTAGCCATGCCGTATTCCCACCACCTCAAGACCGTGAAAGATGGCTGTGCGAACCACCGCGCGAATAGCGGCATTCATTCCGGGAGCGTCGCCTCCGGAAGTTAAGACTCCAATTCTTTTAATTTTTCCCATGTGATAATGATTAACGTACTAAATTACCGTTTCCCTATACCGAAAACGCAGAACAAAAATAGTATTAAAACAGAATAGATTTCAATTTCAAAATTAATTTATAGTTAA
>CAMAZH010000203.1 GCA_945863035.1 Chitinophaga pinensis | reverse complement strand
TATTTTAGAGGGATCAAGCAAACGGTTCCAATGATGATCCGCCTTTTCCGCCATATAAAGAAATAGTCTTTTGGTTTTTATATTATTAGTATTTTCCAATATGAGCTGTAAAACATCAGGTCGAAGTGATGTAAGTTGTTCCATTAGATAATAAAGATCCATGAATGAATATTGCCTTGGAGCTAAAAGTAGACATTCAAGAAAAGCTTGTTCTGGTACTGAAGCCTTTAAATGAGTAAACTCAGAATTATATGTGCTTATTTGTGGTTTAGAAAACGTTTCTGTAGAAAAGAACTTGGGCGTTCGATCAAGATCAATTTTTTTAATCCATTCCGGAACAAGTTGTTCTTTGGGGTGAGCTACTATTAATAACGGTTTTCCCATGGGTATATAGTGATTAAAGCCGGAAAGCTCTAATGCTGAATGTGCTGCAATATGGAAATCCTTTTTCATCTGCTCATTATAACTATTTATAACGGCAAAGGAATTTAACTTGTCACCATTGCGGTACATTACTCCCCTTGATATAGTTTGAAGCCATCCCGAATTCCGGTATCTCTTAATCAGCTGATTTGAATAACCTCTTTCTGTTAACCATGCTGAAAAATACAAGCCACCCGGATTTTTTTGGGTTAACAGCTGGTTGAGTTTACTTGTGTTTACTATACTCATAGTCTATCAATAAATAATATTTTCAACTACAAAAATAGAAACTTTATTTGAAAAATAGAATTAATGGTTGAATTTGATTTGTTCAAGTATACCTCTGGTTTATTAATAGAAAATATTCTCAACCGAGATAGCTGAGCACATCATATTAACTGTTATATACGCTCACTGCAAAAATCGGAAGCCATGACCACATTCAGCCGGTCATCCTAACATTTGAATATTTGTTTATTTATCAAGTGATTACCTCCTGCCCACCAACGGTCAATCCTATACGGCGAAAATTGGTTATGAACCCGGCTTTTCCAACTAACAAAAAAACCACCTACAAAATGAATTGTAAGTGGTTGATTATTAAGTGGGCCCAGCTGGGCACGATCCAGCGACCCTCTGATTATGAGTCAGATGCTCTAACCAGCTGAGCTATGGGCCCTAGTCCCGATAGCTATCGGGATTGGGACTGCAATATTACACAATTGAGTTCTATTTTCAAAACAAGTGCAGTTTTCTTTTTCGAAAAAGCTGAAATGATGCCTTAAGTACCTTCCATTCTATACCGACAGCTGCTTTCCCTTGCCGATTACATACTTCTTTCCCTTCAGCATCACACGGATTTCCGGACCGCTCTCATTGTCGATTACCGTTGTGGTTTTGTTAATGTTTATCCTCAGCATGTTTTCGCGGTACATAATCTTGAACGACAGCGACTCCCAGTTCTCGGGTACCACGGGATCAAAATGAAGCATCTCCTCGGTTACCCGTAATCCCCCGAAACCGTAAACAACCGACATCCATGTACCCCCCATGCTGGTGATATGCAAGCCTTCCCTCACCTCGTGGTTGTAATCGTCAAGGTCGAGGCGCGAAGTGCGGAGGTACAAGTCATAAGCCTTGTGAATATAACCTATGCGGTTTGCCAGAATCGAATGCACGCAGGGCGATAGCGACGATTCATGCAGGGTGCGGGGTTCGTAGAAATCGAAGTTCCTCTTGATTTCTTCGGCATCAAAATGGTCCTCAAAAGTGTAGATCCCCTGCAACACATCGGCCTGCTTCAGAAAACACGAGCGAAGGATACGGTCCCATGACCAATGCTGGTTTATTGGCCGTTCTGCCGGGTCGAGCTCCGATGCCATCTTCTGTTCTTTGTCAAGATAACCATCCTGTTGCAAAAACACTTTCAGGTTCTCCGAGTATGGGAAATACATATTCTGGACCACATCGTTCCAGGCAGCTATCTCCCGCTCATGGTTGAACGAGGTAGCCTCGGTTATCTCAGTGTAGCGTGCCGGGTGGACCTCCATTACATAATCGATGGCTTTCAGGGTATACTCAAGGGTCCACACTGCCATCTTGCTGGTGTACCAGTTGTTGTTGACGTTGTTTTCATATTCATTCGGACCGGTAACTCCCAGCATCACATACTGTCCTTTTACATCCGACCAGTTCACCCGCTGTTTCCAGAAGCGTGATATGCCGATAAGCACTTCCAGGCCATATTCGGCCAGGTAGTCCTCGCGACCGGTGTAACGGATATAGTTGTAGATCGCAAAAGCTATGGCGCCGTTGCGGTGTATTTCCTCAAACGTGATTTCCCATTCGTTATGGCACTCTTCGCCATTAATGGTTACCATGGGATAAAGGGCTGCTCCCGAATGAAACCCAAGCTTTTCGGCATTTTCGATGGCTTTACCCAGATGCTTGTAGCGATACACCAACAGATTTCGTGCAACATCCTGAGGTGCGGTGCTCAGGTAAAAAGGTATCAGAAATGCCTCGGTATCCCAGTAAGTGCTGCCGCCATATTTCTCGCCGGTAAATCCTTTCGGACCAATATTGAGCCGCTCGTCCTTGCCGGTATAGGTCTGGTTGAGATGAAAAATATTAAAGCGAATACCCTGTTGCGCCGCCTCGTCGCCCTTGATGATGATGTCGCTGTGAAGCCATTTCTCATCCCAGGCAGCGATGTGATCCTTAAAGAGGGAGTCGTACTTCCTCTGAAGTCCTTCCTCAGCTACCTTACGGCCGTTTATTGCAATTTTACCGGGGGAGGAGTGGTTGAGCGAACTTAATACGGAAACATATTTGAAGATCTCAACTTCATCATTTTTCTGAACCTCGATGCTTACCTGACTTGCAACATATTTATCGTTGCGGATTGGCTCAGAGCTAAGCTTCAGAATGGAATTGTTCTTGGTTACCTCATAAAGCATTGTCATCCCTACCAGGAATTCCGATTTCCGGGTTTTGGCGAGGAGAAATGCACTGGCGTTATCGACCTTGCATTCAAGGGTGTCCCAAAACTGCTCATCGTAGTTCGAATCCTCGTTCCGTATGTCGCCATCGATAAAGGGGGTAAAGTGTATCGTTCCCGCGAAATTAAGTGCTTTCACCGAATACCGTATAACTCCGAGTTCGTCGTTCACAATGCTGAGGAACCGGCTGGTTTTTATTTCTATTTCGTGCCCGTTGGGGAATACGGCGATAAACGATCGCCTAAGGCAGGCCTGCTTCATGTCGAGTTCACGGCGGAAATTCTTAACTTTAACGGTATTCAGGTCCAATGCAAGCCCATCCACATCAACCAGGATCCCGATCCAGTTCGGTGCGTTAAGCACTTTGGCGAAATATTCCGGATAACCGTTTTTCCACCAGCCCACGCGGGTTTTGTCGGGATAATAAACTCCCGCGATATAGGTTCCCTGAAGAGATTTCCCTGAATATTTCTCCTCAAAGTTGGCCCGTTGTCCCATGCGGCCGTTGCCCAGACTGAAAATACTCTCTGAGGCCTCGTGCATGTCAGGATTGAATCCTTCTTCAATTATTTTCCACTCGTCTTTTTTATAATATTCTTTCATTTTAAGCTTTATTTTTTTCGGGGGATTTGCCATCATTGACAAAAACAACCAGGATGGCGGCTACAATCATCGACAAGCCGCCGGCTACAAGAGCGTAAATACTTTCTTCGTGGAACAGGTCTTTAACCATAAATCCCAGAATAGTAGCCGCGAGAATCTGAGGGATTACAATAAAAAAGTTGAAAATCCCCATATAAACACCCATTTTTTTCTGGGGGAGCGACCCGGTGAGGATGGCGTAGGGCATGGCAAGTATGCTCGCCCAGGCAAGACCGACGCCCACCATCGAGAAAATCATCATCTGTGGATCTTTAAGGAAATAGATGGAGATCAGTCCCAATCCCCCTACAACCAAGGCAATGGAGTGTGTGATTTTACGGTTGGTAAGCCGGGCAAGTAAGGGAAGGAGTAAAAGACCGAAGCCCGCTGCAAAAAGATTGTACCAGCCAAACATACCGCTTACCAGGTCGGCGCCATCGTTGTATGCCTGTGAGGTGGTGTCGGAAGTCCCGATGATATGTCCTGTAACGGCCGATGTGGTATAGATCCACATCGAAAACAGAGCAAACCAGGAGAAAAACTGCACAAAGGCCAGTTGCTTCATGGTTGTAGGCATCCGGTACAAGTCCGTGATAATGGAAACGAGTCCGTTCTTAACTTTCTGCGAGGCAATCAGTCCGGCGCTGAGTAGCTGCAAAACGCCAAACACCCCGAAGCCCAGGGCAAGGATGTATAATTCTTTTTCGAGTTGCAGCCGGTAAACAGGAAGAATAAGCAACAGTCCCACGATAGTCCAAATAATTCCGCGGCGCAGATATTTGCTTACAGGGTCATGGTCTGTGGTGATGTCGGCTTGGGCTGCAATCTTGTGCTCTTCGAAAGAAGCCATTTGCTCGGGCGAGTATTCGCGGGTTCTGAAAACCGTCCATGCAACTGCAAGCAGGAACACCGCTCCCCCGAAATAGAATGAGTAAATAACAGTTTCCGGCAAAGCCCCGGCATGATCGGGAACATTTGA
>CAMAZH010000202.1 GCA_945863035.1 Chitinophaga pinensis | reverse complement strand
ATTAGTTTGTATTTATGTTTTAGCCTGAAACCCTAATATTTAACATGTCGATGAAATACTTTTTTTCCGCTCTACTGTTTCTTCATGGAGCCATTCACCTTATGGGTTTTTTAAAAGCCTTTAAACTAGCTGAAATCGAACAGCTTAATACGAATATATCATGAACTTTTCTCTCAAAGGCTTTTTTTATCAGGTTCTTATTGATCCTATTCTGTCAAAACTTCACGACAGCATAACGAGCAACATCGAAAAATCGCAACGAGTGATTGATATTGCCTGCGGAACCGGTTCCTTGTCGCTGGCTGTGGCGAAAAAAGCCTTGCATGTAACCGGCATCGACCTTTCCAAGGATATTATCGGAACCGCAAACAGATCGGCGACTAAAAGGAATGCAAAAAATGTGAAGTTTGAATACCAGGATGCATCTGACCTTTCCTGCTTCAAAAACAAAGAGTTCGACATTGCAATGACTTCAATGGCCATTCATCAGTTCGATGCTGACCTGGCGATCAGGATCATGTCGGAAATGAAAAGGATTGCCCCAAAAATAATCATCGTCGATTACAACTACCCCATGCCAAAAGGTTATTCAAGGTCAATTGCCTATGGAATCGAGTGGCTTGCCGGGGGAGATCACTACCGCAATTTCAAAAAATATATGACTAAGGGCGGCATACATACTTTTCTGAAAGAATCAGGCTTGACAATTAAATCGGAAACTGTCAGAGGAAATGGAGTATTTGTAATTGTTGTTTGCAGCTAATCGTTTGTTTTAATTGCCCCGTGATGGCCGGTAAGAATATACTTAAAAGATCCAGGCTCAGGTAAAACTTTAATAGATTCTACCTGACGTGGAGTGTCCATATTGAACATCTCTACAAACTTTCCATATTCGTTGTTATTAACAATCAGATTATCACCGGTAAGAAGGTAATCTCTTCCAATTATATAACAGGATGATCCGGGAGTATGTCCCGGTGTGTGAAGAATTTTGATTTTAATTCCGTCAATTGTAAGAGAATCGCCATTTTCAAGAAGGGTATATGGCCCATATTTCCATTTGGTTTTGATATACTTCATCTTGCCTATCGTCCCGTTTATCATCTGCTCCTCGTCTTTATGCATATAAACGCCGACATTCTTAAACAGGCTCATGCCGCCAATGTGATCAGGGTCGGTATGCGTGAGCAGTATGGTGTGAATCTGATCGGGAGAAATACCAAGTGTTTCCAATCCCCTGCTAAAACCCTTCTTCGTGAAACCCGCATCAACCATAAGGTATCCACTATCGCCTCTAAACAGGAAAGCATTCACATATTTATCTTTGATACAAAAAACAGAATCGTTGATAGCACCCGTTTCAGAAGGCACTAATGTTTTGGTTGCCTTCTGAAACCTGATGTAAAATATTACAGAAGATACTATTAATAATCCCACAAAAAATATTGCCCCAAATAGCAAACTCCTCTTAAATCTTTTCATGCCATTTTTTTCTCTAAAATAATAAATATTCCATTACGCGAGCCATCCATCCAGATTTTTCATACTGATTTTCAAGGTTTTGAATTATTTTTAGAAAGATTAAAGAATTTTTAAAATAAAATTAAGCTTAGATCGCCTAAAGAATTATAAAATCCGATTAATGAGCCCTCAGGAGTCCGAGAAAATAGGTATAGTTTAATAAAGCTGTGGCAGACGTTCATGCCTGATGTTTTTTGATTATTTTTAACCTCCCAAAAAACAATATGCAGCTAATGAACTCCTTTATTAAAAATTTCCTTAAAAACAATTTTCTAATCCTGAAACTGCGTCACCGCTTCTCCCCCTCTGTTGGAATAGGTCAGAGAGCTCTCTTTCACCAATATCAGCAGATGAAGGAAAAAGGAAATGTTCCGGCATTCTCTGAAACCGGTTTTCGGGTTTTCTCCCAGTTCGAGGAAGATGGAAAACTGCTTTTTATCTTCTCTCTGATTGGCATGGATAAAAAGGTGTTTGTTGAAATCGGTTCCGACGACGGAATCAACAGCAACTCTGCCAATCTCTTTTTCAATTTTGGCTGGAACGGACTGTTTATCGATGGTAACCCTGTCGCAATTAAGCGGGGCCGGAAGTTCTACAGCCGCTATCCACACCCATGGTCCTATCCGCCCACCTTTTCCTGCTCCATGGTTAGACGTGAAAACATCAATGAAATTATTTCTTCAGCTGGTTTCTCGGGGGAGATTGGTTTGCTCTCGATCGATATCGACGGAAACGATTACTGGGTATGGGATGCTATTTCAGCTGTCAACCCGCGTGTGGTGCTTATAGAAACCCATAACGAGTTCGGAATGGAAAACATCGTGGTTCCATACGACCCCTCGTACTTTTTCCCCGGGAAACATCCTGTGTACCACGGTGCTTCGCCAGTTGCCATGACAAACCTCGCCAGGAGCAAGGGATACCGGCTTGTTGGGGCTAACGATCTGGGGTTTAATTTCTTCTTCGTAAAGAATGGTTTTGCCGACGATCTCCTCCCTGAAGTTACCGTGGAATCTGTACTGCAACATCCTTCTGCCAAAGCAGCCTATGCAAAATTCGATGAAATAAAAGATTGGGAATACCTCCGTCCATAAAAAGCAGGAACTGGATTTAACAATAAAGACTTTATGCAGCACTCCGAAAAATACGATATCGTGGTTATTGGCGCCGGTCCGGCAGGACTTTTGGCAGCCGGCAAAGCTGCGGAGGAGGGTAAAAAAGTATTGGTAATTGAGCGGATGCGTCAGCCCGGACGCAAGCTGCTAATCACCGGCAAGGGCCGCTGCAACATCACCAACATGGCTCCCATGGCCGAATTCCTGTCAAAGGTACATCCCAACGGTAAATTCTTAAAATCAGCCTTCTCTCAGTTTTTTTCGGGGGATATGATCGAACTGCTCAAAAATCATGGGCTCGAAACCGTTATTGAGCGTGGCGACCGCGTGTTTCCCACTACGAATAAGGCTTCCGATGTGCTTAACACTATTCTGCGATGGTTGGAAAAATATAAGGTGGATTTTCGATACGATTGCAGGGTATCGGAACTTCTGCTGAAGGAAGGCAGGGTTGTTGGTGTGACCGCAGAAGATCCCGATACCACTGTAAAGATCCCGGCAGATGCAGTAATCATCTGTACCGGGGGAAAATCGTATCCCGCAACCGGATCAACCGGCGACGGGTATAAACTTGCCCAATCGGCAGGCCATAAGATCGAGGCGCTGCGTCAAGCCCTCGTGCCATTGGAAACAGCCGGGGATACCGCTGGAAAACTTCAGGGATTATCGCTCAAAAACGTTACTGCCAAACTATGGATCAATGGCAAAAAGCAAACCGAGGATTTTGGTGAGATGCTTTTTACTCACTTTGGCTTGTCGGGCCCCATCATCCTTACCCTTAGCAGGATTGCTGTTGAAGCGATGAATGCCGGTCACACTGTTGAAGTATCGGTAGACCTGAAACCTTCTCTCGACGAGCAAAAGCTCGATGCCCGACTCATCCGCGATCTGAATGAAAACGGAAAAAAACAACTCGAAAACGCCTTCCGGCTTTGGCTCCCTTCCAGCATGATTCCACTTTTCTTCGAACTTCTTTCCCTCGACCCCAAAAAAGAATGTCATCAGGTAAGCTCGAAAGAGCGCAGGAAGATAATGCTGATGATGAAAGAAATGCGTTTCAAAATTACCGGCTGTCGTTCTTTTAAGGAAGCAATAATTACGGCAGGAGGGATCAGCACTACCGAGGTGGATTCAAAAACCATGGAATCGAAGCTTGTGAAAAACCTGTTTTTCGCAGGTGAGGTTCTTGACCTGGATGCGGATACCGGGGGATTTAATCTGCAGGTGGCCTGGAGCACAGGTTATGTGGCGGGAGCATCTGCAGCTGCCGCGTTGAATCGTCCCTGAATCAGGCAAGACTCATAGCGGTGCGCACTCCATCGGCAGCGCTGGATATGATTCCGCCGGCAAAGCCACTCCCCTCCCCCGAGATAAAAAGATTTTGTATGCCTGTGCAATTTCGGGCCTCATCTCTTATAACCTGCACGGGTGCTGAGGTTTTACTTTCCAGGCCCATGATGATCCCATTTTCGAAGCCCCGGATCTTCCTGTTAAAATCCTGCAAACCTGCCCGCATGGAACTGCTTACCCTCACAGGCAAAAGATCCCAAAGTAAAGAAGGTTTGAGACCTAAAGGATACGAGCTTTCCGGAATATGCCGGGGCTCTTTTCGCCTGATGAAATCACCGATACTGCAAAAAGGAGCTTCATATCCTCCCGAATACTCGAAAAATTTTGTTTCCAAGGCTTCAACCCAATCGAGAACCGCAGCTGCATCAGCCTTCGCCCCGATAAGTTCATAAGGGTTCACCCCGGCAACACAGGCGGCATTGGCAAACCTAAGATCGCGTTGGTAAAGGCTCATCCCATTTACAATATTCGTGTTCGCATAGGCAGCAGCAGGAACCACGATTCCACCCGGACACATGCAAAACGTGTAAACAGGAAGCGAACCTTCAGGGTTTGAGGTAAGCCGGTATTCCGCGGCT
>CAMAZH010000201.1 GCA_945863035.1 Chitinophaga pinensis | reverse complement strand
TGGATGTGAGTCCGCCCAAGTGGCACCTGGCTCATACCACATGGTTCTTCGAGACATTTATCCTCAGGAAATTTGTTGCCGGATTCAAGCCCTTCAACGAGGAATTCGACTATCTGTTTAACAGTTACTACGAAGGACAAGGCAACAGGGTATAGCGCGATATGCGTGGGTTTCATCCCAGACCGCTGCTTTCAGAGGTTTTGCGGTACAGAGAGTTCGTAGATATTCAGATGCTGGAGTTGATATCCCCCGAAAAAAATACCGATGAACTCCTTGAACTTGTGGAATTGGGACTTCAACACGAACAGCAGCATCAGGAATTGCTTATCACAGACCTGAAATTTATATGGGGATTCAGTCCTTTTCATCCGGTATACGCCGACTCACCTGAGCCGCTAAAGTCAAATCCCGCAAAATTGGAATGGCTTTCTGTGGAGGAGGGGATGGTTAAAACGGGTTATTCCGGCAATGATTTTCATTTCGATAACGAATCCCCTGAGCATAAATCCTGGCTGGAGGGTTTTGAAATCGCTTCGCGCCCTGTAACTGTGTGGGAATACCTTGAATTTATTGAGGCCTGAGGGTACAACGAGTGGCAGCACTGGCTCCACGAAGGCTGGCAATGGATTAACAAGAATGAAATCCACGCACCTGAGTATTGGAAGCGTATCGATGGGCAATGGAACATGTACACCCTGAACGGACTTAAAAAACTGAACAAAGACGAGACCCTGACACATATCAGTTTTTATGAAGCGGATGCTTTTCCTCGGTTCCAACCTGGGAAACTATGCGCCTGCAGATGCCATTGGCATTCTTAAAACTTTTGCGGGGATTCTCAATGAAGGCGACTATTTCCTGTTAGGAGCAGATCTCGTTAAAGAGCCTGAAATTATCCTCGACGCTTATAATGATGCCGGGGGATATACCGCGCAATTCAACTACAACCTGCTTACCCGCATCAACAACGAGCTGGGAGCGGATTTTGAGGTAAGTGAGTTTCTTCATTACCCCTTGTATAACCCGATCCAACAGCAGGCCGAAAGCTACCTGATAAGCAAAAAAGACCAGACAGTGACTATCCCGTCAGCCGGCAAGACCTTTCATTTCGCGGCATGGCAAGCTATTCATACAGAGATTTCGCGGAAATACTCCCCCGAAAAAATAGAGGAGATGGCCGGGGCATCCGGTTTTGAGGTGGTGCGGTCTTATTATGACAGTAACAACTTCTATACTTGCAGTTTATGGAAGAAGAAGTAATATAGTAACCTGATTTTCCATATTTCTTCCTAAAAGGCATATCACCTATCTCTTCGGATGGGAAATAGGATTGGCCTTTTGAATCGGAAGTTACTACCTTACAATAAGCATTGTATTTCCAATCATTGGTGTCCGGTAAAGTTTGAAATTCTTTATACACTCAATATTTCGCTGCTCTGCAGCTTATGTGTATGCATCTAATTACTTGACTACAAATATTTTGCTGCGGTTCGACTAAGCTCACCGAAATCTCTGCAGCTTTTTAAAGCGGCAGAGCCGCGTAAATATTTGTAGAAATAATAACAAACACCAAAAAGAAGCCCTGTAGGGGCGGAATATTTACAAGTGTTAATGAAATCAATAGATTTAAATGATTTGAATAAATTTTACCGGACAACAGTGATTTCCAATTGAAGGATTTCGAGTGCAGGTCGTAAACATTTTTTACACCTCCCTTGTGAATGCGCTTCTTAACATTTCCAAACCCTTTGGCACAGCTGTAGCCGGATCTTCATTCCCTTCAAACTCAAGAGAGATATACCCATGATAATTGACTTTTCTGAAGATTTCAGCCACCTTGTTGTAATCGATATCCAGGGTATACCATTTTCCTCCTCCATCGTATGTTTTAGCCTGTACTAGAAAGGTTTTGGGAGCCAGCATTTCAAGCTGTTCATACTGTCGCTCCAGGAAATTGCCGGTATCCGCAGTAATCTGCAGCCAGGGTGAGTTGATTGAGTCAACGATTTTTAAAACCCCTTCAGCGGTCCGACCGAGCCCCCAATGATTTTCCAGCCCAAGAACAACACCACATTTTTCTGCCGTTGGTATGCATTTTTCAATGGAATCAATAACCCATTTGAATCCTTCCTCTTCGGCATATCCCTCTAATACGGGTTCGATTCCCTTATTGGCCATAAGATCATCGAACGATTTTATTGTACCCCAGCGGCCGGTATTTAGCCTCATAGTTGGGATTCCAAGTGTATATGCAAGTTCGATTTGCCGAATTGTTTTGTCTATTTCAGGCTGCCGGGTCTTTTCGTCGGGGTAAACGAATCCCTGATGTGTGGAAAAGCCCATCAGGTCGAGTCCTGCATGAAAGGCTTGTCGCTTCAGTTTTTGCAGGTAAGAATTTTCTTCCGACTCCATCTGCATCAGGAGGAATTCAATGCCGTCGAAACCCATCTCGGCTGCTTTGTCGATGCAGAAACTCATAGGAACATTCTCCTTTGGGCCATTGAATTGCCAGAAGGAATATGTGGAAACACCAATGGGATTGCACCAAGTTCTTTTTAGTTTTTCTTGAGTTCCTATTCCTGTTTTACAAGAGCTTACAATCCCGGCTCCGGCAAGGGCCAAAGTTGAATTGCGCAAAAAAAGCCTTCGGTTGGTTGTCATGTTTTTCGGATGATTAGATTTGAAGGGAAATAAATGTATTGAAAATCCTGCGATATCCAAGCTAAAAAGTTATTTTTTCCAATCCGGCCTTTCTCAGGTTTTAACCATCAATAATTTTATGCAATTTCCAATCCGGTTCTTTTCACCATATCAACTAAAGGAGTCAAGGCATAGAAATTCCGGAAGCAAGTCTTAGTTTCGCAAGCAAGCTTTTTTAGCTGGATATCTGCGGAATTTTCTGGCAAATGTCTGAATCCGAAAATCCAGGTTTATTTACCTGCTATGTTTTGCCGGAATTTTTTAAATTTGGATAATCTTTTCCTCGTCCGATTAAACCAAAAAACCAAGCTATGGCTATCAACACCCCCATGAACCGCAGGAAATTTGCCAAAACCACCCTTTTGGCAACCGCCGCAACCGCCCTTGCTCCCGGATTTTTCGCCTCCTGTTCCAAAATCCCGCAACCCATGAAGCGCAGCTTCGGAAAACTCGGGTTTGACGTTACCACTATGGGACTCGGCGGACAATCGTCCATTCAGTGGACACCCGAGGGCATCGATCCCGTGAAAATCATCCTTAAGGCTTTCGACCTTGGAATCAACTATTTCGACACTTCCAATCTTTATGGTCCCAGTCAGGGGTATTACGGACAGGCTTTCCGCATAAAAAATCTTATTCCGGGGGAGGAAAACTACAAGGCAGATCTGCGGAAATCGATATTCCTGACCACCAAAACCCATCTTCGCTTTGCAAAAGGCAATGTCGATGTTGAAGGCGTGAACAATTGGACCAACGGAGAGAATGGCTCTCACACGGTTGACGATTTGAAGCGCTCCCTTAGTTTTATGTTCGGCGACGCACAAGGGAATTACCCCGAAGGGGCCTATGTTGACATGGTTCTCATGCACTCCGTGTCGACCCGGCAGGAAGTGGACGCTCTATACGAGGGTCTTGAGGACACCAATCCCGAAGCCGAACGAATAGGTGCCCTGGCCGCCTTGCGCGACTACCGCGATGGCACCAACCGTACCGGACTGAATCCTAAAAACGAGAAGTTGCTCCGACATATCGGCTTCTCCGGTCACTGGGACCCGGCGGTGATGATGTACATGATTCAGCGCGACCGCAGCAACCTGCTCGACGCCATGCTGGTGGCCATCAACGCCAACGATAAGCTGATGTTCAATATGCAGTACAACGTGATTCCCCTGGCAGCGGCCAAAAACATGGGAATCATTGCCATGAAGGTGTTTGCCGATGGCGCCATGTACACCAAACCGGCGGAATGGTCTGGAAGGCCCGATCATGTTGTTCTTACCGTGGGAAGCAAAACCCTGTCGAGCCGGAAACTTATAAAATACTCACTAACGACACCCGGGGTGCATCTTGCAATTATCGGGATCGGTCAGATCAGCGAGGAGGAAGAAAAATGTCAGCTTACCGACAACCTCCTGGCCTCTCAGGTTGAGGCAGAAGGCATGAGCCTTCAGGAGCGGGAAAGCATTGAGCAGATGGCAGCAAAAGTGAAAGAGGGAAAAACCAACTATTTCCAGACCACTGCCATTCCACTCACAGCCCCCGACCAGGTGTCTGTGTCGCGCAGCTTGGAAGGCGATTCGCAAAATATCACCCTGGCCTGGAACACTGCCTTTGCCGGGGACGCCCCGTTGAAAATGTATGAGATTTGGCGCGATGACAATAAAGTGTATGAAACAGCTTTCACCCCTCAGCTTACCACAGACCCGTTTACCTGGATGGAAACCCTTGACGACAACGCCGCCCATACCTACAAGGTGAAGGTTGTGGATGGCAAGGACAGGGTGGCAGAGTCGGTGGGGGTAAAGGTAGAAGGCAGGATTTAGAAGGTAGAAGGTAGAGGGTAGTAGGGAGCAGGTACCGAATGTAGTTATCATCCTGTCTGATGATCAGGGCATTGGCTTCATTGGGTGTGCTGAAGCTTGAAAAAGGGTACAAGCGAATCAGTTTTAGACCTTCACGAATAGATGG
>CAMAZH010000200.1 GCA_945863035.1 Chitinophaga pinensis | reverse complement strand
ACCTTTTTGTTTCTTTCTCGGGGGAGTGGGGAATGGAGCTTACAAACGGTATACACCCTGTTGTTATCGGGGGAGGTATTCTACTGCTGGTATTTATTACCCTGGTAAATATCAGGGCTATTGTACAACAGACCAAAAGTTTCAGCAGGTAGAAGGTTTCTGTTTCATGAGAAGTAATAAACCGAAAGTTTGCAGCAATTAATTTTCAGGATTGTAGTGATTATCGGCTTCCCCCTCTAATGCAAGTCTTTCTGATGTTCTTGCAATTTTTTAAGTTGGCCTTTCAGGCCGAATTGACCTGTATTACCGACTATCTGCTTAGGGCGATGCCCTAAGCGGGTTGAAGCTGGCCTTTCAGGCCGGGAATGCATATTCAGATCGGGAGCAAATCGAGGTCTAAAGGATGCTATCAGCAAATGAACGTGGTGAAACAAATGTGTGCTTAATCTGATTCAGATTCCGCTGTGCCGGCCTGTTAGGCAATCTTAAACCAACCCGGGACAGTCCATACGCCGAGTTTTTTCGTCCGAAGGTGAATGCAGTGAAACAAATATGGATTTACTATAATCCCGATTCCGCTTTGCCGGCCTGTAAGGCAATCTTAAACCAACCCGCGGCAACGCCCCCGGCTGATAATGGTAGAAAATACCGGCCTGAAAGGCCAACTTAAAACCAGCCCGGGGCAACGCCCCTGGCTGGTTATGGTAGTTTAATGGCGGCCTGAAAGGCCAGCTTAATCTTCATCATCCCATAAGTAACGTGGGTCGTAATCTATTTCATATAGTTTTAGAAATTCTATTAATTCTTCCTTGTAGTACTTATCCCGATGATGCTCCTTTTGGTTTCTTATGTATCTTTTCGTTGTTTCGACCACTGACGGACTTACCGAAAATCCCGCATAGCCTCCCTGCCATATAAACCGGTTATATTTTTCATCCCTGATTTTAATCCATCGACTGCTTTGTCCTTTAATTTTTTCAACTAAATGTGCAAGGGATACATTCTTTGACATTATGCAAAGAACATGAACGTGATCCATCACTCCATTGATTATAATCGGTACTGAACTATTGTCTTTTACTAATGATGCCATATAGGCATAGAGCTCATCTTCAATTTCTCTTCCAATTGGGATACTTGACCTTTTAATGTGAAAAATAATATGTACAAAAAGTTTTGATAATGACTGTGACATGATAATGATTTTAGATGTTTTACATTGAAGTCCTTTACTGTTAATGACAAAATGAAGGAAATCTCTGCCAGGAAAATGGATTTTTTTTGATTTTATGGCGTTTTTTTACGTGGAAGGCTGTCCCAAGCTTATATAAGCTGGCCTTTCAGGCCGACCTGTATTACCGACTATCTGCTTAGGGCGATGCCCCTAAGCGGGTTGAAGCTGGCCTTTCAGGCCGGAAAGCAATAATCAGACCGGGAGCAAATCGAGATCTTTAGGATGGTATCAGCAAATGAACGTGGTAAACCAAATGTCTGTTTAATCTGATTCTGATTCCGCTGTGCCGGCCTGAAAGGCCAACTTAAAATCAGCCAGGGGCAGACCATCCGCCGAGTTTTTTCGTCCGAAAGTGAATGCAGTGAAACAAATATGGATTTACTATAATCCCGATTCCGCTTTGCCGGCCTGTTAGGCCAACTTAAAACCTGGTCCAAAGCTTCAGGAAATCCCTAACCTGGAAATGAAGGCTGTAGCTGTAATCGAGCTTGTGGCTGCCTTTAAAATAATATCCCTCGAAGCGCAAAAAGAGAAAGGAGTTCGTCCCCATTTTTTGCCTGAAGCCTGCCTTGAAATTGAGCATTTCCAAACTGCCGCCACTCCGGTAAGGACTGAGCATTTCACCGGTCGGTTCCCAGGACAGGAAAAGGGGATTGCCCTCAAAACTCATGAAATCCCTTGCCCTGAAATATTCGGCATTCAACTCCAGTCTTGATGTCTGCATACCCGTTTTTATGGATAAGGCGTGTCCGGGGGAAGGGGAAAAATCGCCCAGCGAATGGAAAACCCTGAGGTCTGCAAATACATTCTCAATGGAGCCTGAAGCAAAAAACTTCGTGAACTTCAAGCCCTCGCTAAGGTTTATGAGTGTTTCGACAGGTTTGTCGCTGCTGTTTATCTGTCCTCCGGAATGATGCGCCAGCATGCTGAAGGGTAGCGACAGGTTCCATGAACTTCTTTCCAGAATTATAAGTCGGTTTGAGCTGCCGGCAGTGAACATCTCCTGTAGCGTGTCACCCGGCACGATAAACTGTTCCCAGTTCAGCCAGGTCTCCGATTCGATGCGGGAATTTTTGTAGTTTATCAGAATGCCATTCTCAACGTTATCCGAGAGATGGTTTTCAAAGGAAAAAAGAACTTCAGGCAGGCCATGGTTTTCTCCCCCGTTAAAACTTCCCATGAGAATACTGAAATCCTTGCGTGGACCGTATTCAATGCTAAACAGCGGCTTCACTGCGGTTTTAAGGGCATCGCCATAAAAGCGCTGCAGGTGCGCCCCGGCAGAGAATTTCAGCTTAGGGTTGCTTTGGTAGACGAGGCGAGGTTGAAAATTGGCACCTATAAGCGTGTATCCCTTATAAAAAGGGTTGAAATACTCGTTGTTGTAAAACCAACTCGAGCCCTGCAGGTCGAGAATCAGAGAACCAACGGAATGGCTGCTGTCGGGCCGATTCATGTAATCGTTCTGGAAAAGCTGAGCGCTCAGCGTCGGAAAGGAGCCGACAAATAAAGCGATCAGAATGCAAAGCCTTCTCATAGATCTGAATTATATACAAATGCAGGTGCTAAATTATAAGGAATTAGTGTTAAATTGGCAGTTTTATTGAAAAAGTCTGTCCAACAGACTAAAATCAATAATTCTTAGTTTTACATTTGTCGAAATATTTGCCATTGAAAAACCATAATTTTGTTTGCCGCGCACTTCCCTTTCGATCCAGGGGTGGCAGAGCGACGGGGATTGTTGGTTTTGGGCGCGACGGTGAAGAAAAAAAATATTTAGCTCATACGTATTTGAAAACTCTTACTTGATGAAACAATTTAACAAACTCGACCTTATCACGGGTTGGATTCTTTTTGCTATTGCAACATTGGTTTATCTCCTCACCATGGAACCTACCACCAGTTTCTGGGATTGCGGAGAGTTTATTTCAACCGCTTACAAGCAGGAAGTGGGTCATCCTCCGGGGGCGCCGTTTTTCATGATCATCGGTCGGTTCTTTACTCTTTTTGCCGGGGGAGATGTGTCGAAGATCGCACTAACCATGAATGCAATGTCGGCATTGGCCTCAGGGTTCACCATCCTTTTCCTGTTCTGGACAATTACCCATCTGGCAAAGAAAATGGTAATCACCGACAACGATTATTCCCTTGGTAAGATCATCAGTGTTCTTGGAGCTGGCGCTGTGGGTGCATTGGCCTATACCTTTTCCGACACCTTCTGGTATTCAGCTGTGGAGGCCGAAGTGTATGCAACCTCATCGCTTTTCACCGCCTTTGTTTTCTGGGCCATCCTCAAATGGGAGAACATTGCCGATGAGCCTCATGCTAACAAATGGCTAATTCTCATTGCTTTTCTCATGGGATTATCGATAGGAGTACACCTTTTGAACCTCCTGGCCATTCCCGCCATCGTTTTTGTTTATTATTTCAAAAAATACACCCCCACGGTATGGGGTATCCTTGCTTCTCTGGGGATTTCCGTTGCTATCCTGGGCGCCATGATGTACATCATAATCCCGGGATTGGTTTCGGTTGGGACGAAGTTCGAGCTTATGTTCGTGAACGGGTTCAGCTTGCCGTACCATTCGGGACTTGTATTTTATTTCGTTGCACTGTTTGTGCTGCTCGGATTCCTCATCTACCTTAGCCACAAGAAAAAGCAAGTGGTTTGGAACACCATCCTGGTGGCCTTCACGGTGGTGTCGATCGGATACTCTTCTTATGCGATAATTGTTATCCGCTCAATAGCCAACACTCCCCTTAACGAAAGTGCGCCCGACTCGGCCTTTGACTTGCTTCGCTACCTCAACCGCGAGCAATATGGTCAGACACCGCTGTTTTACGGCACGTATTTCAACTCTCCCCCGATAAAAGTAATTGACGGAAAGCCTTTGTTTTACAAGGAAAATGGGAAATACGTTAAAGTAAAGCAAAAAGATTACGAATACGACCCCAATTTCAAAGGCCTGTTCCCCAGGATGTGGAGCGAGCAACCTGCGCATATCGAGCAGTATATGATCTGGGCCGACATGAACGAGGCCGATTTGTTTCAGGTTCAGACGGACGAAAAAGGCAGCCCTGTGAGGGGACGCAATGGCGAGGTTTCCTTCGACCGTAGCAATCCCTTGAAAATACCTACTTTCGGACAAAACCTGAAGTTCTTCATCAATTACCAGGTAGGATTCATGTACCTCCGCTATTTTATGTGGAACTTTGCCGGTCGCCAGAACGATATGCAAGGCAGCGGTGAGCTCTCGAAGGGAAACTGGATCAGCGGAATCAATTTTATCGATGAAGCGAGGCTGGGTCCACAAGACAACCTTCCCGACTACATGAAGGAAAACGCCGCACGCAACCGTTATTATTTCCTCCCGCTGTTGTTGGGCATAGCAGGTATGTTTATTCAATATAAAAAACAGAACAAGGACTTCTGGGTGGTCAGCCTCCTGTTCACCCTCACTGGCTTTGCCATTTTGGTATACCTGAATCAATATCCCCTGCAACCCAGAGAAAGGGATTACGCCTATGCCGGCTCC
>CAMAZH010000199.1 GCA_945863035.1 Chitinophaga pinensis | reverse complement strand
AATAAGAGATCCCGTTATTAAAAAATCAGGTCAGATTCTTTAATACAGGTATTCTCTCTGGCAGATACGATTTAGTATAATAATAAAGATTTTGCAGTAAGCTTAAAAGATTTCCGGATGGGATATTTGCAAGATAAGTATGAAAAGTCTGACTACTCTGGACTTTATTAATGCTTTATTATCTCAATTAGCTTATCGGCAACCTTTTCAAACAGTTCGGGTCTGACTGTTCCAATCTTGCGGATTATTATACTTTTTTCGGCAGTGAAGAGACGGTTCGGTCTAATATTACTGGGTTTGTTAAGAGAGCCTTTTATAAAATCGGAATCATTCAAAGCAATGGCATAATTATCTTTTACAAAATGGCTTGTAATCTGGCAAAGTATAATATCATCTCCTTTCAGATCAGCCAAAACCATTGCGGGTCTTTTTTTAGAGCTTGATAAATCGGAGTACGGGAATGGCAAAACAATAATGTCGCCTTTTATAAATCTTTCCATGCGTCTTCTTCTTCTGGTAATAGCCAGTCTTTGGCCAATACTTTTTCACTTGCAAAATGAGTCAATGTGATATCATTCTCCGTTTTTTGTTTTGTCTCTTTTTTTAACAATTCGCTTAATTTTTGTTTTTCTTTATAGGGTAACTGGCTAACAAGCTCAACAACCTGGTTGAAATTAAGCGGTAAGTGTATAATTAAATTTGCAGGCTCCATAATTATATATTTTAAGAAACATAAGATGGTCTTGTTTTAGCATCAAAATAGCAATCTGAGCTGTTTAATACTAAACATTATCAATCCATATTTGGTGTGATAATGCATTGATTTTACAAATATAAAGTAAAATTAACGAAGATGTATCTATTCAGCAAAACTGTAAAATTTCGCATTTTTAATAATTCCTGGCTTTTCTGAAGGTTTTGAATTTTTCCCAGCATAGAGCCATTCCCAAAAACAAAAACGCCCAAAACAGTTGCTGTTAAAGGCGTTTTCTTAAAATTTCTGTTGTCCCGTCAGGTTTCGAACCTGAACTCTTCTGAACCAAAATCAGACGTGTTGCCAATTACACCACGGGACAATTTTTTATTGTGGGGCAAATTTATAAAAAAAATCCATGAATTTGACTTCTGAAAGAATTTTTTCAAAACTTACCGCAACGATTTATTTTGCTTCCGGCCATGACTTGAAAAATCACGCAAAGGCCGGAAGGAAATTGGAAAGCATTCATTCATTTTTATCGAATGCAGGCTTTGCGCTCTTTCTCTCCGGCCTTTGTGTTTACCGCTTCTTCATGTAATTCAAACTAGGGAAGGGAAAGCCCGTCGTCTTTCATTACAAGGGTCTTACCGGCTAGCTCCCAATCGGAAAAGTCTTCCGTGTTGTTTATCCATCCCAGGAAATCTTCCGTATTATTCGAGAACTTAACAGCCTTCCCTATGGGAACATACACGGTTATCTCAACCGTCTGTGCTCTCCACTTACTGTCGCTTTCTATCTTGTAATAGGGATCCAGAACCAGCGATGCATCTTTTTGAGTAAACTCATATATAATGCCCTGAGCAAACTGTCGGGCTGCATCGTTATCGCGACCCCGTGCCGACTTCTCGACCCTGATCTTATATTCCTCATTGTCCGACTTCCTCACGTTTATGTCGATATCCCCATAAAAACTGTCCATTTCCTCAGAGAAATACCATTTGTGATCAATGTTCAGGTAGTTTTCAGATCCGATGATGTCCAGATCACCCGAATCGACCGACAGATACAGCGTGTCGCTGGCAAAGGGGGCAAGCACCTTGGTGTCCGTTACCTTGTCGCCCTCCTGGTAATTTCTGCCTTCATAATAAACCAGCATGAAAACAGCAACCAGCGATAGAATCCATAGGGTTAAGGCTCCCAGACCAAGGGCTCTGTCCTTCGCTTTGAAGCGGAACAGTGCTTTAAACAGACCGTAGATAACTGCAATAATGGGGATAAGCACCAGAAGTAAAATGGCTATTACAAGCATGCTTGCGTTGTCGGGGTTTACAAAAGGCTGCAAAAGCTCGGGCAAGGTGTGGTTGAAGCCGCTATCGAGACCGAAGGGAATCACATGCGACCCGAAAAACAGGAAGCTGAAAGTACCAAAGAGAAGTCCTATCCCCGACATGATCAGGATAAAAGCAATGAAGCCCAGAATGATTTTAATAAAAACCACGATAATGCTACCTACGGCTTTGAAAAACGAGCCCAGAGCGTCCTCGGTTCTGCGATAGCTATCAGAGTTCTTAGCTTTCTTAAGGTTCTCTTTTACGTCTTCGTATTCTTCCCGTACAGCTTTTTCGATGTTCGAAACATTTACTTTCTCCCCCCTCATCTGCAACTTTTCAGCTGCAGTCTCGGCTCTCGGAACCGCGATCCAGAGTACGATGTAAAGAACGATGGGAGTACCGGCACCTACCAGTGTCAACACAATGAACAGAATACGAATCAGCAGCACATCCAGATTAAGATATGCGCTTAAGCCCGCACTTACCCCACCCAAAACCGCATTGTCGGGGTCGCGGAATAACCTCCTGCTGGAACGCTGCTCACGGTTTTTCTGCCCCCCCGACATTTCGTCCTCATCGGCGATTTCCTCAGGACGGCCCATGATGTCGATCACTTCATCAACTTCTTTGGCAGAGATTACCTGGTTCTCATCACTCATTTTTTCGCGGAACAATTCAGCAATTCTCGATTCAATATCCGATAAAATCTCCTTGCTCTCATTGACATTGGAAAAATGGCTGCTGATGGTATCAAGGTACACTTTCAGTTTTTCGTAAGCGTCTTCATCAATGTGGAAAATCTGTCCGCTTAGATTTATTTTTAATGCCTTTTTCATTTTATTTGTGTTTTAAAAGTAATTACTTGTTTGCTTTAATTGAGTTGATTGTGTCCACCAGTTCCGACCAGCCCCGGTCCATTTCTTTCAGGTAGGCCCTGCCGATTTCGGTTATGGTATAGTACTTCCGGGGTGGACCCTGGGTAGACTCTTCCCATCGGTAACTTAACAAACCGGCATTTTTTTGCCGTGTTAACAGAGGATACAGGGTTCCTTCCACAACAATCAGCCGATTTTCTTTCAACTGATTGATAATGTCCGAGGCGTAGGCATCCTTCTTGTCGAGTATCAGCAAAATGCAGTACTCAAGCGTGCCTTTCCTCATCTGAGCTTTGGCGTTTTCTACATTCATAATCGTATTGTTTTAATCCTTGTTATTTTTCCATTGTTCAGGATGCTCCATCCATGATTCCATTTCAAGAGGGATTTCTGTAAAATGCTCCGGACCTGCATCGGGACTAATGGTGGCCGGAATTTTTTTTTCTATAACCGAATGGGATTTGTTATCCCCATCGGCTGAAAAAAGGTGGAGGTCAACCCTCTGGCCCGAAACACTCCCAAACTCGCTCCCTTTATGGGAAGTGAGTAGCTTTGAATCATCTGTCGGAAACAGAAGAAGTGCAAATGCTGCTGCGAAGATAATTGATGTGGGTGACATGTTTTTTATTTTTAATACTGTTTAATACCTATAAGATGACAATGCAAAGATATGAAATAAAAACAATACCATGCAATACATAGTACTAAAAGAATTCAAAATATTTTTATCGGGGGAATTTCAAAATTGGCAATAAGATCCAGAATGGTTCATAAACAGAAGGTTTTGGCAGTATCGTAAGATCAATCGCGGAAACAACTTTTCGGCCATTATGATTATTTTCCACTGTGATTTGAGGTGGAAGAACCCGACATAACTCACATTTATTCCCCTTTACCCGCTTTTTGTAACATAAATTTTTATTTTTGTCCTTGATGTTTAGCTCTGACTGGTATTTTATTCAATAGTTTTGAAACTGAAGCCCCGTTTATACCTTAACCGGAATTTGCAAATCATTTTTGCTCTCACCCTGATGGGCGTAATGGGCGTGGTAAGTATCACCCCCGCATTTCCCCTGATAATAGAGCACTTCAACATAAACTACAAGCAGGTCGGATTGCTGATCACCGCCTTCACCCTTCCCGGTATATTCCTGACTCCTGTGCTGGGAGTTCTGGCCGATTTGCTCGGCCGCAAGACCGTGCTCGTTCCTTCCTTGTTTTTATTTGCCCTATCGGGGTTTATGTGCAGTCAGGCCGACAGTTTCAACGAGCTGCTCATTCTCAGATTTATTCAGGGAATCGGCGGAGCATCACTCGGCTCCCTGAATGTTACCTTGATAGGGGACCTTTTCAGCGGACCGGAGCGTGCCACTGCCATGGGCTACAACGCGAGCGTTCTGAGCATCGGCACTGCCGCTTACCCGGTAATCGGTGGAAGCCTTGGGATGATCGGCTGGAATTTCCCTTTCTACTTTCCCCTCATGGCAGTACCCCTGGGTCTTACCGTTACCTTTCTACTGAAAAACCCACTGATAAAATCAGAGGATTCCCTTCTTTCGCATCTCCGGGGAACCGTTAGCAGCCTTTCCGACAAGCGTGTTCTCGGTCTGTTCCTCCTGAATATTCTCACCTTTATGATCCTTTACGGATCTTACCTTACATATTTCCCCATAAAGCTTGAAGAGAGTTTTGGCTCGAAATCTTTCTTTATCGGATTGGTGATTTCGTCGTCCTCTATCACAACCGCCATCACGGCTGCCCAACTGGGCAAACTGTCAAGACGTTTCGATCACGAACGACTGCTGCTGTTCTCATTTGCCCTGTATGCGCTGTCACTGCTCCTGATTCCCTTTATGCAGCACGCTTATATGATGTTTCTCCCCGCCATGATCTTTGGCTTCGCTCAGGGAATAAACATTCCGAATATCCAGACCATGCTTGTAAATATGGCTCCGGTGCAGCATCGCGGAGCTTTTATGTCGATCAATGGAATGGTGCTGCGTATCGGTCAGACCCTCGGACCCATGGTGGCTGGTTTGTTTTATATGAT
>CAMAZH010000198.1 GCA_945863035.1 Chitinophaga pinensis | reverse complement strand
AACGATAAGTTGATTCACATGGACATCGCAAAATTACCCAACAGTTTGGTTTTGAAAATGAGCGATGCTTTGGCTGTGGCGGATTTGGATTTGTTGATTAAACAGATAAAAACGATTGATCAGGAAAATTCAAACCTGGCAAAACACCTTTTGGATCTCGCTCACAATTTCGATTATGATCATTTGCACCGATTATTTAACCCTGAATCCGCAAAGGAAGCCTAAAGGGCTGGAAGCAAAACAGTTTTTTGAATATTTTTCACCATGGACGAAAATCAAAAACAAGCAATCATTAACCAGGCTCCCTTCGGATTCGCCTACCATAAAATACTCCTGGATGAGGAAAACCTTCCGGTTGATTATGAATTTATTGAGGTTAATGCGGCATTTGAAGCAATCACGGGACTCAAGGCTTCTGACATTATTGGAAGGTCGGTATGCGAAATCCTTCCTGGAATAAGGAATGATGCTTTTGACTGGATTGGTTTTTATGGTGAGGTTGCTTTAAACAACAGCAATAAGGAATTTGAGCAATATTCCCAACCTCTCAAACGCTGGTATAAAGTAAATGCCCTTTCACCGGAGAAGTATTATTTCGTTACCTACTTCGTTGACATTACCAGCCAAAAAATATTGACCGAAAGTGCTCAGCAGTTTTTTCAGAATTCCGAAGCGGGGATCAATTATCAGAAACTCTGTGACAACCTGCTACAGATAAGCGGGGCAAAAGCGATCTCTTTCAACTTATTCGAATCCAACGGCTTGGATTTTACCGCGGTTGCTGTTTCAGGCCTTAATAAGCATATTAGCAAAGCCGCCAGCCTCCTTGGTTTTGAAATCACAGGGAAAAAATGGCCTCACGATCCGGTACGGGCTGAAAAAATAAAAGATCATTTCATTACCCGGTTTCCAAGGCTGCATGACTTGACCGGAGATGTTTTGCCTGGAAAAATCATCAACTCCCTTGAGTTACTTTTTGGTATCGGCGAGGTTTATGTGGTAAAGATCCAGAAGGACGAAATAATGCTCGGCGATTTCACAATTATTATGTCGGCGGGAAATAAGCTGCAAAACTCAACTTTGATTGAAATGTTTGCCAAGCAGGTCGGGTTGATGCTTGAAAAAATGAAGGCTGAGGAAAAACTTCGCGAAAGTGAGGATAAACTCAGTAAAGTTGGAGATTCAGCCCTTGATGCAATTATAATGATCAATGAACTGGGAAATGTGGAATATTGGAACCCTGCTGCCACAAGAATCTTCGGATACAAAAAGGAAGAGATTTTAGGTGAGAATTTCCATAATCTCTTTATGCCGGAGTACTACCGATCGCAACATCAGACAGGTTGGTTAAACTACGCCAAGACAGGCAAGGGTCCGGCAATAGGGCAGGTTATCGAACTCATGGCAAAAAATGCCGAAGATTATGAGTTTCCAATAGAAATAGCTCTTTCATCCATAAAAATCAAAAACAAGTTTTGGGCCCTGGCATACATCAGGGATATCACCGAACGCAAAAGAGCAGAAGAGAAGCTCAATAATTACACCTCTCAGATTGAATTGAAAAATCTGGAGTTGGACATGGCGCTTCACAGTGCGGACAATGCAACCGCTCAAGCCAGAGAAATGGCCGAACAAGCCGAAATAGCAAATAAGTCGAAGAGTATTTTTCTGGCCAATATGTCACATGAAATCCGAACCCCCTTAAATGCCATAATCGGTTTCTCTCAGCTTATGAGCCGCGACAAGGCTTTGACCGATTCACAAAAAGATTACAATCAATCCATTATCCGCGCCGGGGAACATCTTTTAGCCCTCATTAACGACATTCTGGAGCTTTCAAAAGTTGAAGCAGGCCGTGTTGTACTCAATCCAACAAGTATTAATCTGAACAGTCTGCTCAGTGATATTCAGATGATTTTCAAGGAACGGGCGCAATCCAAGCATCTTCAGTTTATTTTCGAAACTGCAGGCGACCTTCCTTCCAACATACTTGTGGATGATAGCAAGTTGCGTCAGATTTTCGTCAATTTAATCGGGAATGCCATAAAGTTCACAGACAAAGGTTCCGTGGCAGTGCGAACCCGGACTGAAATAAATAATGAAGGTTCAGGCCAATTGATTGTTGAAATCAGGGATTCCGGTCCCGGGATTGCCCAAGAGGAATTGGGCAAGCTTTTTAAACACTTCGTTCAAACCAGCTCCGGAATTAAAAAAGGCAGCGGAACCGGCCTCGGACTGGCCCTGAGTCGAGAATTGGCTTTGTTAATGGGGGGTGACATCAGTGTTTCCAGTGAAATTGGAAAAGGCTCGCTTTTCACCTTCCATGTGGAGATTAAAGCAGGCTATGATCAAACTTCTGAGGCAAGCAATTTAAAACGAGTAACCGGCATTGCAAAGCAAGGCTCCGACAATACAGGGAAAACTTATCGGATATTGGTTGTTGACGATAAGGAAGAGAATCTGGCGGTTGCTGTAAATCTACTCCGAATTGTAGGCTTTGAAACAAATCAAGCGGTGAATGGCATCGAGGCCATTTCGAAATTCAAGGAATGGGACCCTGATCTTATCCTTATGGATATGCGAATGCCGGTAATGGATGGATACGATGCCACCCGTATAATCAAGTCGACCGAAAAAGGCCGGCGAACGCCCATAATAGCCCTCACTGCAAGCACGTTTGAAGACGAGCAAAAAAGGACCGAAACCCTTCAGATGCATGGATATATCCGCAAACCTTTCAGGGAAAACGAGTTGTTCAGCACTATCGGGAAGGCTCTTAAGATAAACTACATTTATGAGGATGAATCGTCTCCCGAGCAAGAAAAGGATTTCAGCAGCTATGGGGACTTAAATGAGCAAATCGCAAAACTGCCCGATAGTTTGGTGTTTCAAATGCAGGAAGCAATAGCCGTGGCCGATTTGGATCTGCTGATACAGCACATTGAAAAAATTGATGACGGTTTTACACACCTCAGGAAACATCTGTTGAGCACAGCCAAAAATTACGACTATAACCATTTACAGATAATCTTAAGAAACAGGGAGAAACAGTGATGAATTACGATACTATGATAAATCAAAATATTCCGAACATCCTTATTGTAGACGATGTTGCTGCAAATTTAAAAGTATTGGGCGACATGTTAAAAGCCGATGGCTATAAAGTGCGGCCCGTTCCCAACGGCTCTCTGGCTTTACAGGTAGCGGAAAAAGAGAAGCCCGATCTGATTCTCCTCGACATAATGATGCCCGACATGGATGGTTATGAGGTATGCAGAAGGCTAAAAGAGCATAAAACCCTGAATGATATACCGGTAATCTTCATAAGTGCCTTAAACGACACAAATGATATAGTAAAAGCCTTAAAAACCGGCGGGGTAGATTACATTACCAAACCCTTTCAGTCGGAAGAAGTGTCGACACGGATTGCAACACATCTTAAAATCCGTCAACAAAATCAGGAACTCCAAAAACATCTTGCCGATAAAGACCGGTTTATATCAATTCTGGCACATGATCTGAAAAACCCTTTCAACGCACTGCTGGGCTTGTCCGATCTTTTGTTGAAAAATATTCGCGAATACGACCTCGACAGAATTGAAAGCTTCATGTCAATTATTCATAATACCGCCGAAAGCACCTATAGTTTGCTGGAATCCTTATTAATCTGGGCACGAACGCAATCCGGCAAGATTCCTTATGACCCCCAGAACTTAAACTTTAATAGTCTTAGTTTTGATGTTGCAGCAGTTTTAAAACTTACCGCGAACAACAAAAACATCAGCATCAACCTATTAAACACAGAAGAGTTAAATGTTATCGCAGACAATAACATGTTAAGGGCAATCCTGCGCAATCTTATTTCAAATGCCATAAAATTCACCCCTAATGGGGGTCGGATCGATGTTCATGCCATACAAACCGATTTACAAACTACTATTTCGGTTTCCGACAATGGGATTGGAATGACTGGGGAGACCATAAACAAACTTTTTGACATCACGCAGACCCATTCTACGCCGGGTACCGAAAAAGAAACCGGAACGGGTTTAGGTCTGTTGCTGTGCAAAGAACTGGTTAATAAGCACAATGGGGCAATCTGGGTGGAAAGCGAAACAGGGAAAGGAAGCAGCTTCAAATTCTCGATCCCCGCAATGCAATGATGGTTCCTTGAGACGGCAAATCTTATAATCAGGCGATTGAACTCATAAAAATTTTCTATTTAAAAAAACAAAATTAACAACAACAATGAACATCGAGATTCCAACCGGCCAAAAAACATCTAGTATTCTGATTGTTGACGATGTGCCCACAAACCTCTTGGTGCTCGGGGAGATGCTGAAAAGCAATGGTTACAAAGTCAGACCCGTACCCTCTGGGGCTTTAGCCCTTCAGGTAATGGAAAATGAAAGCCCCGACCTAATCCTCCTCGACATAATGATGCCCGAAATGGATGGATTCGAGGTCTGTCGACAATTAAAGGAAAACCCATCCCTATGCCATATCCCAATTATCTTTATCAGTGCCCTGAGCGACACCAATAATATTGTGGAAGCTCTGAAATCAGGCGGTGTGGATTACATAACCAAACCCTTCATGATTGAGGAGGTAATAGCACGGGTGGAGACGCAACTCAAACTTCACCAACAAAAACAGGAACTGCAGAAACTCAACAACGAAAAAGACCTTGCGCTATCAGACCTTTTGTTCGCTAAAGAATTGGTTGAAAAACAAAAGGAAGAAATTGAAATTATCAACAAAGGAGTGCTGGACAGTATAAATTACACCCGCAGAATCCAATTAGCAGTATTCCCACGGGAGGAATTCATCAACGAATTCTTTTCGGAGCACTTCGTCTTATTTAAACCCAGAAACATTGTTAGCGGCGACTTTTACTGGATAAAGCAGGTTGAGAAATACATCTTCCTTGCAGTTGCCGATTGTACCGGACATGGTGT
>CAMAZH010000197.1 GCA_945863035.1 Chitinophaga pinensis | reverse complement strand
GGTTTGTGGGAGTCACGGAAGTGCTCAAGCTTAATACGAATCATGCGCTGGAACTTCTTAAGCTGGAGTTGCAGATTCGGCTCAATGAACTTGAGGAAGCCTGGCATTTCTCCTCCCTCGAGAAAATATTTATTGAGAAAAAGATTTACCGCGACATTGAGGACTGCGAAACCTGGGAAGCCATAATCGAGGCAATCGACAAAGGCCTTTCGCCCTACAAGGCCTTGTTTATGCGTGAGATAACAGTTGACGACATCACCCGGTTAACCGAGATAAAGATCAAGAGGATTTCGAAGTTCGACGCGAAAAAGGCCGACGAGCTGATTCGTGGCATTGAAACGGAAATTGAAGAGGTGAAGAACCATCTCAACAATATCGTTGAGTACACGATCAATTATTTCAGGCAGATCAAGAAAAAGTACGGCAAAGGCAAAGAGCGGAAAACCGAAATCAGAAGCTTTGAAACCATTGAGGCCACGAAAGTTGTGGTTGCCAATGAGAAGTTGTATGTGAATCGTGAGGAAGGCTTCTTTGGTACGGGCCTCAGGAAAGACGAGTATGTTTGCGATTGCTCGGATATAGATGAGGTAATCAGCTTCCGCAAGGATGGAACTTTTATTGTTAACAAAGTTGCCGATAAGGTTTTTGCAGGAAAGGATATCATCCACATTGCAGTTTTCAAGCGTAACGACTCGCGAACCATTTACAATGTTGTGTACTACGATGGTCAGTCGGGGCATACCATGATGAAAAGATCGCCCGTGACAGGAATCACACGGGATAAGGAATACAGCTTTATCAAAGAACACAAAAACTCGAAGGTTCTGTACATGTCGGCCAACCCCAATGGGGAAGCCGAAGTGATAAAAGTTTATCTCAAGCCCAGACCCCGGCTTAAAGCACTTGTTTTCGAGATGGATTTCAGCGAGCTAACCATAAAAGGCAAAGCCTCGCAGGGGAATATCCTTACCAAACACGGGGTACATAAGATCATTATGAAGGAGAAGGGGATTTCAACCCTCGGGGGAAGAAAAGTATGGTGGGATGAGGTAGTCATGAGGCTTAATGCCGATGGAAGAGGTAAGTTTTTGGGCGAGTTTGTGGGAAGTGATCATATTCTTGTGATCACCAAAAACGGCAATTTCAGAACGAGCAATTTCGACCTGAGCAACCATTACGAGGAGAATATCCTGCTAATCGAAAAATTCAGGCCGGAGAAGATATTTTCAGTTTCTTATTTCGATGGGGAACAAAATTACTACTATGTGAAGCGCTTTACCCTTGAGGAATCCGAAAAGCCCCAGAGCATGATTGGCGATCACCCTGAATCGAGGATGATACAGCTCACCGAAGTTGAATATCCGCGCCTTGAAGTGCAGTTTGGAGGGAAGAATGTGTCGAGAGAACCTGAGATTATCGAAGTTGCCGATTTCATTGGCGTTAAAAGTTTCAAGGCCAGGGGAAAGCGATTATCCACTTACGAAGTAAAAGTGATCAGGGAACTTGAACCCCTGATAAGGGAAACGCCACCTGAGCCAATACCTGCACCGGATGGGCCTGACGATCTGCCTCCCGAACCTGAAGGCCCGATAACGGCAAGCCAAATGTCACTCGATCTCTAATAATTAGCCCAAAAAACTTGAAAATCTATCTCCTTGGATTTATGGGTGTTGGTAAAACCTCCAAAGGCCGCAAGCTGGCCCGGCGACTTGGAATTCGTTTTGCCGATATGGATGTTATTATTGAGGAGGAGTTGGGAATGAGCGTACAGGAAATTTTCAACACGAAGGGCGAGGCGTGGTTCAGGGAAAAAGAAAAGGAAGTTCTCCATAAGCTTGGAAACTCGCCCGAGAATATTGTTATTTCCACGGGTGGAGGAGTGCCTTGCTTTAACGACAACATGAGCTTTATTAATGAAACCGGCTTTTCAGTTTACCTTCAGATGAGCCCTGAAGCGCTTGTGAGGCGCCTAACCCGAAGCAGCAAGCCAGTTAGACCCTTGCTCAAAGACAAGACCGAGTCAGAGCTTCTCGATTTTGTTAGCGGGAAACTTACTGAAAGGGAGCATTTTTATCTACAGTCCAAAGCTGTCATAAATGCGGAGAATCTTAAAACAAAGCAATTGGAATTCTTCATTAATTCTAATCTGTCAAAGCAGAATAAAACTGGAATTTAAAGACAAGTAAATCTCCCACAGCAACATTGTTAATTTGGTATTTCTCTCCTCCCTTGCGAATTGCTGAATTTCGTCGAAAAAAATTACCCTCCAATCGATTGATTTGTCTTGTTTTTTAATATATTGCCAATAAAAAAAATTCCTATGCAAGGAGGAATTGCCGGAGCATTCAACATTGAGAAGAATGAACAGTCGAGCGTTTTTGTTCTGATTTTACAATCTGTCTTTATCGGCTTTTTTGCAGGCTCGCTGGATGTCGGCGCACAATCCCTTTTTTTAAGCGTTTACGACGCATCGCTTATTCCCAAAGCCTTCGTTATCTCGGGAATCGTTGGTATCATAATTACTTCGGTTTATACCCGCTTGCAGTCGCGGATGAAATTTTCGAATTTTGCTCTTCTGAATTTTATTTTTGTTGCCCTGGTTACAGCTTTGCTTCGGCTGGGATTCGAGTTTACCGATGACAAACGACTCGTTTTTGCTGTCTTTGTCATGATGGGGCCTCTTACAATTATCAGCTTCCTTGGTTTCTGGGGTACGGTTGGCAGACTTTTTACCCTCAGGCAAGGGAAACGATTGTTCGGACTCATTGATACCGGTCAGATTTTAGGGATCATCGTCGTCTCGTTTTCCATTCCCCTGTTAATCAGCCTTAATTTCCAGGTTCTCGATACTCTGCTGTTATGCACGGTTAGTATCATCATCGCTCTGATTCTGCAAGTAGTAATTACCAGACGTTTTCGCTTTCAGAAAGTTGAGGAGGCTGTCGGGAAAAGAGACAATTTCCTGAGTCTCTTCAAAAGCAGGTATACTGTGCTGATGGCTTTGTTTATTGTCTTTTCGGTTATTGCTGCCTTTTTCGTCCATTTCTCTTTTCTTACCGTTCTGGAAGAGAATTATCCCGACCCGAATGCCCTGGCGTCGTTCCTTGGCGCATTCATGGGTACACTTACCATCTTCACGATTCTTATCAAGACATTTGTTTATGGGAAAATGATGAAAACCTACGGGCTTAAGCTGGCGCTTTTGATTTCACCTGTTCTCCTGGGTTTATTCACCTTTATTTCAGCAATTATCGGGAGTGTTTATGGATATACTATCGAATCGGCAAGTTTTGCATTCTTCTTTTTACTGATAGTGTTAAGCAAATTGTTTGCAAAGAGTCTGAAAGATTCCATAGAGGTTCCGGCATCCAAAATCCTTTACCAGTCGCTCGACAGCAGCATTCGCTACAATGTGCAAGCCAGAATCGACGGAACAGTGAACGAGCTGGCGGCATTTTCTTCCGGCCTGCTATTGGCCGGATTGGGCATGATTGCATTCGTAGAGATTATCCATTTCTCCTGGTTTCTGCTCTTCATGTTGTTGCTATGGGTAATTGTAGGGTACAGACTTTACGCCGCATATAAAGTGTCGTTGGAGTCCTCCCTCGAGAAATTCCAGAATCTTGCTATCGACGAACATGAGGAACTTCCCCTGCTCGAAAAAATAGTCCCTGGTACTTGCCATTCCTCAAAGATCGCCGCGCTTCTTGAGTTTGCCCCTCAGTCGTGGGATGGCTATGTGAGCAAAAATATCCTTGAGCTTTCCGGCGAAAATGAAAAGGTGAGATCGCTTACGTTGAACATAATTGACAATCTTGATCTCAAAGACAGTGTTGACCATCTCGGCCATTTTAGTAAAGGAGCAAGCCTGCTGCAGCAATCCCGCCTAAGTATTATTCGTGAGCGATTGAGATCGGATGGTCAGAAACATGGTGAGGAGGAAATCCGCAAACTCCTTAAAAGCGAAAATCCCGACGACAGGAAAAAGGGTTTGCTTGTGATTATTGAAAAGCAGGACCCTAAATATTACCCCCGCATTGTCCCCATGTTCCGCGACACATCCCCCGGGGTGAGGATTAGTGCTATAAGGGCAGCCGGGGTGTTGAACCGCAAGGACTTTGTGACCTATCTTGTTGATATGCTCGAGGATCCCGATTTTTATTCCTATGCATACTATGCCTTATGCATGATGAGCGAGGACATCCTCGAAAACTTGGAGCACGGGTTTCATAAAACCGGAATCACTGATAAGGGGATGATCCGGATTACCCGTATAATGGCCTCGTTCGAAACCCCCGAAGCCGCAAAATTCCTTTTTGCTAAGTTCGAGCACTTTAACAGGAGCGTTTTTTCGGTTGCCGTAAAAGGAATATTGAAATCCAAAATAGTCCCTGATGAAAACGAGAAGGCAAAATTGTTCTCTGCATTGTATCGGGTTGCCGGGATTACGGCATGGAACCTGTCAGCCAAACACAGTTTGCGGGAATTCGGTCCCGGAGCGGAACTTGTGAAGGCATTCGACGAGGAGGTAGTTGAAAATTATGATATGATTTATACCCTTCTTTCGATTGCCTATGACCCTGCTACGGTTTTTCATATCCGGAAAAATCTGGAGAGCGGCACTTCCGAAGGAATCGGCTTTGCTATTGAGCTTATGGATATTTTTGTGGACGAAACAGTTAAACCGTTTTTGTTTCCCTTGCTCGACGACACGTCTGTTGCCGAAAAAGTAAGGCTGCTGCAATCCGAATATCCCGTTGAACTGATGAAACCTGAGGACTTATTGATCGCCGTCATTAACCGCGATTATAATCAGATAAACCCATATACAAGGGTTTGTGCTATTCGGGCCTTGGCAGACCTTGATGGTTTCCGACCGGGACAGGATCTGATTGCGCAAATGTTTAATCCCGATCCCCTCCTGAGGGAGGAATCCTCCGCCCTGATGTTCCGTCTCGAAAAAGAATCCTGCCTGGAAGTGATGAAGCGGCTGCCCCTAAAATTCAGGCTGTCGACTGAAACCTTTTTGAAGACAATGGGTACACATGATGAAAACGGACTTTTCAGAAAATACAGATACCTCAGGGAAAACGAATTGTTCAATAGTTTTAAAAACCATCAGCTGATTTATATGGCAAGACGGTTTGAATTGATTAGTTTTGAAGGGGATGA
>CAMAZH010000196.1 GCA_945863035.1 Chitinophaga pinensis | reverse complement strand
AATTTATCATGGCAACCCATCCATATCAACATTAAACTTGACACTTCCATTGGAATCACTTCAACCGGTGATTTGGAGGTGTTTCAATATCATCCCTCGGAAAGATTCCTTGGGATTCACAAAGCAGGATCAGAGGTGGAAATTACAGTTTTGCCGTTTCGTGCAAGTCTTATAAAAGTATCCGCCATAAAAGATGAATCATTCTTTTTAGAAGGAATCGATTATGAAATAGTAAGAGAAGTTGCTGAAAAACCGATTGTAATCAAACTGCTGGGAAATGCAGGTGAAACTGTTAAGTTCAATACCAACTCTTCGAGAAATGATTTTAGAAGTGCCAGCATTAATGGTGCTGATTGTTCGGAATTGCTAAATGGAGAACAAATTGATTACAAATTCCCCGGTAAAAAACAATCAGTCATCCCAATAAAAAAAACAGGCCTGCTTCTTCCCTCAAAACTTCCACCAGATGTAGAAAAAATTATTGAGACAAATCTTTTCTCAATCGATAATAACGCATTGGAAGTCAGAGAATTAATTAAGTCCGGTCAAACTAAAATTAAACAAGTGGAAGAATGCAGGAATCAGTTCTTTAATGACAGTATATTCATATCTCAGGGTGCATGGGATAAATTCGCATTCGATGGAGAATCCGCAAGTAAATTCAAAGTTCGTCTTTATGAATACCGGAACATCAGGAAAAATGACGGTTTGTTCAGGCTGGATATAAATGAACCCATAAGCCTTGATTCACTTGTTTTTTATGGAATTCAGGAAGGTTTTAATCCAATATCCGTTGAAGTGTCCATGAATCTGGATTCATGGGAAAAAATCGAAAGCACTAGCCAAAATAATGACCTTTTTTTGAAATTCGATGGCGGAAAAACTTTTAGGTATTTACGTATGAATCCAAGTCCGGTAAGTATTTCAGAAATCAAAGCTTATTCCGCCCCTGATACCCTCGATAGAAATAAATGGAGGGCAAGCAACTTGTTTGGATTATATGAAGATTCCATATGCCTTGCATGGAATTTCAAAGGTAAAATCTCAGGAGCATCTGCAGGTAGTTATCTTTGTGTAACTCTTCCGGGAAACTGGAATGAAGGGACATCATTTGCAGGTATGAAGCTGAATGGAAAATGGATTGGAGCAAACGACCGGGCCCCTTCCTTCCCCTACAATAACTGGGAACATTTCCGGGCTGGCAAATCAAACTTCACCTACTTTATTCCACTTAGCGAATCGATGAATAATGAAAAAATCGAAGTCGTTCTTCTGGGAACCGACCCGGAAATGAAAAATATAGTACCTGAGGTGTGGCAAATCGGAGAAACCCATAGCGCTGAAGCCGAATTGGTTCTGGAGCGCTAAACGATTGGATTGCTATCTTATAATGACTCCTTCGATAGTTCTCTGAGTTGCTGCGGCAACCGGAATTAACAAACTACATTAAGTCGTAAGGCATTATCTATACCTCACCATCAATAGCTGTCTTCCTTTCAAATGCATAATCCTTTCATTTTCAAGTACTGCTTTTTGGGAATTATCATTACTGAATTTAATGATATCCGCCTTACCAAAAAATTCAGGTAAGGTGATAGTCCTTTCCTGTTCAGCAAAACTAAGAATCAGCATGACGGTTTCTACTTCATTCTGAAAAATGAGCGAGTCGGTTTCTTCAGGTGATGTAGAGCAAGATTCAAGTAAGAAATGCTGCTTTGTAAATCCCGAAAGGCATTTCAGCGCATTGTAAAGGGGAGATTTTGGAAGTATCCCATCATTGGAGAAATTGACGGGTTGAATAATCCCATTTTCTCCGGTCAATTCATGAAGTGTAAGCGATTCCGCTCCCGACAACGCAATTCTTTTTATGGCAGCTAATGTCCATAATGCTCCGAAATCCCCCTGAAGACTGGAAACAGGTTTTTCAGAACCCGATACAGGCAAGCTTTCTGTATCGAATGCTACTGCGTTAAATCTTGGCTTATAACTTATGGGACTAATAAGCACAGGAACATCGGGGTATAAAGCCATCATGCTTTGAATCACGTAATTCAGACCTTCAATATTCTCAATAATACTCATTTCATCTTCAGCATGAACCTGGGGATTGGCTGCTGTGCTAACAAAATCAACACTTCCCACAGATAACCGATTCCGGTTAAACTCTGCAAAATTTGCATTGGAACCGCCTCCAATTTTTATAGTCCTAAGGGTTTGACGGAGGATAGAAATAATTCCGGTTTCTTCTGCACCATTACTGACAAACGAATCGGAGTTAAAAACAAGAATCCGGCATAACTCCAATTTATTTGCAATCAATATTTCAAGTAACCCGGATGGAAACCCTTTTCCGTTTTTACAATGCAGTGCCAGTTCAAGCTTACAGCCAAGGTCCCGTGCAACTGAAAAAATACCCCTCAATTGTTCATCAGCATTGGGATCCGCAAGGTTCAATTCTGCCCTTACATGCTGAAAAGGAAGTTCAGAAAAAGCCTCCTTCAATTCTTTTCGGGGGAATGAGTTGTCTTTTCCAAGACAAACTCCGATTTCCGGAAACCTGCATTTTTTCCCTGTAAGTGTAATTTCATTGATTTCTTTTTGAGTCTGAAGCTTCCGTATTACCGGAAGACTCAATTTCACTTTTTGCAATATAAATTCCCCTGCCCTAATCTCTGCAGGATAAGGGATGGAGAGAGGAGTGCTGTAGATTTTAAATGAAGCATCGATCCAGTTTCTCTGGTCTTCCATCTCAAAAATATCACCCTCAAATTCAAGTCTGCCAATATTTTTATCGGGAGTTTCCCACTCCAGTGCACTTATTTCGAGTAATGGCTGATGAGGCACAATAAGTTCATGAAATCTCCCTGATACTTTATTCTCTTTTTGTTGAAAAAGTTGATACTTCATTCCAATGCACTCTTCAACGGGAAGCAGCACGCAAATACCAATTCTGTTTTTCAGAAAGGAGCTGCTTGCAACAAAGTTGAACTGAAATTCCAACTTACCGGAAGTATTGCCTGATATTTCAATTTCCGCAAAACCGAGTGTCTCATTGATGCCGAAATTTCCCTTTATTTTCAGGTTGAAGGAATCCACCTGTTCCGATAAATCAGAAGACACAACTTTGAAGGGAATAGTAGCCCAGTTTTTGTCTCTCACGGCTGCATAAACAGCCCTGACAATTTCTGTTTTTCCGAGTTTAATTTTTCGTATTGCTGATTGAAATAAGAGCATTTCCAGAGGACCTGCTTTCAGCCTCACCGGCAACTCATTTCCGGCTAAGTTTGGATAACTTATTCCATCGTGTATCATGATTTGTTTTGAAAATCAGAAATCCTTACCATCTTACCAGTTTTTGCAGATTCATAGGATGCCCAAACGATCTCTACTGTCTTTAGATTATCGGCTCCCGTATTTTCTGCACTTCCAATACCAAGTATATCATTGAGTATGTTGAGATTTATATCGAGGCCGCTGGCATGATTTACGATATAATCAGGGTCGGCCCAGGAGTATGATGGGAATGTACATTTCTCTCTGCTTATTTTGCCATTTACAACCGTCGTAATCTCAAATCCGGGTCCAAGACTGATGCTACCTTTGCTCCCCTCAACCAGTACCCATACCGTTGAAAAGGAGTCGTTTTCCATTCTGGACGCATAAGACAATTCGGAGTAAAGGGGAATTCCACTTTCCATATGCATCATAACTGCTGCCATATCCTCCCCTTTGATGCCTTTACTTACCTTGCCGGTCTGACACCATAATGATTCAACCTCGCCAAACAGAAAGCGGCAGATATCGAAGACGTGAGAACCCATGTCGGTAAGTATAAAGTGATCGAGTTCCCTGAGAAAAGGCTGATTCTCAAATACCGGATATCCTGATAGGAAGGAAACTCTGGCTTTAAAAGGCTTACCTATGATTCCTGAGTCAAGTATCTCCTTAAACCTTCTGACGGGCACCTGCCAGCGGTAATTCTCGTGAATATACAACTTTCTACCCTTATCTGAGCAAAGTTTAACCATGTTACAAGCGGTGGTATAATCAGGCGCCATTGGCTTTTGGCAGATAATATGCTGAACTCCATGTTCCACGGCCATCTCAACAAACTTTGAATGTGTATCGACATCCGTAATAATATCAACGAAATCGAGATCTTCCTTCATAAACAGTTCAACCGGATCATCATAGACCCGCGGAACGCCAAATCGT
The DNA here is from genome assembly GCA_945863035.1 of Chitinophaga pinensis. GTDB lineage: Bacteria > Bacteroidota > Bacteroidia > Bacteroidales > JACJXF01. Next base: position 1,007 of record CAMAZH010000196.1, on the reverse strand, counting down.
TTCGCAAGTGCTTCGGCCTTTGGTTTAGTGCGATTATAAACTGCTACACATTCTACATTCTCCAGTTCCGTCCAGGCTCCAAGCTGAAACTGTGACCAGAATCCAGTACCCAAGACTGCAAATTTTAGTTTCTTCATAATTCGTTTACGTTGATTCTTTAATTATTCAAATAATCAGCTAATAATATCCCGAATTTGTTCATTAAGGTTATCATCCTCGAAAATCTTCTTCCAGTCTTCCTGAAACAACACCCTTTTCCCTCTTATAATGGCTTTGTTTGCCGCATCAGAGAATACCGCTCCCGGTATCTGATCAAACAGTACAGCAAGCTGGATATTCATGTGCCCGTAAAGAAACTCTCTGGCCGCATCTTCAGGCACTCCCCTTTTAATTATCTCATCCAGACCTTCACGTACAATTGCCAGACATGTTGACGATAATGTTTCAACCAGGGCAGGCTCGAGCAAAGCCATCTGTTTAACAGTAATTCTGAAAGCTTTGGAAACAGGAGCGTAAATTGTTTTTGCCAGAGCCTCACCAGATGAATAATCCTTTTCCTGTCCTGACATCAGGGCGCATACAACCGCCTGTTTTGCGAGAGTTCCCCCGAAATAATCACGTTGTGCTTTTTCATTATCCTCCCAGTTAAACACAGAAGGATGAGCAGGATGCGCAACAAAATAGCTGATATCGCTTCTTTCTGCCAGCAATCCCGCCTGAGCTGCTGCAGGATCAAGCGTAAAAACCATTGCCCCCTTTTTCATGCGTGGAATGGTACTTTCAGATACTTTCCCAAGGATAACATCCGGAACTGCAAGGATAACAATGTCTGCAGCAGGAACTGCAATATCAGAATCAGTTATAAGAATATTCAGTTCCCTGAGCCTTGCGATGCCGGTATCGCTAATCTCGCAATATGCAGTTTCATAGGCAGAATGAATAAGATTGTGTGCCAGCCGCATCCCCATTTTGCCTCCCGCTCCGATTAATGCTATTTTTATCATTTC
>CAMAZH010000195.1 GCA_945863035.1 Chitinophaga pinensis | reverse complement strand
GCTCACCGAAATCTCTGCAGCTTTTTAAAGCGGCAGAGCCGCGTAAATATTTGTAGAAATAATAACAAACACCAAAAAGAAGCCCTGTAGGGGCGAAATATTTACAAGTGTTAATGAAATCAATATATTTAAATGATTTGAATAAATTTTACCGGACAACAATGATTAAGATATTTTCCCCCTTGAGCTACTAAACATGTTTTAATCCTAAAGATTCTCTTAAACTTTTTTAAATTTAAGCCGCCTTTAAAAACCTATATTCCAAATGAAAAATATAAGCTTCGTTTTCGCATGCGCGTTTGTTTTCGCACTTTCCATCTTTCCCCTTTCGAGCATTGGTCTGGCTAAAGAAAAACCACTTCCCCCCTCCGATACGCTGAAAAGCAGCACTTTCAGCGGTTTGAAATTCCGAAGTATTGGTCCGGCATTTACCTCAGGGCGTATTGCTTGTCTGGCGGTAAATCCCGCTAAGCCTTCCGAGTATTTCGTGGGAGTAGCCTCCGGTAATGTTTGGAAAACCACAAATTCCGGCACAACCTTCGAACCGGTTTTCGATACCTATGGTGCCTATGCCATCGGTGCCATTGCCATGGATCCCACGAACCACAATGTTATCTGGCTGGGAACAGGCGAGAACAATCACCAGCGTGCATTGGGATACGGCGATGGGGTTTACAAGTCTGTTGATGGCGGAAAATCCTGGGAAAACATGGGTCTTAAAGAATCCCGACAAATTGGGGGCATCGTAATCGACCCCGAAAATTCCGATATCGTATTTGTTGCAGCCGAAGGCTCAGCCTGGGGTCCGGGAGGCGACAGGGGGCTCTACAAAACTTTGGATGGCGGCAAAACCTGGAAAAAAGTTCTTGCCATTTCCGACGAAACCGGTGTGAACAATATTGTTATGCATCCCACCGACAACGATGTTCTTTTTGCCACAAGCGAACAAAGAAGGCGTCATATCCACACAAAAATCGGGGGTGGTCCTGAAACGGCTCTTTACAAATCAACCGACAAAGGTGAAACCTGGAGGAAAATCACCAAAGGTCTGCCTGGTGCTGATATGGGTGGAACCGGTCTGGCAATCTCCCCCGTTGATAACAATTTCATGTACATCATAATTGAGGCGGCCGATAACGAAGGGGGATTTTTTCGCTCTGTCGACCGGGGCGAATCCTGGGAAAAAATGAGTAGTTACAGCACTAGCGGGCAGTATTATGCCAGTATTGTATGTGATCCTCAAGACCGCGACAAGATTTACTCCCTCGAGACCTTTAGTAAGTTTACCGATGACGGGGGAAAAACATGGAAGAACATTGGCAATGATAACCGACATGTTGACGACCATGCAATCTGGATCGACCCTTCAGACACCCGGCATTTCATGATTGGCGGCGATGGTGGACTTTACGAGACTTTCGATGCCGGAAATAAGTTCCTCTTCAAAAGTAATTTGCCTGTAACACAGTTTTACCGTGTTGGGCTCGACAACGATTACCCCTTTTACAATATTTACGGGGGAACTCAGGACAACAACAGCTTTGGAGGTCCGTCGGGAAACACTAGTTCAGAAGGTGTTTCGAGCGAAGAATGGTTTTCGGTTCTCGGGGGAGATGGGTTCTTTGTACAAATTGACCCAATGGATCCGAACATTGTGTATTGCGAATATCAGTATGGTAATGTATACCGTTATGATAAGAAATCGGGCGAACTGCTCTACATCAAGCCGCAGCCGGCAGAAAATGAGCTCACCTTCAAATGGAACTGGAATACCCCGATGGTTCTCAGTTCCCATTCCAACAAGCGTTTGTACATAGCTGCAGATAAGGTTTTCCGGTCGGATGATCAGGGTCAGAGTTGGAAAACCATCAGTGGCGACATCACCACACAAACCGACAGGAATACCTGGCCTGTAATGGGATATTACTGGAGTTCAGATGCTGTTGCGAAGGATATGTCTACTTCGCCCTGGGGTACAGCCGTATCGCTGGAGGAATCGCCCGTGAACGAAAATCTCATTTTTGCGGGAACCGATGACGGTGTTTTGTCGATTACTGAAGATGCAGGAAAAACATGGACATCGGTAAAGAGTTTCCCCGGGATCCCAGCCTTCACATACATAAGTTGCATTCTTGCTTCCCGTTTTGATGAAAATGTTGTGTATGTTTCTTTTGATAATCATCAGCGGGACGATTTCAAACCTTATGTTTTGGTAAGCAATGACAAAGGAAAGACCTGGAAGCCGGCCACTTCAAACCTTCCCGCACGCGGAACGGTTCACAGTCTTGAGCAGGATTTTATCAGTTCCGACCTCCTTTTTGCAGGTACTGAATTTGGGATCTTTTTTTCTATTACCGGGGGATTGGAATGGGTACAGCTTTCCGCAGGAATTCCAACCATTGCTGTGAGGGACATTGCCCTTCAGGAGAGGGAGAACGATCTTGTTCTTGCCACATTTGGAAGAGGTTTTTATATCCTCGATGATTATACTCCACTTCGCAAACTCGCACAAGAAAAGAATATTTTAAAATCGGAATCTCATTTATTTCCTGTTTCTGATGCGCTTATGTATCAACAGACCGGAGGGAAATACGGACAGGGAGCTACTTTATTTACAGCTCCCAATGAACCTTACGGAGCATCCATCACCTATTTTCTGAAGGATACTCCAAAAACGCTTCGTGAGACACGTAAAGAAACCGAAAAGGAGTTATTCAAGAATAAGAAACCCATTCCTCAGCTCAGTCCTGAAGCGCAGCTCGCCGAATCTTCTGAGGAAGCCCCCTATCTCCTTTTCAGCATATATGATTCACAGGGTAGTCTGGTACGGAAAATCACCAGCAGTCCGAAGAAAGGATTAAACCGTGTAAGGTGGGATCTTCGTTACAGCAGCTCTTCCCCTCTGAGGTTAAAAGACAATAAATTTGATCCTCTGGAAAAAGGCAGAAGCGGTATTTCGGCAATGCCCGGTGTGTATAAGGTATCTGCAGAAATGGTTGTCCGCGGTCAGTCGACTCCTGTTGGAAACCCAGTGACATTCAATACCCTTGCCTTAAACAACAGCTCACTTCCACCTGCCAACAAATCCGAGCTCCTCAGTTTCCAGCAGAAAGTATCGGTTATTGAAGGAGTATTGGCTGGATTGACCCGGGAGATTGAGTCAAGTATTAACGAAATGGCCCAGATCAGGCAGACCCTAAGTAATTCGCATGTTGCAGATCTGGAATTGAAAAATTCGGCCCAAAAACTTGAAACCGGTTTAAAGGATCTCCAATACAAGATCAAAGGACCCGAGGCAAAGGCAAGTCAGGAGGAGCTTCCACCGATGTTGATGCCGGCAGAGCAGAGATTGGGTTTCCTTTCTGAATCATCGTTGTCATCGACTTCAGCAATAACCCAAACGCAGCAAGAATCCCTGAAGATTCTTCAAAAACAAGTTCCCGGTTTCAGAGATGCCCTTTCTGAGTTAAAAACCGGCATGGAGCAACTCAGAGACGAGATGAATGCAAAAGGGATACCTTGGACACCTGGAAGGGTCTTGTAGAAAAATAACGAATTGTTGAGCTCTTGCAAAGGATCTTACTTTTCAATAGCAGAGTTTTCTAAGAGAACCCTAATTATGATCATCAAGAATCCGCAAATTCTGAAAGAAGATTTTCTTAAACAGAATTTGCGGATTTTCGCATAAAATTATTTGAAAATAAAGTAGTTGATTTACTTTTTTTGTATCTTGCTTACTCTTTCCCCCAAAATAAATCAGAATATCCCCCTATTATATCACGAGACCCGGTACATATTTTTGTCGGTTTTAATATTATACTCATGAAAACGCTTGTGAAACTTGAAGAGGGGGTTCATAGGGGAGCTGATGTTATTTTTATGAATTTCCCAAAAGTGCCTGAGGTAATTTCCATCGTAAGAACTTTAAAAGGTGTAAGGTGGAGTCAGTCGAATATCAAATGGTATATTCCTCGAAAAGATTTTAATTTATCGGAGGTTTACAGATTATTAAATGGAGTTGCCTTTGTTGAATACTCTTCTATAAAGCCGATACAAGAAAAAGATGAGAAACAAGGAAAAGAAATAGTTACTAAAACAGAAGTTCCATTAGAAATTTCAGAGGGAATTGAAAAACTCAGGCAATGGATGACACATAAGCGCTATAGTGAATCTGCAATAAAAAGTTACTCTGAAGGGACGAAAGCATTTTTACTCTTTTTGCACCCAAAACCGATCCACGAAATATGCAATGATGATATGGTTTTGTTTGTAAATGATTATATCATTAAGAGAAAGTTAAGTTATGCCTTTCAGAACCAGGTAATTAACGCCGTGAAAATATTTTTCAGGGAAGTTATGGAGAGTAGAATTGATCTGGATAGGTTTGAAAGACCCAGAACAGAGCACAAGTTACCAAATGTATTAAGTAAGGCTGAAGTTTCTTCAATAATCAAAGCTCATTACAACATGAAGCACAGGACGATGCTAAGCCTCATTTATGCATGTGGGTTAAGAAGAAGCGAACTACTTCATTTAAAGCCTCAGGACATTGACAGTAAGCGTGGTTTGCTGATGATCAGACAATCGAAAGGTAAAAAAGATCGGATTATTCCCATATCAGAGAAGACCATTGAAATGTTACGCGAGTATTATAAACAGTACAAACCAATGATCTGGCTATTTGAGGGACAAGAAAAAGGAGAGCAATACAGTGAGAAGAGTTTACAAAGCGTTTTAAAGCAGGCGCTTCAAAAAACAAAGATAACCAAGCCCGTGACCCTTCATTGGTTAAGACACAGTTATGCCACCCATTTGCTTGAAGCAGGCACAGATTTGAGATTTATACAGGAGCTTTTGGGGCATAAAAGCAGCAAGACTACAGAAATCTACACCCATGTATCGACAAAAAGTTTACAAAATATCAAAAGTCCATTTGATGATCTCGAATAAAATACTTTTCTTTATATAAAAAGAACTACGTTTTACAGGCCTATATGCCCGAAATGGCATTTTAGGCCTGAAAAAATGAGCCCTATAAACTAGTTAGCGGCAAGGCCTTAATGGCTTCGAATGAGCATTTTTAAATGGTTTTTTAAAAGCATTTTGGATGGGCAGTTCCGGGTTTCGGCTGATGTGTCATTTTCGGCTGAACGACGCTGAAGGGTGGTGCGAACATGGTCGCAAAAAGCAAGTTCTTCCGTGACACGGACGACCTTCGTCTGACGACTTTTGCTTTTTGATTTTAAAGGTAACTGATACTTGGCCCGGCCGCTAACAAGCGGTAAGCCCAATGCCTGGCT
>CAMAZH010000194.1 GCA_945863035.1 Chitinophaga pinensis | reverse complement strand
TTGTGTGCGCCCTGCATGAGCAGCGCGCACACTTGTTGTAAGCTCTGATTAAATCAGAAAAATACAAATTAATTTTCTAAGTTGGAGCAACAGCAAGTGTGTATTTTCCCAGAGGGTGTAAATCCCTTCCCGATAAATCGGGACAAGTTATGCACGGAGTCGTGTCCGAAGCATTAGTCCCGATGGCTATCGGGAGCAAGCTGGTTTCCCGTGAGGGATGCAGTAAAGGAAGCCAAACGACAATCCCGATAGCTATCGGGACGGTACTGACGAATTTTGTTAGACGTCAAACTTGTCAAACGCCGCAAGGGAGTACCACAGGGCAGCCCGCTAAGCCCGCTACTATCCAACATCATGCTGCACGAACTAGACAAAGAGCTAAACCGGCAAGGGCTCAGATTTGTGCGTTACGCAGACGATTTCAGCATTTATTGCCGCAGCCGCGAACAAGCCCGGAAGGCAGGAAACGCAACGTACCTGTTTCTTAAGAACAAGTTAAAGCTCCCCATCAACCGGGAGAAGAGCGGTATCCGTAAGCCTGCAAATTTCAATATTCTGGCTGCAATATTTCCGTATGGCTAATATTAGCTCCAAACTCAAAACCCTCGATGGCTGGCTCCGAAATCGAATTCGGTATTGTATATGGTCCCGATGTACATCGGGAGAAGAAACGGGAACGTAAACGGAAAAATCTTCTGATTTTGGGGGTTAACCCCGAGGACGCCTTCAGTTGGAGCAGAACCCGCATGGGGGGCTGGGCAGTTGCTCAGAGCCCTATTCTGGGTACTACCATCACTATAGTCAGGCTCATTAAAAGGGGTTATGAATCTCTGTTGGACTATTACTCTGTGATTTCTCTATCCGGTAATGAACCGCTGTATACGAGGTCTCCCGATGAACATCGGGATACATTGGTGTGAGAGGCGCACTCCGTTCCTGATTCATCGGGAGCGGAGCCGTCTACTCGATTAGGTGTAGGTGCTGTTAGTCCCTTCTGATGCCTAATTGAAAGCAAACGGCATCAATAACTTGGTTCTGAATTTCAGCGGATGTTATTTGTCCATATTTTTTCGAAAGACGAGTTTTGTCAATCGTTCTAATTTGATGACATAAAGCAATAGATTCTTTTTCCAATCCGTTAACCTCGGCCGGAAGTAATACCTCATTTGGGTAAATTATTCGGTTCTGTTTTCGGGAAGTAATTGGAACAATGTTAACAATATTAAGTAAAGAATTAATATCATCTTCACTGATTATTAGAACCGGTCTGGATTTCCCTTGCTCAGAACCAACAACAGGATCCAGGTTGGCTCTCCAAATGGTCCATTTATTGATCTTCATTTCAATTCACTATCAGAATACCTAAAGTCTGAATCAATCTCAGCAATATCAGAAAGAAAAATTGGATCACTTGCCGCTTTTTTAAGCAAAGAGATTTTCTCATCTCGATTCTCATCAATATCTTCGATCGTAACTCTTACCTTCTTTTTGGAGCGAAATCTGTCAGGCAGATCGATTACTAACTGGTTATTCTTTTGAATATCATATGTTTTCTTGTAAGTCATATTCTATTTTTCTGTAAAATTACAAAATGTTTCATTAAGTTCGATTTTTTCTTACCCCTAACAACAATATATATCCAACCCCAATACCCACCGCCCCAAATCCGCAGTATAGGTACCAAAAAACCAACCAACTATTAAAAGTAGGATTTTATTTTTATTTCCGGCTAATTCCGGAAGAAAAACGCAGGTTAAAAGGCTTTTTAATTTTTTGTGGCTATGGGATCAAAAAAAGCCGCAAAATAGAAATCAGGGCGGTTGCGCTGAATCTTAGATAGTGAGCGTGACGGGGTGATGACGTGATGACGGGCACTTAACCTTAAACTCAACAGAGTGATGACGTGATGACGTGACGGGGTGAAGACATGACGGGCGCTGCCCTGAGCCTGTCGAAGGGAAGTTCAATCCCTGGGGCTTAGGGTTGGGGGTGAAACTCCCCCTTTACCTACTCGACTTTATACCGTCATGGGATTTATTTGAATCTGTCCGCCAATTGCTCTTAAAACTTTCATAATAGTCTCAAATTGAGGTTTGGATCCGTCAGATAAAGCTTTGTATAAGCTTGGTCTGCTTAATCCTGTTTCTTGAGCAATTTTTGTCATGCCGATTGATTTTGCAATATGTCCGATTGCTGTTATAACATCAGAATCGTTTCCTCCTGCTAATACAGCATTAAGGTACTCTGCAATCATTTCGTTATTATCCAAATAGTCTGCAATATCAAATCTTGAAGTATCCATTTTATTATTTTTTAATTCTTTTTAAAATCTCTTTTGCCTTTTCAATGTCATGCTTCTGAGTTGATTTATCACCACCAATGAGTAGAATAATAATTTTCCCATCCGACTCTTTGAAGTATATTCTGTATCCTTTGGCATATTTTTATCTCTTCCACTGATTCAGCTGAGAATTCAGATAATCTTTTAGTTCCTTATGTTTTGCCTGATAAGCAAGGTTTTCCATTTCCCCGGGATCGGCTTTGAGGTCAAAGAGCTGCTCGTTCAGACTTCCATACGAATACTGAACATATTTATAATTTCTGTACCTCACCATTTTGCCCATTCTCTCGGGATGTTCCGCATCAGGTGCGATTTCAGCATACAGAAATTCCCTGAACGAGGTATCGGGATTTTCGATAATGGATTTCAGACTTTGTCCCTGAAGGTTTGAGGGTGCGGATATCCCTGCATAATCCAACAGGGTTGGCAAAATGTCGATTCCTGAAACCAAATGGCGATGGTTTACCTCAGTGTTGAAACGTTTTCCAAACCAACTAATAACCAAAGGAACTTTCATTACCTCATCATACGGAGAAAATTCTCCTGCCCATTTGTGCGATGCAGCGCCATCTCCGTGTGTGCTGGTAAAAACAATCAAAGTGTTCTCATCAAAACCTTGTTTTTCGAGCATGGCGATTATCTTTCCGATTTCTTTATCCACCTTTTCAACCATCCTGTAATATTGGAACAAATAATTTCTCCAATCCTGAGGGCTGAACTTCTGACTCAGAGAAAGCGTATTGGCATTATTGCCAGGGCTGCGGAGGTCTTTTAAAAACCGGGGTTCATCGGGGGAAATTTCATGGTTAAAAGGTAGAGCTGGGGTACTCTCCGGGTTTACGGCAGGTAAGAAAGCTGAGGGTTTTTGGGCTAAACTTCCAATATCGTGGGGATTTTGGAACGACACTGCCATCAACCAGGGTTCATCGGGGTGTCGTTGTAGCTGCTTCACCATTGCATCTGCCAGGGGAGGGTCTGTATCGCTGCCGTTCCCGTTGGTTTTTTCAACCGACAGAAAATTAACAAGGTCAAATCCGGGAATTGAATCCTGGCCCGTAGTATGCGGAAAATCATCAGGGAGCTGCCATTTGCCTCCCCAGACGGTTCGGTAGCCTCCTTTTCTGAATAGCTGACCCATATTTTGCAGGCTGCTGTCGGGTTTTTCACCGTTGTAATTTACCCCGGTCTGATGCGGGTACATGCCGGTTACCAGCGAGCTTCGGGAGGGAGAGCCTGCGGGAGAGCTGCAATACGACTGAGTGAAGCGAATGCCTGCATCAGCCAGTGCATCCATGTTGGGAGTATGGATGTATGGATTTCCATAAGCACTCATCGCCTTCATGGTTTGCTGATCGGTTAAAATAAGCAGTATGTTGGGACTGTCGGGCTTCTTTTTTCTCGCCCTCTGGTTTTCCGTTTTTTCATCAACCACGGTAATCGGCTCGAAATTTAAGGGGTTGTTCCAGTTGTCGGCCTTTCCCCTCCACATCATCTGAGTTTCACGGTTCACGCTATCCGCATCGTTGATAGCAATATCAATTGAAAAATAGGTGCGGGGCCAGAAATGATTTCTTTTAAGACTTGAATAGGGAAGATATAGCTGCACCACATAACTGCTGTCAAAAAGCTGGGTCCATGCTGTGGCACCGGTGACTTCCGACTTGTAATTTTTTGGAAACCACTCTATGGGGGCTACATTTTTCTTTCCGGGGAGAGGGATTACAACAGCTTGAAAAACTCCTGTTTCATAAGCGTTTTTTTTGCGAAGCCGGGGTGGCCGAAGATCCATATAGATTTCCACCCCGTCATTCATGTATGAAAATTCATTTCCGGTTCTAACAGAATCGTCCTGAACTCTGATGGTTAACAATAGCCCCGTCTCGGTCCGGTTCATATAAGCCATTGCAGAGCAATCGTCGGTTCCAGTCCAACTGTCAGAACCTATAGCGATTTGGGATGAATCGTTGATTTCGAAAACAAAGGATTTCTCTTCGTCATAATTCTGATAGGTAGTACAGGAGCTTATCAGGAATAGTACCAACAGGATGGCGGTATTTCGTAACATCATGGCATATGTTTTAGTTTTACCAGTACCCCTCTTCCATAAGCGGAATCAAGGCAAGTAAACCGCTCCAGGAATAAAAGTTGTCGCTGCTTTTCACATCGCCCCCCACTCCGGTGACGGAATTGTAATTTTCATAAACCCTGTGGTTCTCATTCCACTCCTTCATTATGAGTTTGAGCGATTTTTCAGCTAGTAGTTTTCTGGCTTCGGGAAGGTCGTAATTTCGCAGTCCCAGATACACCAGAAAATTCATAGGTGCCCATATTCTTCCCCGCCAGTACTCATTATCCGGAAAACCCGGATCATTCCTTGAAATGGAGGGAATCATAAACTCACCGAAAAATTCCTCAGGGTTCATAAGGTGTTCGTTAACCATTCTTTCAGCCTGCTCCTGAGTAGGAACCCCCGCCAGCATAGGATAGAAGTTGCCGGGTGAGAGATGCTTGCTGAATTCATTAGTCAGCAGATTTTTATCCCTGTAAATCCCCGATTGTTCATCCCACAGTTCTCTAAGCTTCACCGAATACTTTTCAGCTCTTTCGAGCAGCTCGGTTTTTGCTTCTTCTTTGCCCAGCTCTCCGGCAATGAAAGCCAATGCCTTGCAGTCGGCAATATAATAGCTCATCAAATCTACCGATGCCAATTCCAATAGGTGTTTTTCCTCATTGAAGACGGCCTCATCGAATAGGGGGGAATTATCAAGACCTGATTCGAACATGGCGGCTTGTTTTGTAAAGCCATCCTTTGCTTTTTCAGCGGGATCAGAACCCCAGGACAAATAGCCATTGTTGTTTCGGGCTTTATCCCACCAACGGTTCCAGGAAAGCAGGTTTTCATATACTTCCGAGAGAAACCATTTATCCTGGTATTTGCTGTAAATAAGCTTGCAAATGGTG
>CAMAZH010000193.1 GCA_945863035.1 Chitinophaga pinensis | reverse complement strand
AACCAGTATTTCCTGATTCTTTTAGTTATACTGATCATCTATTTTATTTGTGCCATCCTACTTGAGTCATTGAGACAACCGTTTGCCATTATTTCCATGATCCCAGTATCTTTTATTGGAGTTTTTTTAACCTTTTACCTGTTCGATTTCAATTTTGACCAAGGAGGGTTTGCTTCGTTTATTCTTTTGTGCGGCATTGTTGTAAATGCAGGTTTATACATCATTAACGACTACAATAATTTTTGTAGAGCTAAAGGAATGAAAAATGATTTAACACTCTATCTGAAAGCGTTTAATCACAAGATAATCCCTGTTTTTCTGACCATTATTTCCAGTGTTTTGGGCCTAGTGCCTTTTGTCTGGTCGGGGCAGAAAGAAGTCTTTTGGTTTGCCTTTGCCATTGGAGCAATGGGAGGATTAATCTTTTCAATTGTTGCAATCTTGTTCTATTTGCCGTTGTTTATTCGTTTCAAAAAGTAACCTTTAGACTGTAATTCTCCATTTAAATAAAGATCATGGGTAAATTCTCAAAACAATTGATCGGTGCATCTGCACCTAAAATTATCCTATCGATATTGGCAGTTGAAGATAGCTATGGCTATGAAATTGTCCACCGGGTGAAAGAGTTGACCAATGGTGAAATCAATTGGCAAGAGGCCAGTATTTATCCGGTTTTGAAGAAAATGAAAGCCAGTGGTTTAATATCTTCGTATTGGAGAATGGCCGAAAATGTGCGCCCAAGAAACTATTATCGCATCACTGAGGAAGGAAAAGTTGAATTGCAAAATCAGAAAGAAGAATGGGACACTGTGAACCAACTACTTACCAAACTATCGGGTAACGAAAATTAGTATTCATCGGCGATAGCATTTGAACAAGACCCTTTCATCGTCCTCAAAATAAATTTTGATTTATTTGAGAAGTTCGATATTGGAAATTTATCCGCTGCCATGAGTTTGATTTTCAACGTCCACTCTTTTGACTTATTTCACCCTTTTCGTGCTTATCGCCAAGATGAATGGAAAAGGCAACCAAGAGTTCTCCCATTGTCTCTCTCGGTTGCCTCATGTCATAAGGTAAAGGAACCTTCTTCTACCTACCCATTCACTGTTTGCTTCAATTGAGTGAACTTTGTGATCTGTTGATGTGATTGATTTTCTGTTGCAATCTCTGTTGACTGACCTTCCGTTTGTTCGATAGGTTTTAGCGAGAGCTTTATCTTTCGTTCAAGATTGTCCAGTTCTGATTTTAATCCTTTCAGTTCATCTTCCTTACGCCAAACAGCTCCAACTACTTCTTTCAGAACCGGAATATCTTTCGATATTCTCTCATTGTCACCTTTATACCTCTCCAACAGTCGGGGCATAGAGTCCAGCGCATGGATAAAATTTTGTGCAGCAATTTTAGGGTCGGATGCCATCAGCCCGTTGTTATAATTGTACAGGATTTCACCTTCGCCCTTAACAAAGAACCGGTTCTGTGTGATATCTGATCCTTCTTTTAACGTGGTTTCTGTCTTTACCAGAAGCGTAAAGCCATACAACGAACCAATGGGTTCGTGCGCCCCGTGTGTGTTGACTTTAGCGCTTATCTCGTTTAATTTAACGCCTACTTCCTTCTGGTTACTGCCTTGCAATCCATCCAACAGCACAGGGTTTAGCCTTGTGCCATCCGGCATCGTTTGAACCCTGGAATTAAATGCCCCTATATCTTTGGAGATACGACCTATCAGATCATTGTTCTTTTCCACATTTTGAACTAGGTTTTCCAGTTTGTAGCGGGAAGATGATTTACCCCTTGCAAACGCCTGGCGTTCGCTTTCCAATGCTGCGATTTTCTTTTCCAGTCGGGCTTTCTCCAACAGTTCGGTGTTGCCGGAAAGAATAGCTACATATTCAGAAAAGTTCATTCCCCCTTTTTCATCCATGCTGCCTTCATCGATGGTGCGGCAACCCAGCGAGTTGGTTTTGAGCTGCCGGATGAACAGTTGCTTATTGTGCAGCAATCCAAATTTGTAGGCATCCAGCGATTTTTCTACCGCATAAAGGATCACATCAACCTTGTTGTCTGCATGGAGTTTGGCTATATCATTTCCTTTCCGGATTCCACGCCCATCCCGTTGTTCCAGGTCGGACGGACGCCACGGGCAATCGAGGTGATGGATAGCCACACACCGTTTTTGTGCGTTAACCCCGGTACCCAGCATTTCGGTACTACCAAACAATACCCGTATCTTTCCCTCGTTCATGCCGGTAATCATAGTTTTACGGGCATTTTCAGTTTTAGCTTCCTGAATAAAACGGACCTCATGTGCCGGGATGCCGTGGTCTTCAGCTAACTTTCGCTTTATTTCGCTGTAAACGTTCCACTGGCCGGGGCGGTATGTTCCCAGATCGGAAAAGACAAACTGCGTGCCCTTGTGCCTGTCGTATTCCTGATAATAACCTGCTATCCGGTGAGCAACATGGCTGGCCTTATTATCAATATGGTCTCCGTACCGATCAGGTGCTATCATGCGCATATCCAGCGACATTTTCCGCGCATAATCGGTCGCTATAAGCATCTTGGCTGTCTTTTCACTGTCGGAAAGAGGTTCCCGGAACAAAAGCGTGGCATCGCCATTTTTGGCAAAGGCTACCAAACGTCCGATAAAGTCCTGCTGGTCAGGAGTTGGTGGTATGTTATGGAGTATTTCGTTCTTTTCGGGGCGATCAATACCGATGCTAGCGGCCGTGCGGAAGTCAGTAATCTCGGCATAGAAAGCTGCCAGTTCAGGAACTTTGATAAAATACCGGAACCGCTCTTTCTGCACAATTTCATTGGTTACCGAAAATTCGTAGTCGATGCTCTTTTTGGCAAATATTGCCGCCCAGGCGTCAAATGTATTTATGCCCTGCCGTTCGAGTTCGTTTGGGCGAAGGTACTTGAACAACAGGTACAATTCGGTGAGTGAATTGGAAATGGTCGTTCCTGAAAGAAATGTAGCGCCCAAATCCTTGCCTGTGCGTTCCTGTATTGTACGAAGCGAAAACAGCATATTCAGCGCCCGCTGTGAACCATCGGCATTGCCCAATCCTGCTACCCGCTCATGACGGGTGGTAAAGGTCAGGTTTTTGAATTTATGGCTTTCATCGACAAACAGGTGATCGATCCCCATCAGGCGAAAATCCACCGTGTCGTCCTTCCGGGTTTCAATCTGATAAGCGATGTTCTTTAATTTGGCTTCCAGGTTTTGTTGCCGCTTCAAACATCCTTTCAGCATGGCCCTCGAAACCTCTTTCCCCTGCCCACGCAAGACTTCCAGGTTTTCTTCCACGCTATCCAATTCTTTCTGCAGAATCTTTTGTTGGATTTCCGGGGATTGCGGGATCATCCCAAATTGTTCATGGGTAAGGATAACTGTATCCCAGTTGTTGTTTTTGATCTGGTCAAAGATTTTCATCCGGTTAGCCGGAGTAAAATCCTCTTTGCCGGGGTATAACACACGGGCATTGGGATAGGCCGTACAGAACGTTTGTGCGATTTCATGGATATTGGCTTTTAGCCCAACGATCATCGGTTTATTCACCAGTCCAAGCCGCTTCATTTCCATGGCGGCGCAACACATGATCAGCGTTTTCCCTCCCCCCACTTCATGGTCGCAAATACCCCCTCCGTTCAGTTTCTGCATCCATACGGCATCCTTCTGGCTTTTGTAGAGGTCGTCAATTCCCAGACCTTTTAGATCCAGCCCGGGGAAAGTCTGGTGCGAACCATCGTAAGCAGGCCGCACAAAACAGTTGAAAGTGCGGTTGTAAAGCCCGGCCAGCCGGTCTTTAAATTCCGGGGATTGCTCGCGCAACCAATCCGAAAAACCCTTTCGCATCTCATCGATTTTCGAATTGGCAAGCTGGATGGCATCACCATCACGAACCTTCACTTCTTCGCCATCGACCATGATCTTTTTTGTGATGTCGGGCGAAGTATTGTGCAAAGCATGTTTGATCAAATTAACACCATCAAATGTCCGGCTCTGCGATTTGACGGCATACTGGTCGGAGATTTTGGCATTGCTCCTGAAAGCCGAGACACTGTACTCATCGCGGCTTTGTGCATAGTGGATGCTGACATTGGTTTCAAACAGCCAGGAAGCGTATTTCTCATAGAGGCCTGTTGGAATCCAGCGTTCACCCAAATTGAAATCCAGGTCATCAAAAGCAATCGGCTTCGGTATTGATTTTTGTAAGGCTTCAAGCGAGGCTCCGGCAGCTTCATGCCCCGGATTGCGTTCCAGAAAGCTTTCAACTTGCTCCGCTTTTTCTATTACATTGCCTGAAATGAATTTATCAGCAACCTCATAACCGCCTGCCACAGGATTAAAATAGACCACACCTTTGAGCTCCTCCAGCAACTGTTCCGGATTGTTCCCGTTAAGGGAGGCCATATACTCCAGATTCACCGCACCGTATTTATTGAGTGAAGCGGCCAGGGCTTCCCGGGCATTGTCGGTATGGGTTATCTCATCCGGGTTAAAAGTAACGGGACGGTCGAAAATATCCGCTTTGACGGACTGACCTTCTATGTAGCGTTCAAGGGAAAGGATTTCTCTACCACCAGCATCCATTTTTATCAGACCGAGGTTTTTGGCATCGTTCAGATGGCCAAAACGATGTGTAAAATCATCGTAAAGGCGGTTGAGCATCTCGCGAAGGGCTGAATTGGCCTGCAGGCGTTCTGCCTCGTTATTGTACAAATGATGATAAGTGTCTCTAACCTCAATATAAAGGGAAGCCCTTTGTTTTTGGGAGGTTGGCAGTTCCAGTGGGTGAAACATGGGCTGTAATCCATCCAGGTCGCGTAGGTACCCGATCCGGTTCTCTGCATCCGATACCAAAGATCCCTCACGATAGTGACCCAGTCGTTCTCCGTTAAAGGGAACTGGGTTATAGTTCTCCGGGCTCTTGCCCCCTGCATCACTGTCCTTATTTTTTTCGACTTTTCCTTCCCCCGCTTTTCTGGGTTCTATCCTCTTTCTGTTTTTAGCTTCAAGTTCTGTTTTTAGCTGGAGACTGCTGTTACTAAGGCGCTCGCGCCAATCCAAAGGGGGTTGTTCTACCGGTTTGGCCTGCTTTTCCCTCATTCGCGGCTTTTTCACCTGGGTACGCTCTGCTTCAGGGATACCAAAAAGATCGTACAGGGAAATAAGCGGCTGTGGTGAAACCGAAAACGGGGTTTCCTTAACCGCAGGGGTTGGGGCAGAAAATCTGGCTTCTGTTATTGATTTTTCGTTTGTGCCGAACAGAGATTCTGTCAACTTAGATGCAGG
>CAMAZH010000192.1 GCA_945863035.1 Chitinophaga pinensis | reverse complement strand
CCATTGGTAACAATGTCTTTGTCCATATACACTTCCATATCGTAACCCGTAGCTGTTTTTTTAATAGCCCAGTTAAAAAGTGTTTCATCCCAGTTTGTGGCATCAAACCCAAACACCTTGTAGTCGGGGTCAGATCCAACATCTGATCCCGATTCAAAATCTTTGGAAGCAGGTTTATCGGGATGTGTGGTGCCAACCATCGCGGGGATAATGATCTGAATTTTTCCTTCTCCAATAGCCTTAGCGAAGTATAACTCAATACCATCATTTTCCCACTGGAATTGGTAATTCTGGTAGCGTACATAATCATCGTTAACATGAATGAACATGTATACTCCATTGTCGGTCCATAGCGCTCTGAAAATACCTTTCAAATCTTCTGCTGACTGAGGATACAAACCCAGTTCCAAAACTTCACCGGTTGTTTTCTCATGAGCAATTTTCTTGATAAGTGAAGCATTTGCGGAATTCCAACCAGCTTCCATAACTCCGTCAACTGTAATACTTGTTCTGGCTTTCTGGATATAATAAATTGAATCCGCTTGTTTGGAATATCTGTTATTCCAGGTAATGTAATCTGCACAAGTACCTGATGTTGTGAATTCCAATTCCTGTCCGTTCGCTAAAAAAGCGCTGGCAGTAATAAAACCCAATAATAAGAGTAAGCTTTTCGTTCTCATAGTTTTGATTTTTTAGTTAAACATGTTATTAAGAATGGTTTGATATGATAATTACTTAGTATCCAACATTTTGTGTTTTAATCCCGGGATTTGAGTCAAACTCTCCCTGTGGAATGGGCAGACATTCATTTTTATTTTCTTTGTAGCCTAACGATCCCCATTCGATTAACCCTCTGTTCCAGCGGCGGAAATGAAACCATATTTTACCTTCCAGGCAGAACTCACGGAAGGTTTGGTTTCTTAATTCAGCCATAATATCAGAGGGATTCACGTCGACCTCTGAAGGAGAGTCAATTGGGAAACCGTTCGCTCTTCTAACAATTTTGTTTATGTATTCCCGGGCTGCTGCGTCATCATTAAGGTTATGCATTACTTCAGCGTAATAGAGGTAAACATCATCAAGCCGCATAATTCTGAAATTCATGTTCATGTGTCCGTCGTTACCCATTCCTGCTGCCTTAGCGCCTTCTACCTCCACGCTGTCGGGAATATATTTTTTCCATCCGTAGCTGCTGAAATCGAATAGTTTTCTATTCCAGGTTTTGGTAGTTGGGTCAAAGACAACTATTGAATCTTTTTTGGGAGAATATACTGTATGAACCAACCTTGGATCCTTAGGGGAAACAGCATCAAGAAACTGAGCCACACCCTTTTCAAAAGTTATACCATCTGCTTTATAAAAGGGAATATTGGTGAGATTGTCAATTTGATCCAGGAAAGCCAGTTTGCTTTCAAAGGAATTTCCCAAAAGGGGAGTGGCAAGGTTCAAAAGCGTATCCACATAAGCTTTGAATACGCTGCCGATAACAGTATTCTTTGCATTAAGGGCATTTGCTAGAGTCTGTTCGTTAATTACCACTGAAGAACTGAACCGGTCGATGGTTGGGATTCTGATTTTTGTTGTACCCCAGGATTGAAGGGCTAAAAGTCTGTAAGCGTACGTCCCGACATATCCAATTGTGCCGTTATTAAATCCGATTTCGAATAAAGATTCAGAGTTATTAATATGCTCATAATCGAAATTGTGAGAGAAATCTGTAACAAGCTGATAATCCTTGTTTGCAAGTATCTTTTCAAAGCTTATTTTAGCCTTATCCCAGTCTTTAAGGTAAACATAGGTTTCACCCAGAAATGCCTGTGCAGAACCTTTGGTAGCTTTTCCCACTTCCGAACCAGACCATGATTCCGGTAAAAAGCTTTCGGCGGCTTTGAAATCATTGATGATGTAGTTGTAAACTTCTCCGCACGAGCTTCGATCCTTGTACATCTGCTCTTTTACAAGAATTACTGAATCGGCAATAATTGTACCGGGCAGGTTCTCATTATAGGCGGGATGTCCAGGCATCTTCTCTCCAAATGAACGGATGAGAAAAGAGTAGGCGAGTCCCCTCAGGAAATAGCATTGACCCTTCATGTAATTGAGCTGGGTTACCTCATCAGCATTGTAACCGCCGCTGGCCAACATAGTATTGATTCCATTCAAAACATTATTGGCTCTGCCAATAATCCGGTACCAGCCCTTGTAGTATCCGGCAATCAATGAGTTGGTTGGGCCGTAGTTATAATTGTTAAAATCGGAGTAGCGCGACTCAGGGTGAAAATAATCTGCTTCACCAGTTGAATAGCATAAGATGTAAAAGATTTCACCAAAGTAAAGATGCTCATCATGAAATTCACCATATACGCCATTAACTGCAAGCTGAGCATTAACCAGTGAGGTATAGTATGTATCTCCGGTTGGATTATTGGGATCTGAAATTTCGAGATAGTCCTTACCGCACGATCCCAGGATCAAAATAATGCTGGATATAAAAATTAATCTGATAATATTTTTCATGGTTCTCTGAATTAAGTTTTGATTTTCCATTGGGTATTAAATATCTATCTGGATACCAAACAGCACCACCTTTGATGAGGGGTAGGTTCCTTGGTCAACACCCGCTCCCAATGGACTTCCGATTCCGAATTCAGGGTCGTATCCTGAATATTTGGTTATTGTAATTAGGTTTTGGCCTGATGCGTAGACACGCAGTTTCTCGACTTTTACCCTGCTGGTCCAAGCTTTTGGAAGAGTCATTCCCAACTGTATATTTTTAATTCTGAAATATGATCCATCTTCAATGTACCAGCTGGATGGATTGGACATGTTTTTATTTGCGTCGTTTCCGTAGATTCTGTAATTGGTGGTCGACGGATTTTCAGGTGTCCAACGAGTTAGCGCTTCTTTTGAAGTGGAATAGTCATAGCTTGCAAACTGATGTGTCCTTACTTTGCCGGCATTAAATACATCCCTTTTGTAAATTCCGGTGGCTGAAACAGAAAAATCGAACCATTTATATTCAGCCGTAATCTGAAGACCGTAAACAGCCTTTGGCCATGGGGAACCCATTTTTACTCTATCTGCTTGTGAAATTATTCCATTCCCATCCATATCCCTGTAAATCAGGTCTCCCGGAGCAGTTTGCGGGCTGTTGTAAAAAATCTGATCAAGCTTGGATTGCGAAGCTTCAGGATCCAATGCTTTTGCAATATCCCTGGCCTTGGTATTGTATTCGTTAACTTGTTCGGGTGTTTGGAAAATACCATCAACCATATAGCCGAAGAAGTAACCACCGCTTTCCCCGAGGGTAGTTCTGGATACCTGAACCTGGTCGGCTAAAACGCTGTTTGTCATAATAGGATTATTGTCTGTTAACTCTTCAACTGTGTATTTGAATGAGGAGATATTCCCGCTGATTGTATATTTAAAATCTCCAACGTTACCTTTATAGGTTGCCAAAAAGTCAATTCCCTTGCTATAAATCAGACCTGCATTGATTACCTGAGAGGGATTGTCATCATATTGGTTTCCAAGGCCTGAACTAAATGGAAGTCCCTTGGAGAAGAGCATCTTTTCCACTGACTTTTTATAAACTTCTGTAGTAAGAAACAGCTTGTTCTTAAAAAGACCCAATTCCACTCCAAAGTCAAGTTGTCTGGATTCTTCCCATTGAATGTCCCTGTTGTAGAAATTGGATGACATGCGCATGCTTGCATTCTGCTTAACGTTTGAGAAAGTTCCATATGGATAGGCATTCCCGCTCACCATATAGGCAGCGTATCGATATTGCCCGATATTGTCATTTCCATTGACCCCATATCCACCTCTCACTTTCAAAAAGGATATTGCTGCAATATTTTGCATAAATGCCTCTTCGCTAACCTTCCATGCAGCCGAAAAGGAGGGGAATATTCCGTGTCTGTTGTTGGGCCCGAACTTGTCACTTCCGTCCCTTCTCACAACTGCCCGTAAAATGTACTTGTCGCCAAACTGGTAGGTTGCCCTTCCAAACTGAGAGACCGAGCGTCCCCAGGATTCGCCACCACCTGTTGTGCGGCCTTCGACATCTGTCTGATTAAGGGTTGTAAGCCCGAACTTTGCGTTAGAACCGTTGCCCGACAGATCGCTACCTTCTGATTTGCTGGCCTCGTACCCAATCATAAAGTTGAAATTGTGAAGTCCGAATGCTTTGTCATAATTCGCATAGATGTTGCCAAGAATGTCAAATCCCTTTCCAAATCCGAGACCTATGTCGGTTGTGGAATAATTCTTCCGATCAGAAAGTTTATAGGGGAGGGTAATATACTTGCTGTTACCAATACTCATGTTACCTGCTAATGTGGCTGTAATCTTCAAACCTGGCAAAACAGAGGCTGTTGCGTAGGTGTTTCCTCCAACTTTCTGTGTGTAGCTTCTGCCCTGACTTGTTAGCTGAGTAGCCATAGGGTTACCACCGTCGAAATCACCCAGACTCCTGTAATCGACAAAACCAAAGCCTCCGGGCTGATTATTTTCGTCATAAACAGGCATCATCGGCGGAGTTCTGAAAAGTCCATCCAGGTATCGACCTTCATCAGCCACAGGGTTTAAGTTTGAGGCAAGAAGATTGAGGGATTCACCCATTTTCAGCCAACTTGTAATCTTATAGTCGGAGTTTATCCGCAAGGAGTACTTTTCATAGCTGTTATCGACAAATGAAGGTTCTTCCTTATAATAAGTGAACCCCAGGTAGTAATTTGATTGTTCGTTTGATCCGGAAATATTGAGATCGTAATTTTGGGATTTTCCGGTTTTGAACATCTCTTTCATCCAATCGGTGGTTTCATATTTCCCGATCGAATCAAGGCTTAGGCCTACTGGCACACCCGAGGTAGACCATTGCTCATTTTTCAGGGTAACATATTCATCTGAATTTACCATCTCAGGTAATTTCCAGGGTTTGCTTACTCCTGAATAAGCGTTAAAACTAATTTTCGGTTTGTTTTGATCTGCACCTCTCTTTGTGGTCACAAAAATTACTCCTGCTGCAGCCTTTGCACCGTATATTGCGGCCGCAGTTCCATCCTTAATGATATCGATGCCGGCAACATCGTTCATGTTTACCATTCCGGGATCGCCTGGCACACCATCGATAACCCAAAGCGGGCCAGCATTATTGAGAGAGGTAATCCCTCTGATTAAAATGCTGAAATCCCCTCCGGCCTTTCCACTGTTATTCATAATGAAGACTCCGGCTGCCTTTCCTTGCAGAGCAGAAATAATCTGAGGAGAAGCGGTATTCTCAATCTGTGCAGCATCCACATGGGAAATGGA
>CAMAZH010000191.1 GCA_945863035.1 Chitinophaga pinensis | reverse complement strand
TTACTCATCTTTCAGGGTTTTGAAAGTTGTTAACGACGGATCAAGTTTGGTTGTAACAGCCTTATAATTATTCAAACTTATTCGAAAAAAAGCTGCTCTCTTTGAGCAGCTTTTTTTTTGACTTAAAAATCGATTCAAACTCACACCATTTTAAACTTGTCTCGATTTTATTTCTTAATTTAAGCGTTCTGTTTATACGAATGATATGTTGCTGTCAATGGATTTGCGAAACCGCTATCCGATAGTAACGATGACCCACATCAAGTATTGGTTTGTATTCTGAGATAGCATTGAAATATAATATTATAAAAATGAAGCGTAAAACATTGACCAAATACCTTTTCCTTGGTGCGATTGGAATTACAATTACCTTCGTGGGACTCATTTTAATCGGTAAATTGGATTCGAATAAAAGGGACCCAAAGTATTTTTCCTATGATAAGCCCGAAGGTTTTGTGCAGTATTTCAAAGAGATTAGCACTCCAATCGGTTCTTCTGGTCCAGGCTATCCCGCTAACTACGCTTATAATGAATTGGTAAAAGCTAAAAATCTCTCAAAGAGCAAAAAGATTGCAGGTAGCGATCTGCTTTGGGTGCAACGGGGACCCGTGAATGTGGGTGGAAGAACGCGTTGCATTTTGGTCGACCCGGATGATCCCTCCAAAAACACCTGGTTTGCCGGAACAGCCGGAGGAGGGATTTGGAAAACTACCGATGCTGGCCTGTCATGGATAGATATTTCCCCCGATTTGCCAAATTTGTCAACAACCACACTTTGCATGGCTCCTTCCGATCATTCTGTGATTTTCGCTGGAACTGGCGAAGGCTATGGCGGAGAGGGTATGATAACCGGCAATGGGATTTTCGTTTCACATGACAAAGGAGGGAGCTGGCAGTTGATTGCCTCAACCGATACGAATAACGACTTCCGGTTTGTAAATAAAATATGGATTGATCCCTTTGATAAGAGTATTGTAATTGCTGTGACTAACACAGCTGTGATGAAGTCGACTGATGGAGGCGTTAGCTGGCACAAGAAATTCGAAAACGGATATAGGGTTCAGGACATTATTCAAAACCCACTGAATCCGAAGGTGCTGTATGCTGGAGTTAACACTTACGGTGTAATTAAATCTACCGATCAGGGTGAGACTTGGACACATTCCAATTCAGGAATAGGTTTAGGCTATCGATATGCCTTAGCCATCAGTCCTGTCGACACCTCGTATGTATACGCATGCATCGAAAACGCCAATTCAAGCATGGATGTGTATTTGTCGGTGGATGCGGGTGTCAGTTGGCTAAAGCAAAGGGATTTAAGCGGTTCTTTCTTTAATTTCCACCAGGCACAGGGATGGTTTAACAGTGTGATTGAACCTCATCCATTTAACCGGAATGAGGTTTATGTGGCCGGTGTTTATATGGGCTTGCTTAGTTTTACCGGAACCACCTCCTCCAGCTCGCCACAGGTGCTCAGTGCACAGACCTCCGGGACAGAAAGCTTTCTCGATTTTGTTAATTTCGGAGGGGAATTTCTTAAGGGAGGGATGTCAACGGGACTTTCCGAGGGGGCTTCCGTTACGGTAAACGATTTTGTAAGTATTGAGCTCCGCTTCGGGCCCGGAAAGCATCAGAAAGCCCATCGATTTACCGTTCCTGTTGGCAGGGGACCTGGCGTGGCTAAATCTGAATATACCTATCAGGATTATATTGACGTTCCTTTTGAAGCCTGGGACACCAAGAACAATATTCAATTATCGGTTTCGTTTCGCGATCAGGAGCGCGATGGAGTATTTAACCTAATCGAGCGGGATCCGGACAATGAAAACGATGGCCGGGAGTATATTTTTGTTCACGCCATTCCGTATCTTCCCCTTACTCCATCTTCGTTGGTAACGAAAACCGGGGGGCACTACGAGAAGATGATGTATTTTTTCTGGCCCACCCTTGCTGAAAACAAAACATGGAACCCAAATGGACTCGCAGCATCTGCAATTAATGTTGAATTTGGAACCACCTTGTTGCGTGAGATGACAACTTCGATTATTCAAAATGGGTCCAAAAACACGAATCTCCATGTGGACCATCATGATTTGGTTGTAATTCCAGGCGCTGATATTACTGAACCCATCCGGCTGATAAGCGCAAATGATGGTGGGGTTGCACATTCTCTCAATGGCGGCACTACCTGGGTTCAGCTAACCAATGGTTTTATAACAACCCAGTTTTATGGCGTTTCAAAGAAACCCGGTGAACACGAGTATGTTGGTGGAATGCAGGATAACGGAACCTGGCAGTCCCCTTCCGGACGAGAGGCTACCGATAAGTCCTTATATAATTTCCGGCTTTCGGGGGATGGCTTTCAGACGCTTTGGAACAATAGTGATCCGAAAAAGATTTTGGCAAGTATCTATAACAACCGTATTTATTCCTCCAGTAACTCAGGCTCGAGCTGGCAATCAGCTAGTATTGGACTAAACGACGACGGGCCGTTTATAACCAAAATGTCAAATTCACGGAAAAACCCAAATCTTGTTTTTGCGGTTGGGGCGCAAGGTGTATATAGACATCCGACTTTCGGTATTGGCAAAACTTCATGGAATCTATCACCGATTGATGAGGGTTGGACCCTTAACGGCAGCGCTTACAGCAGTTCGAATGTAAAGGTTTCGCAAAAGGATTCGTCAATCGTATGGGCGGGTACCGGAATGTTTAAGTCACCATCGTTAAATATTTTCCTTTCCAGGGATTTAGGGGTGACCTTCAATGCGGTAAATAACTATGATCTCGTTGATATGGGTCTCCTTAGTGGAATGGCTACCCATCCCACAAACAAGGCTGAGGCATTTCTATTGTTTTCTTATCGGGGGAGTCCCAAAATATTGAGAACTATGGATCTTGGTCAGAGTTGGACCGATATTTCCGGCTTTGGAGCAGACAAGGTTAGTTCAAACGGCTTTCCCGATGTTATTGTGCAAGACTTGATGGTGATGCCGCTCGATACCAATATTATCTGGGCGGGTACTGAAATCGGGATTTTTGAAACCACAGACAATGGATTGTCATGGCATTTTCTTGATGGTAATTTCCCCGCTGTTTCAGTATTTCAACTTTTTGAGCAAGATGGACAGGTGGTTGCTGCTACCCATGGCAGGGGAATATGGACTGCCAGCTTATGGCCTGTTGGAATCCGAAATTCGGGAGTTGACCAAAATTCACCCCTGAAGGTTTTCCCCAACCCTGTAAACGATTACCTCTCCTTTACCACAGAATCGGAGCGAAGTACTATGGCTGAGGTAAGAGTCATCTCTGTTTCCGGGAAGATTATGCTCTCACAAAAACAGCCCGTTGATGTTGGCTCCACTGGCATTCAAAGGGTCGATGTTTCCAATCTTGTACCGGGAAATTATATCCTGGAAGTCAAAATCAATGGCGTTTCTCAAACCGCAAAGTTTGTAAAGCAATAAGTTGGGTAATCCGCTGTCGGTAAGTGATTACCATTCAGTCTAAAGTCTGGTGAGGGAGATATGGATTGTCAGTAATTCATATCTCCCTCATTTCATTTAGGGTTCACGGAATTTTTATATCTTTGCAGCGTTAAAAAATTCAGTAATTTATTATGGATAAAACAACATTAACCCACCTCCGGGAGCTTGAGTCGGAGTCAATTTATGTGATACGTGAGGTGGCTGCTCAGTTTGAACGTCCTGCTTTGCTTTTTTCTGGTGGTAAAGATTCTATAGTGATGTATTACCTGGCCCGGAAGGCTTTTTGGCCTATGCCGGTGCCATTCCCCTGTCTGCATATCGATACCGGCCATAACTTCCCCGAAACGCTTACCTTCCGTGATGAGCTTATGGAAAAGACCAATGGCAAAGTTATTGTAAGACTTGTACAAGACAGCATAAACAATGGTCGTGCGGTAGAGGAAAGAGGTTATAATGCAAGCCGAAACGTGCTTCAGACTGTTACGCTTCTTGATGCCATTGAAGAGCATAAATTCGATTGTGCTCTCGGTGGAGGTCGTCGCGATGAGGAGAAAGCCAGAGCTAAAGAGCGTTTCTTTTCCCACCGGGATGAGTTTGGCCAATGGGATCCGAAAAACCAACGACCGGAGCTTTGGAATATATTCAACGGCAAGAAGAATATGGGCGAGCACTTTAGGGTTTTCCCCATAAGCAACTGGACCGAAATGGATGTCTGGCAGTATATTTTTCTTGAAGATATTGAAATACCGGATCTGTATTTTACTCATAAACGCGAAGTCTTTTTCCGCGATGGCGTGTGGCTTGCCAAAGCACCTTTCCTCGAAATGAAAGACTCCGAGAAAGCCGAACTGCTGGATGTGCGCTGCCGTACCATCGGCGACATCACTTGTACAGGCCTAACCCTGTCAACAGCAAACTCCCTCGAAGATATTATCAACGAAGTTGCAGCCACCCGCGTTACCGAAAGGGGAGGGCGTTATGATGATAAACGTTCTGAGGCGGCAATGGAAGATAGGAAAAAGGAGGGGTATTTTTAATTTGAAAATTAGTCAATTAGTTAATTTGAAAATTAGATAATTTGAAAATTAGTCAATTAGTTAATTTGAAAATGAGATAATTTGAAAATTAGTCAATTAGTCAATTAGTTAATTTGAAAATGAGATAATTTCATGGGTAACGATTAAGTCAATTTTCAAATTAACACATTTTCAAATTTTCAAATTAACACATTTTCAAATTGCCCCATTTTCAAATTTTCAAATTGACACATTTTCAAATTGACACATTTTCAAATTTTCAAATTGCGGTTCATTTTCAAATTAACTAATTCTCCCTGTGCAAATAGCCATTACTAAGTAAATTTGGTATCTTTGAAAAAACGATTATTATGATACTGGAAAGGACAAAAGATGAGATTCTGATTCGTTTGCCGGCTAATGTCGATTTAACAGAACTTCAAAACATGATCGATTATTTGAATTTTAAAGAGTTGACAGCTAAATCAAATGCTAAACAATCAGATGCTGATAAACTTTCAAAGATAGTTAACAAATCTATGTGGCTAAAAGTTAAAGCTAGTCGTGGCTTGAAATGAAAATAGTTGTCGACTCAAATATCGTATTCATTGCAATTTTAAATAGCAAAAGTAAAATTGGGCATATTCTTATTAATGGATCAAAATATTTTAACTTTTATTCCCCCGGACTTTTAAAGAGCGAGATAATTAAGCATAAATCAAAAATTCTTGAACTTACTGGTTATTCTCAAAGTGAATTCACTGATATTTACCAATCGATTTTAAACAGAATCGTTTTTGTAGATGAAATTTTACTTTCTGATAACGAAATTGAAAAAGCAATTGATTTAGTTTCTGGAATTGATCCTGATGATGCTGTTTTTGTTGCTTTAAATAATCATTTGTCGGCAAATCTGTGGACTGGAGATAAGCGTTTAGTTAATGGACTAAAGAAAAAGGGATAATTTGATAATTAGATAATTTGAAAATGAGGTAATTAGTCAATTTGATAATCATTGTTGTCCGGCAAAAAATATTAATGATGAACAGATTCTTCACTTCACTTCGTTTCG
>CAMAZH010000190.1 GCA_945863035.1 Chitinophaga pinensis | reverse complement strand
CTCTTTGCAAAACCGGATGGCAGCATGCATCAGCAATTTTCCTATGGATCGTCCACGGTGGGTCTCGTTCACAGCAATGATTCCGATCCATCCTTCGTTCTCGCGGATGTCGATTGTTATCATGCCCAGCTTTTGCCCTTCATCCTCATATGCATATACCTCTTTGGCAAATGTTCCGTTGAGGGAGTTTTTCATCCAGAGTCGGTAAAGCTCCGCAAATTTATTTCGGGGGATACGCGTATCAACCTTGAAACGGCTGTATTTGCCGCTTTCGATGGCCAGGGTTTCAAGGTCTCTGTCCATTTCGGATCCTTTGCACGAACGAATATAAGGGGATAAAGAGGGATTGATTGAATCCACATTCATCGTGAATGTCACTTTTTCGTCGGTCAGGAATCCCCCGGCACTGAGAATTTCTTTTTTGTGACAACTGAGGTTATGTGGAGCAAAGATATATAGCAAGCTGAAGGTGCTGTTTTGGAAGTTTTCCAGCTGCTCCGACAATTCGTCCCCTGAAAGTTTTGCCGCATCTATCCGGGCGGTTTTTATTCCGAAGAAATCACTGTCCCACTCCAAAGATCTCATCATGATTACGATTCAAGGTTTTTACTGCTTTTGATAATGTAGTAAGGGCGGTTTTTTACTTTTTCATAGGTTTTACCGATATACAAGCCCACAATGCCAAGGATGAGGATAATAATCCCCGATAAAAACCAAACCGAAACGATCAGGCTGGTGTAGCCCATTACATTAATATCTCCTATCAGGTAACGAACCATGGTAACAATTGTATATAAAACCGCGAGCAATGAAATGTAAGCGCCGAGTTTCACGATGAGTTTAAGCGGTCTGTCGGAAAATGCGATCATCACATCCAGGGCCAGGTTGAGGGTTTTGCGGAACGAGTAGCTTGTTTTTCCGATGGTTCGGCGGGAATGCTCAATTTCGATGGAGGTCTGTTTAAACCCCACCCATTTCACAAGGGTTGGGAAAAACCGCTGTTGGTCACCGAGTGTGCAAATGGCAGAAATAACGTCTGCCTTATAAATCCCGAAGTTGCCAATGCTGCTGTCCTGCTGGGTTTGGGTGAGGTAGCTGAGCACACGGTAGAAGGTGTTGGAAAGGAATTTTTTGATAAAGATATCTTTTCTCGCCTGTCGCTGGCCTAGCACAACATCAAATCCTTCCTGTGCTTTTTTGTAGAGTTTCACAATTTCCTCGGGCTGATCCTGAAGGTCGCAGTCCATTACAACCACCCATTGGCCGCTTGCATGTTCAAGTCCCGCGGTAATGGCGTTATGCTGGCCAAAATTCCGCGAAAGCAGGATTCCTTTCACCCGCTCATCGCGTTTACTCAGTTCTTCTATCGCTGGCCAGGATTCATCCGGACTTCCATCATCGATAAGAAGGAGCTCAAATGTAAGATTTTCAGCCTCCAGAGATTTTTTAATCCGGAGGTAAAGTTCAATTACCGTTCCTCCACATCCGTAAACCGGGGAAACTACCGAAATCAGGGCTTTCTCTTGCGACATTTTGATGCGTTTGCTTTATGGAAATTTTTCGGGAGATTGGGATTGATCCCCCGAAAAAATAATTTTTTGTCAAATGTAAATGAAAAAAACCTTTTTACAGAGCGACAGGCCACAAGTTCTTGATTCAGACCCTTAGAAATGCAATAATATATAAGCTGGGCAAGCCCTTGCCATAAGTTCAGGAATGTTTCAAAAGGCAAAAAACTCAGCCAGCTAAAGTTCGGTTTTCCATGTAATCCCTGAAAATCCACATTCGATTGAAATAAAAGAGCGTTTTATCTTTATCAGGTCGATTAAATATTTATTTTTGCGCAAGATTGGCTAAGTGTAAGGTAATAAATACTCTCACTTGGTTTGTTTTTCGGGGGATTTGCACAAATGAGGTTCGTTAACCTTTCCCGAGGGTCTGTTAAGCAAGTTTTATTTTTTAAATTTTGAAATAATGAGAAAATGGCGTATTGAGGATTCTGCCGAACTTTACAACATAAATGGATGGGGGATTAATTATTTTTCCATAAGCGATAAGGGGCATGTTGTTGTTACTCCCCGGAAAGACGGAATTGAAGTAGACCTGAAGGACCTTGTGGAAGAGCTTCAGCTTCGTGATGTGTCAACGCCTTTGTTGGTGAGATTCCCGGATATTTTGGACAGTCGGATTGAAAAAATGGCAAGCTGCTTTAAAATAGCAGCTGAGGAGTACAAATTTACAGCAAATAATTATATCGTTTACCCCATCAAGGTAAACCAGATGCGTCCGGTGGTAGAGGAAATTGTTACGCATGGAAAGAAATTCAATATCGGCCTTGAGGCAGGTTCGAAACCTGAGCTTCACGCGGTTATTGCCATCAATACGGATAACGACTCGCTGATCATCTGCAATGGTTATAAAGATGAAGACTATATCGAGCTGGCCCTGCTGGCCCAAAAAATGGGAAAGCGCATCTATGTTGTGGTCGAGAAACTAAATGAGCTTAAGCTTATCACAAAAGTTTCCAAGCGCCTGAAAGTAAAGCCCAACATCGGGATCCGCATCAAGCTTGCCAGCGCGGGAAGCGGCAAATGGGAGGATTCGGGCGGAGATGTAAGCAAGTTCGGTCTGACCTCGAGCGAATTGCTCGAAGCATTGGATTTCCTTGACAAGAACAAAATGAAGGATTGCCTGAAGCTTTTGCATTTCCATATCGGAAGCCAGGTTAACAAAATACGCCGTATCAAAATTGCCCTCCGTGAAGCTTCGCAGTTCTATGCCCAGCTTTATCTCAGGGGATTTGGAGTGCAGCTGGTTGATATCGGTGGAGGTCTTGGTGTGGATTACGACGGCACCCGTTCATCGAACAGCGAAAGCAGCGTAAACTATAGTATTCAGGAGTATGTGAACGATGCTGTCTCTACGATGGCCGATGTGAGCGATAAAAACAAAATTCCCCACCCCGACATTATCACCGAGTCGGGTCGATCGCTGGCAGCTCACCATTCGGTTCTTATTTTCGAGGTTCTTGAATCCGCAACTCTTCCAACCTGGGAAGAGGATGAGGAGATCAGCCCGGAGGATCACGAGTTGGTTCGCGAATTGTATACCACCTGGGATGCCATCAACCAGTCGCGTATGCTCGAAGCCTGGCACGATGCCCAGCAGATCCGTGAAGAAGCCCTTGACCGCTTCAGCCTCGGATTGCTGGATCTGAAAACACGGGCCCAGATCGAAAGACTGTTCTGGTCTATCGCCCGTGAAGTGCAACAGATGACCAGCGAACTGAAACACGTTCCTGAGGAACTATTACAACTTCCCAAGCTGCTTTCGGATAAATACTTCTGTAACTTTTCATTGTTTCAGTCGCTTCCCGATTCCTGGGCTATCGACCAGATCTTCCCAATAATCCCAATTCAGCGTCTTGAGGAAAAGCCCGATCGCTCGGCTACTTTGCAGGATATTACCTGTGACTCGGACGGGAAAATCGATAATTTTATCTCCACCCGGAATCTTTCCTATTATCTGCCGGTTCATTCCCTGAAAAACAAAGAACCGTATTACATCGGGGTTTTCCTTGTAGGGGCATATCAGGAAATCCTTGGCGATCTTCATAATCTTTTTGGCGACACCAACGCCGTTCACGTATCGGTTGATAAGCACGGGTACACCATCGATCAGATTATTGACGGGGAGACGGTTGCGGAAGTGCTTGAATATGTACAGTATAATCCCAAGAAGCTGGTGAGAACCGTAGAGACCTGGGTTACATCGTCCGTGAAGTCAGGAATAATCACAGCAGAAGAAGGTAAGGAGTTCCTTTCGAATTACCGCTCTGGATTGTACGGTTATACCTACCTTGAATAGAATCAAGGGAAAGAAAATGGAGCAAAAAAACAATCCCCTTCACGGCAAAACCCTCGAGTCGATTCTTACCCAACTCGTTGATTTTTACGGTTGGGAACAACTTGGCTTTAAAATCAATATCAAAAGTTTTAATAATGATCCCAGCATAAAATCGAGTCTCAAATTCCTGCGCTCAACTCCCTGGGCCAGAAAGAAAGTTGAGGATCTGTATATTGAGATTATGGACAAGCTTAATTATAAATAGCCATGCACGAATTTGAAATAAGCGACAAGGGATACATAGAACTCAATAAACTATTGAAAGTCCTTGGCCTGGTTGAAACCGGGGGAGAAGCCAACATCCGTGTCGATAACCGAGAGGTGAAGGTGAACGGTACCGTGGAAACGCAACGGAGAAAAAAGCTTCGGCCGGGCGATGTGGTTTTATATAAAAAGGAATCGATAAAGATAATATAGGGAACTCAAAACTTACGATTCCCTCACTTTTCCGCAAATTCTGCCAGGCATTCCGGACATAAACAGTCATTGAATCTGCTGGTGATTTCAAGCATATCTTTTTTATGAATCTGTAACGACTCGCACCAGCAGTCTTTCTCGCCTTCGCAGGAGAATGACGTTCCGCATTTCGGGCATATTTTTTTCGACATTTTACAGGCTTTGGGTAACACTTACACTTCTCATTTTCCCACCCATCGGGGGATTCATCTTTCGGATGGTAACGCTTGCTTTTGTTACTCCCGGCAATTCTGCATGAATCGCTTCAAGAATTCTGCGGGCTATATTCTCAAGTAATTTGGATTTTTTCTCCATTTCTCTTTTAACAATTTTATAGGCTGCCTGATAGTTAACAGCATCAGACAGTTCGTCCGTTTTTGAAGCAAGTTCCATGTCGGTTTCCAGCATCAGGTCTACAAGGAATTTGTTTCCAACAATCTGCTCCTCTTTGTAATGCCCATGAAAGGCGTAAAACTCCATTGCTTCGATATGGATTGTTCCCATAGTTTTTTTTGTAAAGGTAGAGTTTTTTAGTTAGAATAAGCGGAGCACCCTGCCGCCAGCCTGTTGTCCTTCCTTCCCCTTCCCCTATAAATTGAGGCTTTGACAAAAACATTTTTTCCTTAAATCATTATTCACTAGTTTTAGGGCATAAGAAACCTTTATGGCAATAGACAAATCTGTAGATCAACGTTTTTCCTCCCGCATGGCAATGCTTCTGAGCGCACTTGGCATTGCTGTGGGAACCGGCAATATCTGGCGTTTTCCACGAATTGCTGCACAGAACGGGGGCGATGATGGTGCCGGATCGTTGATTATTGCATGGCTTGTATTTCTTTTCCTTTGGAGTATTCCCCTTATAATTGCCGAATATTTGTTGGGAGCCAGATACCGCAAAGGGGTGATTGCTGCATTTGCTGAGTCAATGGGCAAGCGTTTTGCCTGGATGGGAAGTTTTGTGGGCTTTGTAGCGGCTGCTATTAGTTTCTTTTATGCTGTTATTGTTAGCTGGGCCTTGTTTTACCTTTTACAGACCCTGTTTTACCCTCTTCCGGAAAGCAATGCGCAGGCTCTGGCTGTATGGGATCAGTTTCAAGCGGGTTCCATCCCGTATTTTTTGCATTTTGCCGTTGTGGGTCTGGGAGCTCTGGCCATCTGGAAGGGAATACGATCCATTGAAAAGGTTAATATGATATTGATCCCGGTTTTACTTTTGATCATACTGATAACCTTCGTAAGGGCAATC
>CAMAZH010000189.1 GCA_945863035.1 Chitinophaga pinensis | reverse complement strand
ATTTGTATTGTATTTATTCTTAGTTTTTTATATTTTATTTTAAAAAGAAAAGCAGATTTAAGGCTGAAAACGATTGAAGCCATTATTCTGACCGAGGAAAAAGAACGTAAACGCATTGCAAGTGATTTACACGATGGATTAGGACCGGTGTTGTCTGCCATAAATCTATTTTTTGAAGCCTATATTGATGCTCCAACAGGAGCTGAAAAAACCAATATTGAAACCAAACTTAAGGTTATAATAAACGATGCGATTGCCGAAGTATCAAGGATTTCACACAATATTAGCCCATACATACTTGAAATACATGGCTTAAACATCGCTTTGGACAATTTTTTAGCGCCACTGATGCACAGCGGCAAAATAAAAATAGAATACAACTCTGATATTCTTGAAAGGTTTGAACAAATCAAAGAATTAACCATCTATCTCAGTATAAATGAATTGCTTAACAACACTTTGAAACATGCTGATGCCTCAAAGATTACCCTGGATATTAAAAAAAGGGAAAAGGTGCTGATGATCACTTATACCGACGATGGAAAAGGATTTGATCTGGGATCTGGCAAAAAAGAAGGCATGGGCCTGTATAATATTAAGAACAGGGTAGAAACTTTTGGAGGAAAGCTTTTAATAGAAAGTTCAAATAATAAGGGAATAAGAGTAAACATTGAAATTCCAATATAGCTGTAGATTATGGATGAAATACAAATTGCCGTTATCGACGACCACGATTTGTTCCGCGAAGGAATTAAACTG
This sequence comes from Chitinophaga pinensis, assembly GCA_945863035.1. GTDB lineage: Bacteria > Bacteroidota > Bacteroidia > Bacteroidales > JACJXF01. The sequence goes on along the minus strand of CAMAZH010000189.1, from coordinate 4,894 downwards.
GTTTTAAATCAGATTGATGGGCTTAATGTCGTTTGTGACACATCGGATGGAAACAAATTTGTGGAATCGCTGAATCAAACCAGGATTGATATTGCCTTAATGGATATAGAAATGCCTGGTATTAACGGCATTCAGACTACAATAAATGCGCTGAAGGTGCAACCTGAGCTCAAAGTGATTGCCCTCACCATGTTTTCAGACACTGGACACTATACCCAGATGATTCAGGCAGGTGTGAAAGGATTCCTGCTAAAAAAAGCCAGCAAGTATGAGTTGCAGCAGGCTATAACCATCGTTTGTCAAGGTGGCAACTATTTCAGCCAGGATATTTTAAAAAAGCTGGCTTACCAATATGGAAATCATGGTTCGGCAAACGATAACCTGACAAGCCGCGAATTGGAGGTAATGGTGATGATCTGCCAGGGTTTAACGACCCAGGAGATTTCCGACAAACTGCACATCAGCTTTAAAACAGTAGAATCACACCGATCCAATATTTTCATAAAATCAAATGTAAGAAACACCGCCGGACTCATTGTATGGGCAATTAAGAATCAGTACTTTACAGTAGAATAGCCATGATCTGATTCGTCACTTTCCCTATTTCCCTCCATCCTTCCAAATTTTAGTAAGGGTATTCCCCTACAAAAAATAGTGGTCTTCACTTAGGCAATATCCTTGTTTTCCCATAGAAACTCCCAAAATCCCTGGATTACCTTTACTATGAGAAAAACAGATCAGCAATGACAATAAATATTGCAATCATCGATAGAAATGAAATATTCCGCGAAAGCCTGAAAATACTGCTCGAACAGATTGAAGGTTTTAGTGTGATTATGGATGCTGCAAACTGTGTTAACCTGAATATTTCAAATACCATCCCTCCAATACAGGTTCTGCTGATTGACAGTAGTTTTGGTAAAGAAGAGTGTAATGTTAGCATGAATGAAGAGCCGGTACAATCGAAAACCGTCAAAACTTTAATGCTCGCAACGTACAAAGAGGAACTCGGGTTTGGTATGGTTGACACTGAAATCATTCTGAAAAGTTCAGGCAAAAAGGAATTTGAATACAGGATAAATAAATTAATTACCGGTTAAATCTCCCTGATAACCAGGAATAAATAAACCAAGATAAAGGAATAATTATGAAAAATCTATCAGGACAAAGCAAGCCAGAAAGTTACTTATTATTGGCCTTTCTTATTTTTTTGTCGTTCTTCAGTTTCAACTCTTGCACAAGAGATTTTTTAATGGAGGAAAATATTGTCACTGGGAAAGAAACATTTCCGATTGTCACCAGTAGCCCTTCATTTAGTAATTTTTTGCTGCGCTATGATAAGAATGACGGATCCCTTTTCCGAACTGATTTGGCAGGAAGTTATTTCGGTGGGATGATTGCCTCTGACAACAATATGAATGGCAAGAAGGGTGGATGGGATTACATGGCCGGAGTTCAGGTAAAAGGTCGTCAGTTTATCGCACTTCATAACGGAAATAAAGAATTTGCAATCAGATATCTCGATGGTGAAGGTCATTTGGGTCCTGAAACTGAATATCAGAACTGGGTCGGTAATTATGAGTCATTTGTAGGTTTTCACGTTGGGGACAGAGGTTACATTTTTGGCCAGGACAGCTATTCTGACCATCATTGGTTTGTTCAGGAAGTAAATAGGAATGGAACCCTGGCAGCAAATGAATCTGACAACGGTGAATGGAATAATTATTACAAAACAGTTGCTCCGTTTTATGTAAATGGCAAAACCTTCCTTTTTTTTCAGGAAGAGGGCAGTTATTTGGAAGGTACCCTTTACTGGTTCATTGCCTCAGTATCATCGGATGGCCGGTTAACAGATGTTTGCGATGGAGAATGGGGTAACTTCTGGGAAAGGGTAACTTCTATTGAAATCGCTGGCAAAGCCTATCTCATCGGACACAGAAAGGATGGCGGCGGTACAGGTAAAGGGGAGTTTTTTATACAAAGGATTTATGAAAATGGCACATTGGGATCTGAAACGGACCGTGGCTGGTGGAACAACTATTATAAAAATTTTACATCGTTTGTTAGCAACGGCACTGCCTTACTATACGGTGGAGCCGGAAACAATGAATCCAACGGATTAAACTATTTTTTCCAGCAGATCACTCCAGATGGTAAAATGGGTACAGAAACGAATCATGGTGCCTCAAACAGAGACTTTGATCTTGTCTGTCCTTTCAATCTGTATGAAGCGCCGGGGAGTTTTCGCTATACCATTGGATGGGACCTATCGAAAAGCACCGGTGTCCCGGCCCGTTCCTGGTCGGGGATATTCTCGGATCCCTGGAGTGGGGAGATGAAATTAGGTGGTGGCGCTGCATTGGCAAACATCGACGGGGACGCTTCCGGGAAATATGAAGCAGTGTTGGTTGGGATACAAGACCGGGTAGGAGAAGACAGGTTTTACTATAAGGTAGCCTGGAACCTTGACGGAACCGGGAAGGCCTCCTCCTGGAGCAAGACCTTGTTCGGATCTAACTGTGGTGAGGGCCAGGCAGGTGGAGGAGCAGACATTGCAGATATTGACAGAAACGGAATACCGGACCTGTTAATCATGTCGGTGGATGACCCAGGCTCACCCTATGATAATCCCGAAGATGATAATAAACCGGTCATGCAACTCAAGTCGGCGAATGCAACGGGATGGACAGACACATTCCGATACAACATCGGCTGGAACATGGGAAAGGATGGCAAAGTTACATCCTGGAGCAACATGATTCAGGGACCCTCCATCGGCAACGACAATGCAGGGGGTGGGGCTGCCTTAGGCGATATTGACAAGAACGGACTACCTGATTTGGTTCTGGTGGGTGTCGATAATCCGGAAAAGGGTAATGCCTTCAGGTATAGTATAGGCAAAAACTTAGATGTAGCCGGCAAGCCTGCATCCTGGACCCCGGTCATCCAGGCCCCGTGTTACTTAGGCTGGTCTTCTGCGGGTGGTGGCGCTGCCCTGGCCGACATCAACGGCAACGGAAAGCTCGACCTGATCCTGTCGGGTGTCGACAGTCCAACGGGTGCAAACAATTTCTGGTGTTATATAGGATGGGATATCGACATCAACGGGAATGTTACCGGCTGGTCGCCAAAGTTTTCCGGGCCTGCAACAGGAAATATTACGTATGGCGGCGGTACTGCCGTTGGTGATATTAATAAAAACGGGATTATGGATATGCTGCTGATGACCGTGGATAACCCTTATGGAAAAGATTAATCATACTCAAAAAATCATATAGAACAAATTTAAAACGCATTTTATGAAGAAAATAATTCACCTAGGTCTGTTGATCCGACTGATAAATTTGTCGCTAATCGCAATGGTACTGTTTTTCAGTCTGAATTCCTGCATCGATGACTACCTGGAAAATGATAAAAAAGACGATTCTGTTGACACTACACCTGTTGTTCAATCAGGCAATTCTTCAGGAAAAAAATTACTATACTGTTACCGGAAAAATAGCAGTTCATGGTCTTACCAGTCAAAGGATCTTACCAGCCAGGCAGGGAATGTGATTTCAAGTTATGTAAAAAGTACGGATTGGGATCCATGGGGGGTAATGGCCGGCATAGAAGTTGGATCTTCTGAATTTATTTTCGGCCATAATGCGGGAGACAACAGCTACAACAAGGATTTTGTCATTCATCGGATTCTGGGGGATGGCAGCTGGGGGGCTGTTACCCAGAGCGGAACCTGGGAAAACAATTATGAAACCGTTTTTGGCTTTAAACTCGGTAACCGCGGGTTTTTGTTCGGTCAGGACAGTTACAGCGACCACCACTGGTTCGTGCAGGAGGTGTTCGCCAATGGCTACCTTGCCGCCAATGAAAGCGACAACGGCACCTGGAATAACTTCTACGAGTCAGCCACCCCCATTTATGTAAACGGGAAAACCTTCCTGTTTTTCCAGACAACCAGCAGCGATAATTACTGGTTCATAGCTTATGTTTCCCAGGATGGAAAACTGTACGACGTCTGTGATGGATATTGGGGCAATTTCTGGGAGGCTATAACTTCGGTGGAAGTGAACGGTAAAGCATATATCATTGGATGCAGGGACAGACATACTATGACTGATCACTGTGAATGGTTCGTTCAGCGGATAAATGATGACGGTACGATGGGCGCAGAAACAGACAGGGGTACATGGAGTGACAACTATAATCACCTGACCGGCTACTCCTACAACGGTAAGGCTTATATTTTCGGATATTACAACCACATTACTGCAGGTGGCCACTGGTTTACGCAGGAAATAACCGCTGACGGTAAAATGGGGACAGAAACTTCTTCAGGCAACTTAGATGATGACGATTATATCTTTTTCTATCCTTTTCCCACCTACGATCCTGGTTCTTTCCGGTACGAGATTGGCTGGGACCTATCGAAAAGTACAGGCGTCCCCGCCCGTTCCTGGTCGGGGATATTCTCGGATCCCTGGAGTGGGGACATGAAATTAGGCGGTGGCGCTGCATTGGCAAACATCGACGGGGATGCTTCCGGGAAATATGATGCGGTGCTGGTTGGGATACAAGACCGGGTAGGGGAAGACAGGTTTTATTACAAGGTTGCCTGGAACCTTGACGGAACCGGGAAGGCCTCCTCCTGGAGCAAGACCTTGTTAGGACCTTACTGTGCCATGAGCCAGGCAGGTGGAGGAGCAGATATCTCCGATATTGACAGAAACGGAATTCCTGACCTGTTACTCATGTCGGTGGATGACCCGGAAGGGGTAAACTCATTTCGTTACAACATCGGTTGGAACATGGCTAAGGATGGTAAAGTTGCCTCCTGGAGCAACATGATTCAAGGACCCTCCATCGGCAACAGCAATTCAGGGGGTGGGGCTGCCTT
>CAMAZH010000188.1 GCA_945863035.1 Chitinophaga pinensis | reverse complement strand
GTATCCCAGTCGAACAAAACATATCCTCCCCAGGCTTCGCTCCACACCCTCGACACCGGAGTAATTGCGCGGTTGTTGAAAGCATCATAGATTATGTTCCATCCCAGCAGATTTCGCATGGCCTCATGGGCAGAAGCCAGATCTCCATATTTGGACTGTTGTTCTTCGTAGATTTCCCTTCTCTTCTTGACGTATTCTTTTACCTTCTCAAGGCTCCGCCCATAACCGGTGAAAAAGGCTGTTTCCTCGGTCGAGTTTACACAGATGTAGGGAGAGGGAAGGGCTAGAGGGATATTTAATTCTTCTGCCGATGACTGCATTGAAAACGTTTTCTGACTCACATCGGCTTGTATGATGCTCTTGTTCTTTTCAATCCGCCCCCGCTTGTTATAGAGAATCCCGGTTTCAAGTATCATCAAATGCGGGTTTTCGGGAACTTCAATAGGGGTGTAAAGAATCATTATATCCCTTCTTTCGCGGGCAACCTGAATTCTTGCTTTCATCCCCTGCCAGGTAAGAATCATGTCGATATACCTTCCGTCATACGAATGTGCCAGGGGAGTAATAATTCCTTGAGAGGACTCCTTGGAATGAAGATTTGTCTGGTTGAGAAAATAGGGATAGGGGGCTCTGTAAGTCGTCCTGAAATTCAACCGAAGCGACAATCCCTCAGGCATATAAATGAAATTCAGAAGGTTTGGGTTATCCCAGGTATTCCAGCCTTGAAGAAGATATTCCTGTAGCTTTTCATTGTTGTCGATTTTGCTATTGTCAATGCCCTTTTCTGTCCAACAAGAAGAAAGGAAAAGCGAGCCGAGCAGGAGAATAAGTATCTTGTTCATCATAACAAAATTTTATTTATTATAGGGACGAGGAAGCACACGAAAGACTAACCTTGTTTCGATCGAATTTTTATCCGGGGGATATGTGGGTTTCATAGGGCCAGATTTCTTATGTATAGGTAGGGTAGTCGAAACCGAGCTTATTGGATTCGGGGTGGTCGAGGAATTTCTCGAGGTCGTCCTGGTAAAAATCTATAAAGAATTCGTACAAAATCTTATTAAATTCATAATAGTGCCATTTCTCATTTTCAAAGGGTATTTCAATGCTGCGGTTGTTTCCCAGCTTCATTATGAAATTCCCGCGGTATTTCTTGAAGAGGAGCTCAAATACAAGGCTCTGTTCAGGGATATCCACTTTTGGGATTTTAAGGATCATACCAATACGTATGTGCCAAAAGGAATCCGGCATGAGTTTCATGGCTTTCAGGGGGTCGTTGGTAGGGGCGGAGTCTTCCTCCCACGAAAAGAGAATGGCGTTTTTTGGAGACAGGCTGAAATACTCGAGGTAAGAATCCAGAAAACCCATGAGAAATTTTAGGCTTTCCTGCTGGTATGCATTGAATTCCTCAATGTTTTTCCGGTAAATTTCAAAAAGTACCTGAAAGCGGTCCATAGGGATTGATTTCTTTGTCTAAAATTGTGGCAAGATAATCAATTCTGCAAACTATGGAAAAGGACAGCCGGGCTTTTGGGCTTATTTTTTGGAGGAAACCCGAAAACAACTCTATTTCACGGTTACGCGAATCTCTTTGGCAATATTGAGAGCCGTGGTTATGGTACTTATATCGGTGAATAGTTCACCGGTTTTTCCGGAATAGTGGCTGTGCCCGATTACCGACATGGGATAGGTTTTTGCTTCGCTGTCAAGGTCCACATCGGCCATATAAACCAAGGCAGGCTGGCAGGAGGTTTTATACTCGTTGTCATCGGGGTATTTGGCGTTGGTCCAGAATTCGTTCCAATCCCAGGACTGGTTGATTTCAAAGTAAACCGCGAACTTTCTAAGGTTGGGGTTTTCGACACGGGTGTTTAAGATAAAATTCCCTATGGGAGTGGCACCGGTATACGCATCGGCAATGGGGGTTTTTGTGTCGGGCAGAAACAAGCCGGCATCATTAACAATTCCGCGGCGATGCGACCAGTAGGGCAGAGCTGCCGGACGCATAATCGGGCCCGGTTGCCATTTTCCTGTGCTGATATCGCCATGCTCAAAGGTTCCCTTGCCAATCGATTCAGCTACATATAAGGTTTGCACGAAGTTTCCTACTTCATCTTCTACCCAGATAGCCATTAAGGGGTAATTATACGCGGGACCGCGGGTAAACTCAATACTGATTTGCGATCCTGTGGTGTCGGAATTGTATGTAAAAGTAGCGGGAGGACTCTGAATTTCAGTGCTTTTGCAGGATCCTGTAAAAAGAATTAAAAGGGCAAGTATTGCTAAAAGATTTGTTTTCATAGGGTTGAGGATTAGAATTGAATAATAATTCCCAATGTTGGTAGAACGGTTCCGCCCAAAGTACTTAGTTCTTTAAGTTGATATTTTTGCTCGGGAAGCGGGTCGCCAGGGTTAACGGGTTCAGTGCCGTCCAGGAGCAATATTTTCTGCTGGTCGGATTTGAAGTTATAAAGATTCTGAACATCCATATACAGGTTCAGCGAAAAACGATTCAAAAACCATTCTTTATCGACTCTTACATCCAACTGATGAAAAGATTTCAGCCTTTCCTGGTTAAAGCGACCATAATCGGGTATCCCACGTCCAAAAGCATCCCAGGCTAACTTATAGCTGCTAAGATTTTTATCGTAGGGAGTATACGGTGCGCCTCCCACGAACCGCCATTTCATACCGATCCTCCAGTTCTTTTTAAACTCCTTCAGGGCTGTGATGTTGATTATATGTCGGTTATCCCATGCTGAGGGCACCCATTCACCCAGAGCAAGAATCTCCGACTTAAATGCTTCCGATTCGCTTCTTACCAGTGTGTAGGCAACAACCAGGTTCCCACCAAAAAAATCTTTGTTGCGATACAACAACTCCATTCCATAAGCCCTTCCGGTAGCAACTGATTTTACAGCCTCATCGCCGAATGTTCCAAAATCAGCTCCTTTGCTGGCCAGGGAAATAGAATCATTAATACTGAACGGATAATTGCGATAGTATTTGTAAAAGCCCTCAACCGTAAACCTCGACTGCTCTGTGGGTAGCCACTCGATTCCTCCTACCAGATGATCGGAATTAATATATTTCAGGCCGTTTTGGCTATTAACCAAATCCCCTGCAGTATTGCGATAACCTAGCATGGTGTAGGGAGGAACCTGAAAATATCTTCCCACATTAAAATTAAGGTAAAAACTCTGGCTTACCAGATAGGATGCGGAAAAACGGGGTGATAACTGCTGCAGAGGATTGGACATCTCCTTGGAATAGTCGTTGCCATCCGCTCGTACCCCAAGTGATAGAGTAAGCCTTTCGTCAACGAAATTCTTGCTTGCCTGTCCAAACACACCGTATTTTATGAGGTTTAAATCGCTTGAATAGTCGATGACAAATGGGCTTCCGTTGATAAAGGTGTTATTGTACGTGGAATTGTCATAGCTGGCATACTCCATACTGGCGCCGTAGTTGACGCGCAACCCGCTGTTTAACCTGGAATTGTGTTCGTACCTCAATTTATTTTCAATCTCGTTTGAAGCATAATTTAAGAGCAGTGTGCTGTCTTCATTGTTGTCCCGGTATTTAAATGCGGTGTTATTCAGGTGATTTCTGCTGATGGTCCAGGTGTCATAACCGTTCTCATAGAAATGTTTGTAAACAACTCCCACGGTATAATTCCACTGCTCGTTTGATGGGAGATAGCCGAGAATATAACGCTGCTCCTCTGTTTCATTGGCTTTCAGGTTCAGGGCGAATTGGTCAATCGCGCCCAATCCCAGAACCGTTATTTCGTTCTTTTCATTGATCTTTGTTTTTGTCTTAAACTGGAAATCGTTGTAGGTTGGGAGAAAAGGCAAACCGATTAACGAAAATAAAAACTGGAGGTAAGAACGGCGGGCCGACATGATGTAACTGGTGTTTTCCCCAAGAGGACCATCCAGGGTTAAGGCAAGATCAGAGGCACCTACCGAGCCCTTGAACTTGAGTTTATCCTTATTCCCATCCACCTGTTTCAACTCCAGAACGGAGCTGAGCGCATTCCCGCGGTTGGCAGGAAAAGCACCGGAATAGAAATTCACTTCGCGGATGAAATCGACATTAATGATCCCCACAGGACCTCCAGATGCCCCTTGAGTGGCAAAATGGTTAATGTTCGGTATCTCAACCCCATCGAGATAAAATCGGTTTTCCGAAGTTCCTCCCCCGCGAACAATAATATCGTTGCGGAAGGCAGGTGTTGATGCAACGCCGGGATATGACTGGAGAACCTTGGAAATGTCGCGGTTTCCCCCAGGGTTTTTCTCGATTTCCACAAGGTCGATTCTTCTGAGAGAGACCGGGCTTTCGTCGTTTCTGCGAAAGGGGGAGGCTTTGACGGTGATTTCCTCCAGTGCGATTTTCGACTCCTGCATCGGGATATCAATAAAAACCTTGTTTGCATTGGTAACCAGAATAGGTTCAGAAACATAGGTCTCGTAACCTACAGAGGTGGCGCGTACTTCTACATAGCCTGGCTTTAGGCCGGTAAAAAGAAACTTACCGTTAAGATCACTGATTGAGCCTATGTTGGTTCCGAAAATTGCAATGGTTGCAAATTCCAGCGGCTGATTGTTTTTTGAGTTGAATATCCTTCCTTCCAGAACTCCTTTGTCCTGCGCAAGGATCATTGATGGGAATCCAATTAGGACCAGAGTTACTAGAATTCTGTTGAGTAAAAGTTTCATAATCGATATTTTTGCAATTCTTGGTGTTCAGGTGTTGGCCTTAAACAGAAAGGTTGAGGCTTTTGTTCAATTATTGTGGAATAAATTGCATAAAAAGTTAAACAAAAACCAGGGGCTTTACCCTTGAAGACCTTTCATTTCCAGAAAAGGATATTTTTTTGCCATTTGAAGGACCTGGTCTAAGAGCTTTTTCTTGAATTTCCTGTGGGCCTCGGTGTCTTGGTTATAAACACGGTGATTTTTTGCCTGAATCAGTTTCCCCAGCTCTTTGTTGATTTCCAATGTTTCCTTATCAAAATAAGCCTTTTCAAACAAAGTCCAAATGTAATTTATCGCCTGATTGTTGGGGTGGAGCAGATCATCGGCATAAAAGCGGTAATCGCGAAGGTCATCCAAAAGAATCTCGTAGGCGGGAAAGTATTCCGTATTCTCGGGAAATCTTTGGCAGAGTTCTTCAATCGCAAGCAGCAGGGCCGATTTGCTGAGCTGGTTGCCATGTGCCCCGTCCTTCCAGTGCCGCACCGGACTTATGGTAAAGATGATTTTAAGATTCTTGTTTTTTCCGAGGATTTCAGGAAGGAAAGCACTCCAGGATTTTACAATATCCTCAGGACTGAGGAGTATCCTTTCAAATTCTTTCTCTGGCAACTTATGGCAGTTGGAAACCACCTCTCCATTTTTCCTGAGTCGGTAGACCCAAGCCGTTCCAAAAGTGATCAAAAGCACATCGGCTTTTTTCAGGTGTTTTGCCGACGCCTTTACTTCCTGGTTAATCCGCTTGAGACACTCCTCTTTATTTGTATCGGAAAAGCTACTGTGATGATCCCATGAGAACCAAAGCTCATTGTGAAACTCAAGGTCTTCTTCGGTGTAATTCTGTCCATCAAGAAGAACTCCAAGACCGTTAAGTACGCTGAGGGGATTATAAACTACCCCAAA
>CAMAZH010000187.1 GCA_945863035.1 Chitinophaga pinensis | reverse complement strand
TCCCGAGTTCCAACGGAACGAAATGTTACAGCACAGGGCTTGCCCTGTGAATAAAGTGAGTGGTTGGTTAAAAGGGCTGAAAGCCCGAAATGTGTTTTTGGATTTAAACAATGAGTTTCAAATCATTTTGGGGGAACTAAAGGAATGTCGAATGTCGAACGCCGAATATCCAATGTCGAAGGAAGGAAGAGAAGGAAGCGGCTTTGAATCCTGAGTCCCAACGGAACGAAATGGATTAGCATAGGGCTTGCCCTGTGGCACAGAATGTAATTTAGATGTATTTTTGCCTAAACCAATTTCAATATGACAACCGTTGAATTGAAAAATATCCTAATTCATGGAATTGCAGGAATTAACGACAAATCATTTTTAACTGCGATAAATACTATTGTTGAGTACAAATCTGAAACAACCATTTACAAAACAACTCCTGAACAACGTGAAAGAATCAAAACATGAAGATCTCAAATTGCTAAAGGAGAAAGTTTTACTAATGAACAAGTTGAAAAGAAAATTGATAAGTGGCTAAAAGAAAAATAATTCGGTCCTTAAGTATGTTTCGGTGCGCTGCACCTTTTATTCCATATCAAACACGTTTTCTACAAATAATACCGTGCTCTGCACCTGGAAGGCATAATGCCAAATAAGAATTCCTAACAATGTCCCTCTTCTTTTACCAGTTCGGCGCACTCCTCCTCCTCCTTCTGGCAATCCGTCATTTCTTTAAATTCAACGACGAATTCCTGTTTCTTCCGGTATTCTTTTTCTACCTGACGGGGATTTCACGCTACACGGCCATCGTGGCAGGGAAAGCAACCTGGGTTAGTGTTGCCTATACCCGCAATATTTTCACCGAAATGACCCTCGAAAAAGGGATGTGGGCCCTGGGTCTGTTTTTTCTGGGGACGTTTGTCTTTTCCATTGCCTACAGTATTTACAACGGCCGGATGAGCTATCCGGATATGGTCGATAACGACGATCTGTTCAGCGAGTTCATTAAGGAAAAACGAAGAATTATCCTTGGCCTGTTTGTGTTTTTCGTAGTCCTTAACTCCGTATTCAAAGGTCTTATAAGCGGATCCCTCGCCTATGGAAACAGTTACTTTTTTTATTTCGGGATGGCTATCGCGGGACTCATCCTGCTCGCCTTCCTGGTTTACAAATCCTTTAGCTTTACGGAGAACTTCTTTGTTAAAATCCTTTTTCTTCTCCTGATGATCTGGGGGATGTATATTTCCTACAACCCCTCCCTCCGCTTTCAGTTCGTGTCGTGGATGGTGGCACTGGGAATCCTGCTTACCCGCAACTTCAGCCCCTGGCAGAAAGCCAAATATTACGTGATGGGCGGAATCGGCTTGTTTATGTTTTTCGCCCTAGCCGGCGTAGCCCGGACCCACAGCCTTTCCCAACTAAGCTGGAAACGAAGCCTGGAACTCGTCTCGGCCCGAAGCGAATCCAAATCCGACCAGAACATGCTGGATGGATTTATGATGGTGCTCGATGTATATCCGCAACATCTTAATTTCTCGTACGGAATGGAGCATTTTGAAATTCTCCTGCGCCCCATTCCCCGTCAGCTTTGGCCGGGAAAGCCTGTCGGCGGATACCATAACAAGCTCGGACTGAACAACCTGGAATATGGCACTGTGGGAATTTCACAGACTATTTATGGAAGTTTCTATGGCGAGGGAGGTGTTGTTGCTATCATAATTTTTTCCATTTTATACGGATGGCTGTTTGTCAAGCTGTTCCGCTATGCCATTCGCTATGAGAGCGATATGAAATGGCTCCTGAAAGGGGTACTCATTGCTTCCTTCATTCCGATTCTGAGAGGCGGGGACTTGCCCGGAATTATCGCCTTCATCGGGATGAGCTATTGGCCTGTTTTTGTGCTTCTGTGGATGTACAACAAGTGGCTGGAGAAGCAAGAGGGAGAGCAAGAGCATGGGGAAGGAGAGCAAGAGGGGCAAGAGCAGGAGCCGGAGCAAGAAAAGGGAAGACCTTTGTTTGAGGGGCTGAGGAGGGAGTGAATTCAAAATTCAATCCCGATAGCTATCGGGAGCAAAATTCAAAAGGCAAAATGGGTGAACAACGACATGGCATATTTTTAACTTTTGATATTTAATATTTGCATTTTGACATCTTAATCTAAGGAGTCTGGTTTACTAAAAGTATTACTAAAAGTAAAGTACCGTTTTACATTTAGTAAAACTATTTGTAAATTTGACTGATAATATTTATCATGTTTTTTGAACGCAAAATATATAAATCCTTACAGGATCATGCTATTCAGCAACAAGTTACCCTAATCACCGGATTAAGGCGTACAGGAAAAACAACGCTCCTTAAGCAGCTCCTGCATGATTTTTTTCCAAAGAACAGCATATATTTTGATTTGGAAAGGTTGGACAACCGAAGTCTATTCAGCGAAAAAAACTATGACAATATTATCCTGGCGATAAAACAACGAGGGGTAGATACCACAAAAAAGATGGTGATTGCTATTGATGAAGCCCAGTTGCTGCCTAATTTACCTAGTGTTGTTAAGTATTTATATGATACTTATGGAATAAAGTTTATAATTACGGGTTCAAGTTCATATTATTTAAAAAACCTCTTTTCTGAGTCTCTGGCGGGTAGAAAAAAAATTTTTGAGCTTTATCCACTTGATTTTGGAGAGTTCCTCACTTTTAAATCAATTGAATGGATACACTCCGAAAAATTGGATATTCAATTTCAGCTTGATGAATATGAAAGATTAAAGGAATTTTACAATGAATATATTGAATTTGGTGGCTTTCCTGACGTGGTCCTTACCAATATTGAAAATCAAAAGAGAGATTTACTCGAAGACATTATCAGTTCTTACATAAATATTGATATCAAATGGCTTTCCGATTTTAAAAATGCCGATGTAATTCGAAACCTATTGATAATGACAGCGTCACGAACAGGAACCAGACTAGATATCTCCAAACTTTCTGCATTGACAGGTCTTTCTAAACCTACTGTAACAAACTATATTGAGCTATTTGAAAAAACATATCTTATAAGCAGGGTTCCGGTCGTTTCGAAAAATCCTGACAGAGAAATTGTTAAGGCAAAGAAGATCTTCTTCTGCGATAATGGTATTTTAAACAGTCTTGTAAGGGTTTCAGGAGGTGTTTTATTTGAAAATGCAGTATATAATCAGCTGCATCATTTTGGATCGATAGGATATTATTCATTGAAGACTGGACATGAAATTGATTTTATACTGAATAAAAAAATGGCATTTGAGGCAAAAGAAACTGCTACAAAATCAGATTTGGTATTGACAACCAAATTGGCAAATAATATTGGAATTACCGATTGTTACCTTATCTGCAGAAATCCTCCGCGTGAAACGGAAAGAACCATTTGGGGAGGATCAATAAAATAAATGAATTCCTTAATTACTCAAAAATACCTCCTTCTCTGGGACCGCATGGGCGATTACCATCGTGCGCGGGTCAGGGAACTGGTGCGAATTGTGGGCGAAGACAGGGTCTGGGCCGGCGACCTCGGCAGTGCCGACGGGATGTACAGCTGGGAGAGTGGCACCGATGCAGGGAAATACTTCCTGCTCTCTGACAAGCCGGTTGAAAAATCAAGTGCCTTCCAGACATGGAAAGCTTTTCGAAAACTCGTGAAAAAAGAGGGGATAACGCATGTCTGTATCCCCGGCTATGGCAGAGGAGCCTATATCCTCATGCTTCTCTGGTCAAGGCTCACGGGCAGAAAAGTCCTTATGTTCGCCGAATCCTGGTATCCCGGCAGCCCCGTTTCCGACCGCCTAAAAGGTCTTTTTCTTAAAAGCTGCACACATACTGTTTTTGTCTCGGGGGAGAGAGCCCGTCGTCATTTTGCCGAAAGACTCCTCTATCCCCCGAAAAAAATACTCACTGGATACAGCGCGGTCGACAATGATCATTTTGCCGAAGGAAAAGGCACAAAAGCCGATCCGCCCAAACTGCTTTGCGTTGCACGCTTTTCGGAAGAGAAAAACCTGGCTTTGCTGATTAGGGCTTTCAAACGCTCCAACGTCTCCAGGACCTGGTCGCTGAGCCTTGTCGGCGGAGGTCCACTGAAAGAAGAATTGATAAAACTGTCGGCCGATGCTCCGGTTGAAATCATCGAATGGGCTAAATATGCCGATCTTCCCCACATCTACGCACAAGCCGGGTGCTTTGTACTTCCAAGCCGGTTCGAGCCCTGGGGACTTGTGGCAAATGAAGCAATGGCCGCCGGACTCCCGATAATCCTTTCCGATCAGGTTGGAGCACTTCCTGAATTGCTGGAGGAAGGAGTAAACGGTTGGCAATTTAAATCCGATTCGGAAGACGAGCTTGTGAGAGTGCTGAACGAACTCAGTGAATCAGGGAAAGAAAAACGGGAACAGATGGGCAAAATATCAAGGGAAAAGGTCGCAAAGTTCAGCTGTGCCGCATGGGCCCAACAGATTCACTCAAATTGGTAAAGAGAGAAAACAAATGAAACATTCGCAATACCTGATTATCGGTGCCGGAATTTCCGGATTGTCAATGGCAAGGATGCTTCATGAGCAGTCGAAAGATTATCTGCTGCTGGAAAAATCGGATCGGCCGGGCGGTCTTGTGAAGTGCGATGTTATCAACGGACATCTGTTTCACCGCGTGGGTGGACATGTTTTTAACACAAAAATCCCTGCAGTGCAGGATTGGTTCTGGGCTCATTTTAACCGCGAGAAGGAGTTTTTGCAGACCGAGCGGCAGGCTGGTATCCGGATGGATGGGAAAACAATTGGCTATCCCATTGAAAACTACCTCTATATGCTACCGGAAGAGCTTATTCGCAGCATTTTGGGAGAATTGACAACCCTCTCCGCCATAGGAAAAAGAGATCCCATGAGCTATGATAATTTCGAGGCGTTTTTACGGGGCAATTTTGGCGATACGCTCTACAAGTTGTACTTTGAGCCTTTCAACCGGAAAATATGGCAATCGGATCTCTCAAGCATCGCCCTGCCCTGGCTGGAGGGAAAATTGCCGATGCCCGATTACAAGGAAATTATTCTGAGCAATGTGCTTCGGAAAGAAGAAAAGAATATGGTCCACAGCCGGTTTTTCTATCCCCGGAAAAACGGCTCGCAGTTTATTGCAAACCGGCTGGCCGAAGGTTTAAAGCTTGAAACCGGCGTAGAAGCCGATTCCATCGAACGAAAGGGTTCCCACTGGATCGTGAACTCAACGTATTCTGCCGATGTGCTAATCTATAGCGGCGATGTGCGTCGTCTGTCGGCTTTGATGAAAAATAATTCCCGGGCACTTCAAAGCCGGCTTGAGGAACTAGAATCCCTGCAATCGCACGGTACCAGCAACCTGCTTTGCGAAACAGACACAACTCCCCTGTCATGGCTCTACCTGCCTGATAGGGAAACAGCTGCACACCGCATCATTTTCACAGGGAACTTCAGTCCCGAAAACAATCCGCCCGAAGGCCGACGCTCCTGCACTGTTGAGTTCTCGGGAAATACCTCTGTAAAAGAGATGAAAAACTCGCTGAAGAAACTTCCCTTCAATCTGAACTATGTTGCCGACAATTACGAACCCAATTCGTATGTGATACAGCGAAAAGGCGACCGGGAGAGAATCGCGGCTTTAAAGTCAAGCCTGGCCGAACATCGTTTTTATTTGGTGGGGAGATTCGCCGAATGGGAATATCACAACATGGACAAGGCAATGGAGAGCGGGATGAGGGTTTTAGAGAGCATAGGAT
>CAMAZH010000186.1 GCA_945863035.1 Chitinophaga pinensis | reverse complement strand
ATTTCATTCGAAATAGCGCATTTAGCAGGTTACTTATCAGCGAACATATCTAACCTCCAAAATCAATTCCCTTTTTCACGCAAAATCAGAATTCAAGAAGGATTCAGAGAGGGCAAAAAAAAACTCCCCATCAAAAATGATGAGGAGTCTTCTTTAGTAGCGGGGACAGGACTCGAACCTGTGACCTTTGGGTTATGAGCCCAACGAGCTACCAACTGCTCCACCCCGCAATATGCTATTTCAAATAATGTTATGTACCCAACGAGCTACTCCCGATGTAGATCGGGACTCCACCCCGCAATATGCTATTTCAAATAATGTTATGTACCCAACGTCCCGATAGCTATCGGGACTCCCGATGTACATCGGGACTCCACCCCGCAATATGTCGTTTTTACTTTACTTTCCAGAACGTCGCATTCAGAAAAACCCCTGATCGCGGATGCAAATGTACGCTTTTGTTTAGTAATCTCAAATAAAATCGACTATTTTTGACGAGAAATAAATTTTACCATTATGCCACGTGTTATAAACCCAGTTGAAATCGATTCCCTCGAAAAAGAAACCCACAAAGACTATTTCGACAGGCATTCGCCACACATCGTTTGCGATGGCACTGCCGCAAGAGGCAAGAAATTCAAGGTTAAGGTGCTAATGGGCAACGACTACACCCACCCCGATGATGCCGATCATTACATCAGCAACATTCAGCTCTGGAACCGTGAGACACTTGTCGCCCAGGCCCAGTTCTCCCCCGGAATGATGAGTAATAATCCTGAGCATGTGGAAATTGACTTTTATATCGTTCCCAAGGTAAGCATGAATCTTTCGGCAATGGCTGTCTGTACCAAACATGGTTTATGGCAGAGCGAATCGCGCGAAGTGAAAGTTGTTGACTAACGAACCTACGAAAATGGCCGAAGAACAAAAGAAAAAACGGAAACTCATTAATAAGCTGACGCACAAGTACCGGATCGTTATGCTTAACGACAGTACTTTTGAAGAGGTAGGCTTTTTGCGCCTTTCCCGACTCAGCACTTTTTCTCTTGGAGGAACTCTTATCATTCTTTCTATCGCCCTGGTATACGTAACTATCGCATATACCCCAATCAGAGAGTTCATTCCCGGATACCCTGACACCGAAATGAGAAACAATATCGTCCAAAATGCAATACTCCTCGATTCGCTCAAAGAGGAGTTGCGCTACCGCGATCAGTTCTTTGTGAACATGAACCAGATTATTTCAGGGCAGTCGCCCCAGGATTATCTCAATTCCGAAGACGACAGCCTTACCGAATACCAGAATCTTTCATTTGCCCGGTCTTCTTCCGACAGTATCCTGCGACAGGAGGTGTACCTGAATGAAAAACTTCAGCTGCCTGTAAGCGATAACGTTCAAGTAACAAACAAACTCGAAAAAATGCATTTCTTCACTCCCGTTCGGGGTGTGATCACCAATTCGTTCAGTTCGCTGAATTCGCACTTCGGCACCGACATTGTAGCCTCTCCCAACGAGGTTGTTAAGGCTACTCTCGACGGAACTGTTATCATGGCTAGCTGGACCCTCGAAACGGGATATGTCATTCAGCTTCAGCATATCAATAACCTTATTTCCGTTTATAAGCATAATGCCGAGCTGCTCAAAAAAGTGGGGATGCGCGTCAAAGCCGGGGATGCTATAGCAATTGTTGGAAATTCGGGTGAACTTACAACAGGCCCTCACCTGCATTTCGAACTCTGGCAAAATGGGATTGCTTTAAACCCTGAGACCTATATTATTTTTTAATCCAGTTGAAAAGGAACTTTTTTACCACAAGGGTAAAATAAAGCGACATTGTTTGCCAATACTCCTTTTCGCTGATTTGGCAGTTCTCCTTTGCGATATTTGCGGTAAATGAATTGATTTAAACACTTCAGCCATTTTTATGAAACAACCATGTTTTGCAGGCTCAAACACAATCACAACAAAATCAGCTACATGGGTGTTCCATGAGGCCCATTAATTAAATAAACTATTTTCGAATGAAAAAACGCATTGCCATACTCGGTTCAACAGGCTCCATTGGCTGCCAGTCCCTGGAGGTCATTGGTGCGAATCCCGAATCTTTCGAAATCGAGGTGCTTACCGCATACAACAACGCCGAACTTCTAATCAAACAGGCAATCAAACATGTTCCCAACGCGGTGGTTATTGGCAACGAAGAGAAGTACAATTTCGTAAAGGAAACCCTCTCAAACTTTCCAATTAAGGTCTACTCGGGTATGGATGCAATCAGTCAGGTAGTGTCGATGGAAACTATCGATATGGTTCTGACTGCAATGGTAGGATATTCCGGACTGGCCCCCACCCTGGCCGCCATTAAAGCCGGTAAAAACATAGCTCTCGCCAACAAGGAAACTATGGTGGTAGCGGGGGAGATGATCCGAAACCTGGCTATTGAAAACAAAGTGAGCATCATACCCGTCGATTCCGAGCATTCAGCAATTTTCCAGTGCCTTGCCGGGGAAGACTTCAATGCAGTTGAAAAGCTTATACTTACAGCCTCAGGCGGGCCTTTCAGGGACAAATCGCCCGAATTTGTGAAATCGGCCAGCAGGGAACAGGCACTGAACCATCCCAATTGGTGCATGGGCGAAAAAATAACGATCGATTCGGCTTCAATGATGAACAAGGGTCTGGAAGTTATCGAGGCAAGGTGGCTCTTCGACGTCCCCCAGGATAAAATCGAGGTGCTGATTCACCCCCAATCGATTGTCCATTCCATGGTTCAGTTCGAGGATGGGTCGGTAAAAGCGCAGTTGGGTCTTCCCGACATGCGACTCCCCATTCAGTATGCCTTTGGATTCCCATACAGAATAAAATCCCAATTCCCCCGTTTAAACTTCCTGGAACATCCTATTTTAACATTTGAGCCTCCTGATACGAAAAAATTTCGTAACCTTGCAATCGCTTATGAAGCGCTGAGCAAAGGCGGGAATTGGCCCTGTATTATGAACGCGGCCAACGAAATCAGTGTAAACGCCTTCCTCTGCAACAGAATAGGTTTTACTGAAATGTCGGATGTTATTGAACAAGTTCTTGAAAAATCAGGTTTTATACCAAAACCGGATCTGGATGACCTGAAGCATTCCGACAAGGAAGCACGTATTTTGGCAAATCAACTAATTGATTAAATGAATGGAAATCTTTATTAAAGCCTCACAGTTTTTTTTAAGTCTCTCGATACTTATCATACTTCACGAATCCGGGCACTTTTTTCTTGCCAAGTTATTCAAAACCCGTGTTGAGAAGTTTTACCTTTTCTTTGACCCCTGGTTTTCAATTTTCAAGAAGAAGTTCGGGGAAACAGAGTACGGAATAGGCTGGCTTCCATTAGGAGGATATGTGAAAATATCCGGAATGATCGATGAATCGATGGACAAGGAAGCCATGAAACTTCCTCCCCAGCCCTGGGAGTTCCGCTCAAAACCCAGCTGGCAGAGGCTTCTTATTATGCTCGGGGGAGTATTGGTTAACTTCCTTCTGGCACTGGTAATCTATTCTCTTGTACTCTACACTTGGGGTGAAAGCTATTTCCCCACAAAAAATATCACCTCCGGAATTATGGTCGACTCCGTTGCAATGGAAATGGGACTCCGCAACGGCGATAAAATTTTATCCATCGACGGCAAAGAAACCGAAAACTTCATGCTAATCGTGCATGATATTGTTGTAAACGATGCCCAAACCCTGCAGATAGAGAGGGAGGGCACGCAGATGGAAATTGAGATTCCCGAAAAAGCAATTGCTCTTCTGTTGAAAACAGAGGCCCCAATCCGCCCCAGACTGCCGTTGGTCATACAGGACTTCGCAAAAGATTCTCCTGCCAAAAATGCCGGATTTGAAGTCAACGACAAAGTAATTGCCTTCAATGGGGTTAGCTGCGAATATTTCGACCAATTTGTTGAGTCAATTCCCGGATCGAAGAATCAAAACGCGCTAATTACAGTTGTGAGGAACGCTTCCGATACCCTGAACATGGATGTTCAGATTGGCGAGGACGCTAAATTCGGTGTATATTTCGATTCCGACTATAGGCATTTCTACGAAGAGAAAATTCTCAGCTACACCTTTCTGCAATCAATTCCTGCAGGTATAAACAAAGGTTTTCGAACAGTCAGCTCCTATTTGAAACAGCTTAAGCTACTTTTTAAACCTGAAACCAAAGCCTACGAATCTATCGGGGGTTTCCTTAAAATAGGAAGCATCTTTGCCCCGGTTTGGGATTGGCAATCGTTCTGGAGCATGACTGCCTTTCTTTCGATAATTCTTGCGGTTATGAATATTTTACCCATTCCGGCTCTCGATGGAGGGCATGTTACCTTCCTGCTTTATGAAATGATCACCGGCCGCAAGCCCGGGGACAAGTTTCTCGAATATGCGCAGATTGCAGGAATGGTAATCCTTTTTGCCCTACTGTTTTATGCAAACGGGAACGATATTATTCAGCTGCTTAAAAAATAACACTATTGGTATAAGCATTTGGATTTTTTATTAACTTTGCGACAACTAAATCATTAAAATATGGCATCTCTTGTAATTCTTGGGGCAATTGGAGCACCTGAAATAATTATCATTCTGATTATCGTGATCCTTCTTTTTGGAGGCCGCAAAATTCCTGAGTTAATGAAGGGAATCGGACAAGGAATGAAAGAATTCAAAAAAGCTAGCAGAGAAGGTGATATGCCCGATCCTGCTCACTCCGATAAAGAGAACAAATAAGAAATATTCATTTCTAACATCAGAGCGCCCCATCAGGCGCTCTTTTTGTTAATTTCTTTTCCAACCATCCTGTTTATCGTACGTCCAATCCTGTTAATTTCGCTAGCATAAAAAATAGTACGAAACCCACATGTTTCGGTAAACGTAACTTATCCCGATTTATCGGTAAACGCATTTGATTACAGTTTCATTGCATGGGGGTTCTCTGCCTGAGGCAGACAGACTATCTGACCTTTAAAAATTAATTTTATACAGATGAAATTGAAGTCTGTTTTTTTCTTCATTCTACTTTTTGTTCCCTTAAAATTTGCAGCTTTCCCTGCGTGTGATTATTCATCCGCCCGATCCCCCGAAATACCCGTTTCCGATCTTCCTGATGTTGATCTTACAGACATTAAAAACATTCCCGATCTTTACTTTGAGTGCCAGATTGCCCACATGGCCGAAAATGCTGTTATCCCGGTGTTCTATAATCCCCTCGTGAGGGAGTATATCGAAATCTACCTGATGGGGCGAAAAAAGCAGATTCCTGAACTCAGCATGCTCTCCGTTAAGTATTTCCCTTTGTTTGAAGACCGTTTAAAAAACGCCAATCTCCCGGAGGAGTTAAAGTACATCCCGGTTATCGAATCAGGGCTGAACCCTCTGGCCCTATCCCCGTCGGGGGCTTTCGGCCTCTGGCAGTTCAAAGCAGAAACCGGAAGAGCTTTTGGGCTGGTTGTCGACGAAGCCTCGGATGAGCGCTCCGACCCTGAAAAAAGCACTCAGGCAGCTTGCGACTATCTGAATTATCTCAACACCATCTTTGGAAACTGGCAACTTAGTCTTCTGGCCTATCATGCCGGCCCAACAACCGTAAAAAACGCCATCATAAAAGCAGGCGGTAAAACTTCATTTAATGAGATTGCTGGATTTCTCCCCCTTGCCACACAGCGATACCTCCCCGCTTACATCGCCGTAATGTACGTGCTGAATAATTATAAAAATCACATTTAAACCTGTTTGAAACATCTCAGGCACAAAATTTGCTACAAATTCCATTG
>CAMAZH010000185.1 GCA_945863035.1 Chitinophaga pinensis | reverse complement strand
GAGAAAAAGCTCATCGGGATCGATTGAGCAATGTACAGACTAAATAACACCGGAAACTTATGCCAGGCCCTTTCTTTCATTTACTAAAATTTTAACGACAGGTTTACACCCACCTGAGCAGGCCTGCCTGTTTGAACATATTTATTACCCAATGCCTCAAAATAAAATGACGCATACTCTGTGTTAAGCAGATTTTTAGACCAGATGTCGAATTGAAAGGACTTTCTTACAAACGAAATCTTCGCATCGAGCAAACCATAAAACTCCTGCTTATGGGAATTTTCCTCGTCCCAGAAAATTTCACCGGCACCTCGGTACAACAGATTCAGCTTGATATTGTCGAGGATGGAATTATCGCTGAGTTTTATTGATTTTGAAGCCTGCAAAGATATTGTATTACGCGGAACATAGGGTAAATAATTGCTATTATGATTGGTTAATGAATCGACAACATACGAAAGGAAGGTTGCATGGGTGTATCCATAGGCTGCAGTAAATTCATATCCTCTCAGGGGAACTGTTTTTAATGAAACTTCAAGTCCCTTACTGGCTGAATGTCCGGCGTTCTTGAGCATCGATCCCCTGCCGCTGGGTACCGTCTGGTAAATCTGCTGATTTTTCCAGTCGATATAAAAAAGGGCAATATCGGCATACAGATGGCTTTTCAACAAGGGAGTCTTCACGCCGAATTCATAATTCCAGGAATATTCAGGGTCGAAGGAAAGATCTTCCGGCCTTTCGAAAGTCGTATTGAAACCACCTGTCTTATATCCCCGGGCAATAACAACATAATAATTACTGTTTTTCACTTTATAATTTACAGCCAGGCGAGGGATTACCTCAAGCGATTTTAAAGCGGGATAAACCGTATCCGCCAAATTTGCCTGAACTCCCCTGAGATTCCGGTCGTATTGGTAATCCAGCAGATCCTGCTCCGTATCGAGTCTTATTCCGCCGGTAACCGCAAGGTTTCTGATAAGGAAATCGGATATCGTTGACTGATGGAACACGGCCATACCCTTGATAATATGATCATACGACTTCACATAACTCATTTTTGAAGCATAAACATCCACATCCACAACATTATCAAAGCCCTGATAAAAACCATATCCTCCAAAGAGCCACTTGTATTTCGGATCGCCGCTGGAACGAATTACGACCTCTTGCGAAAGCATGTTTTGGTTTTGAGTCTGGGAAATAAAATAAAGAGAGTCGGGAGTGAAATCCTGATCGATATCCTGAATATCGTCAAGATATTGAAAAGAAGTTGTTGCCACCATCTCATATTTGTTTCCGGAATATTTTACCAGCAAGGCATCAGAAAACAAAGTTCTGTTATAGGAACTGTATTGATTATAGTTGATTTTTTCGGCCACATCGAGTGAGTCGTTGTAGATTGCATAGGGGTAACCACCTTGTTTGCTGAGTTCGAAGCCAAGGATGTTTTCAACGCTCAACTTGTCGGAAAACTTATAAATCAACCGGTTGCGCAAACCATAGGAATTGAGCTTGTCAACCTGATTGCCCGAGTATTGGTTTGTGAAAAAGCCATCGTTGTGAATAAAATTCAATGCCAGGGAGTATCCGAACTTGTCGTTGATTTTATTGTAGTGTCCTACATTTGCAAGGTAGCTTCCATAATTTCCGGCTGAAAGATTCAAGTGGGTTCCCTGGTATTCCAATGGGGAAAGGGTAACGATATTCACTATTCCGCCCATCGTGTTTCGGCCAAAGAGAGTTCCCTGTGGGCCCCGGAGTACCTCAATACGCTTGATATCAAAAAAGTCGAAATCGAATGCAGCCTTTTCGAAATAGGGTACATAATCGACATACAAACCCACAGATGGAGAGTTAATTCGTGAGCCTATACCCCTTATGTACACCGGGGATGTAAGCTTGGAGCCATAATCGGGCATAAAGAAGTTGGGTGCAGTGGAGGAAATATCACTAAGGGTCTGGATCTCATTGTCGATTATGCTGCCGGAGGAAATTATGGAAACCGAGGCGGGTATCGACTTAAATGTTACATTTTCCTTGGAACCGCTAATAACAAGCTCTCCCAGGTCTATACGCCTTGTGGTTATGCTGTCGTTAGCAAAGGTAAATTCCTGCGCTCCTGCTTTTACATTGATAAGCATCAATACAACAAAAAGATATCTGGTATGCTTTCTCATAAAATATTGTTTATTTATTTGCTGAAAAACTTTGTTTTTAATGGGACAATGAACCCGCAATAAATCCTACCGGATAAAAATGCAACTCATGTCCACTATAAAGAATTCTCGAATGGCAGCCCGGAAAAATCAAAGCTCTTTTTCCTGGTTCTGGATTAAGGCTGAAGATTTTTAAGGTAAGCGGGAATCATGCAATGATCCAGCAATAGAAACTGCCTCAGCAAATAACTGGAGGGGGGCGGGAGTATAGTTTATTTGGAAAGCAGTGGGAACAAGGTTCCCTTTCGGCAATATTATGGGGAGGAATTATGAAATGTTCCTGAAAATCAATATTAGGCGCAGCAATACAAGCGGTTTGCTGCTGGAATTTATAATAATCCTCATAAATGAATGTGTCGTCCCCGATAGTTTCGTTCACATCCTCAGCAAACTCCTGCACAATATCAGGTACAATGTCATTTTCAATGTCTCGCGGCTTATTCAGGGCATAAACACCAAAATACAACATATACATGAATGCCATGATCAAAATCGGCAGTCCTGTGAAAAATGAACTAAAAAAAAACATTCATTTAAAATTATGTCGCAAATTAAAGCAATAAATCCTAATAATGGAAATATATACGACAATAATACAACGTAAAGCGAATACTCAATAAGATCGGAATCAGACTTGTCAGACTTTCAAAATACTGATTTCTACTATTTCCGATTCCGGAATGGTCTCTACTCATCAAACTCAAACCTAAGTTCGCCTTCCTCCTCATCGGGTAAAAATTGGCTTTCCTTTTTTACCATTGGTTTTACGCCCGGGAGTTGCTTCCGAAGTGAGATTTTATCCCCGGCTTTAATTTCAGTACCCGGAGCCAAAAGGTTTTTACTATATAACTTCTCCGCTTTCACAGCATACTTCTGCGAAATATCAGCCATGGTCTCCCCTTCCTTCACAGTGTGCCAGTCGTTACCAACTTCTGCTTTATTTCTTTTAGGCTGCAGGTAAACCACTTGTCCGGTTTTCAACTCCTGATCTCGTGCAAAATCGTTGTATTTATAGATCTCAAAAGGTAATAGGTCGAATCGTTCCTGAAGGGTTCTGAAATTGTCGTCAGGCTTGACAATTATGTATTTTACCCGATTTCTTATCAAAATTTCATTTGTGGAAAGAGCCTCGGTATTGGGATCCCCGGGTTTTTTTCGGGTTCTGCGCGCATTGGCTGTTCCGGCACCCTCAAGGTCGTATTGATGAAGTCCGTTTTCCTCAATAATTCTGATTAGTTTGGCAGCATAAGTCGTACTGGTTGCATATCCTGCCTTTTGGAGCCCCCGTGCCCAAGCCTTATAGTCAGTCATATCCAATTCGAATAAGAAACTATAGCGGGAGCCGCTCATCAGAAAATCCGAATGATCCTGATACGATTCATAAACCGATTTGTACTTCCTGAAACACTCCCCTTTATGGTCATCGTCGTGGTAAACCGTGCCTCCTTTCCAATTGCTGTGGCACTTGATACCGAAGTGGTTGTTGGCCTTTTTAGCAAGTGTGGAATTCCCGTTGTTCGATTCGAGCATTCCCTGAGCCAGCGTGATGCTGGCCGGCACCCCACTTCGGAGCATTTCCTTAACCGCCAGATCTTTATACTCCTCAACATACAATTGTCTGGGATTAGCTGCCGGACTCTGAGCACTTGCCAGGTTTCCTAACAATACTGCAATCAACAATATCCCAGGTATTTTCATCAGATTCATAGTTCTGTTTTTACTCCGCAAATTTAAAGTAACAAACGCGATGTTTCGGATTAAATTACTAACAAATGAAATGCAGAGTCGAAAAGCCTGGGTGAAAGACTACCCATGTTTTGGTTATAGAGATAGCTTGTTAACCTATACAACAGATTGGTCGTGTAATTTTCGGTTAAGCCTTCGTCTGCTGCCTCAGATGAGAATGGAAATTCCTTAAATATTTTGATAAGTCACAAAGTTTTGCTTATTTGGTTGAAGAATAAAAACCAATGACAAAAAGACAAATTATAATAGAATTCAACGAATTCCAAAGTATAGCCGAACTTTCTGATGCCGATCAGGAATTGGTTATCCAAGCCAGGGATATACTTTCAAATGCCTATGCCCCATATTCCGGTTTTAGCGTGGGAGCAGCTGTTTTGCTCGCAAACGGTGAAATTATTACTGGCAACAACCAGGAAAACGCTGCTTATCCTTCAGGCATTTGCGCCGAAAGAACCGCGATCTATTATGCCAATGCCCAGTTTCCCGGAGTCGAAGTGAAGGCTATTGCTATTACAGCAAGCGTTAACGGAAAGATCATAAATCAGCCCGCATACCCCTGTGGCGCTTGCCGGCAGGTATTATTGGAAGCACGCAACAGAACAGGAAAACCTATGAAAGTGATATTGGCAGGGAGGGAAAAAATTGAAATCGTCAGCGATGCCCGGGATCTCCTCCCTATGCCTTTCGAGAACTTGGATTAATAAATGAATCTGTAAAAACCGGCTCTATTAATTTTCTTTAACAGTTCGACATTTCCGATGACTTCCTCCCTGCCCCCCTAAAGCGAGCAGACAGAAAAATCAAGCTGTGATTTTTCTTATCTGTTAAAGTAGAATAAACCATACAATTTCCAAAGTTGTCTATCCCTTTAGAAAAATCCCAAAGAGATCGGCTTCGGGAACAGGAGCTTCGATGTAAACCTCTTCTTTTTTAACCGGGTGCAAGAAACGGATGCTTCGCGAATGCAAACTTATTCCTCCATTTTTATTGGATCGGGGGAATCCGTATTTCAAATCCCCTTTGATCGGACAGCCGATGTGAGCCAACTGGGCACGGATCTGGTGATGCCGTCCGGTGTGGAGTTCTATTTCCAGCAGGTAATAGTTGTCCGATTTCCCGATAACACGGTACGACAGGACGGCATTTTTTGAATCCTTTACCTCCTTATTGTGAATAAAGGCTTTGTTCTTTTGGTTGTTGCGAGTGATGTAATGTTCCAACAAGCCCACATCGGGTTGAGGTTTCTCCTTTACGATAGCCCAATAGATCTTTTGTATTTCCCGACTTTGAAACATTTCGTTCATGCGTGCCAGAGCTTTGCTGGTTTTGGCAAATACGACCACCCCACTTACAGGACGGTCTATCCGGTGTGCCACACCTAGGAAAACCTGACCAGGCTTCATATCCCTCTCCTTAATAAAAGCTTTTACCTGCTGCTCAAGCGATTCATCGCCGGTCTTATCCTCCTGCACGATATCCGAAACCCCTTTGTTCACGATAAGCAGGTGGTTGTCTTCAAAAAGAATGGAGGAAGGTTTTAGCATGGGATTGGGGGAGTTTGAAGTTTGAAGTGTCTGGAGTTATGGGCTGTCAAGTTGTTTAAGATTTTAAGGCACTTTAGGCTCTTATGAAGTGCCTAGAGTTTGAAGTGCCTAGAGTTTGAAGTGCCTAGAGTGCCTAGAGTTTGGAGTGCCTAGAGTGCCTAGAGTTTTAGGCCACCAGGTTGTTTAAGATTTTAAGGCACTTTAGGCACTTTAGGCACTTTAGGCACTTTAGGCACTTTAGGCACTTTAGGCACTTTAGGCACTTTAGGCACTTTAGGCACTTTAGGCACTTTAGGCACTTTAGGCACTTTAGGCACTTTAGGCACTTT
>CAMAZH010000184.1 GCA_945863035.1 Chitinophaga pinensis | reverse complement strand
CAGATTGGCAGTAAATGCCCATAGATTTGATTTAAAAGGACCGTCGCTTAGAAAGAAAAAATAACGTATTTTTATATTACAAATTAATCCCTTTTTTGATTGTACACTTTACTCCAGAATCATTGTACACTTTGTCCAGAATACTCAATTAGGTTGGTGAGCCAAAGACTGAAGCCTGAGCCCGGGCAGATATGTAGGGGTTAACACTGCCATACCCATATTCAATCCCTAACGGGATTAGCCCCCGGGTTCAAAAACCAATCGCAACAAAATACAGATTAGATTTGTTGTACAGTAACAAAAAAACAGAAATATGGCTAAAAACATCGTTAAACTCCACAGGGTTTTCACAGCCCCTGTGGAAAAAGTCTTTAAAGCATTCACAGATGCCGATGCAATGGCTTCATGGCTGCCTCCCTATGGATTTGTATGCAAAGTAAATAGTATGGACCTGAAAATTGGTGGAAAATATAATATGACCTTTACTAATTT
Organism: Chitinophaga pinensis; assembly: GCA_945863035.1. Taxonomy (GTDB): domain Bacteria; phylum Bacteroidota; class Bacteroidia; order Bacteroidales; genus JACJXF01. Next base: position 5,431 of record CAMAZH010000184.1, on the reverse strand, counting down.
CACCACAGGGAATGGACACTCGTTTGGTGGCGAATATTTGGAGATTATTCCAAATGAGTTGCTAAAATATACCGACCAATTTGACGATCCTGATTTGCCGGGTCAAATAATTACAACAATTGAAATAAAAAGTGTTAAATCCGGCACAGAACTTTTCGCAACACAAGAAGGAATTCCTGATGCTATACCGATTGAAATGTGCTATTTAGGTTGGCAGGAATCGTTGGAAAAATTAAAACGTTTAGTAGAACCTAATATTCCGGACGCATAAAAACTGAATTATCCAGAATTCCGCTTACCCTATTTCTTAATATTCGGCAGTTCCAGTCCAAAGCCGGAAACTTTGTCGTCTCTTTTGAGCAAAATTGCAAAGAACACTCCCAAAACGCCCATAAAAGCAAGCATAAGGATTGGGTTGGTGTAATCGTAAACCATGCTGCCGTTTTTAATTGCCTCAGGGGTAACATCCGGATTCGACTTGTCAAGTACCAGTCCAATAAGCAGTGGGAAAGCCCAGAGCCCAATATTCTGAATTGAGAACATCAAGCCATAAGCGGAGCCCAGCCTCTTCTCATCCACCAGTTTGGTTACCGAGGGCCACATGGCAGCCGGAATGAGGGAGAACGCCACTCCCAGCAGAAACATCGGGATATACGGGTTTATGCGGGTAAGACTGAACATAAGGTGCACCACTACAAGAAGCACAGACCCGTATATCATAAGGGTTGCACTCTTTCCTCTGCGGTCGGTAAAGGTTCCAAACAAAGGGGTAAACAAAATTGTACCGAAGGGTAATATCGAAACAATCCACCCGGCCTTCTCCACACTCATGCCGAATTTGTTGGAAAGGAGATCGGGAGCATATTTGATAAAGGGAAACACAGCGCTGTAAAAAGTCACACACAGCAAAGCGATATAGATAAAGGAACGGTTTGAGAGAATCTTTCCCAGATCGGACATCCTGAAAACATCCGTTTCGTCCATAACGTTAATTTTCACCTGCTTATCCAAACGGGCGTCAAAAAACATATAACCGAGGAAAGTCAGAAACCCGATAAACAAAAGCAGAGTACCAAACCAAATGGCCAGGGTCCAGTCGCCCTGGGGATCGGCAAGCTTGGGCGAAACAATCATTGCTGCTGCCTGACCCAATCGTCCGAAGGAAAGGTTCATTCCCAAAGCCAGAGCAAGTTCTTTTCCTTTGAACCATTTCACAATAGCTTTGGTAAATACCACAATACTCGTCTCAGCTCCCAGTCCGAAAAACAAAAACCCCAGCGACATCATTTTTAACGAGGGAGAATAACTGGTAAGAAACGACGACATCAGGTGAAACCCGGGTCCGCCGCTCAGATACGTATCGCTGGCCCCGTAGGCTGTAAGAGCCGACCCGAGAACCATGAAGATTGTGAACATGAAGCCGGTAATCCTGATTCCAAGCTTGTCGAGGATAACTCCCCCGATAACGGCCATAAAAAGAAACACATTTGAAATACTGTAAGCCGACATGAAGAAACCGTAATCGCTTGAAGTCCAGAGAAGTTTCTCCTGCACTATGCTTTTGAGCGGGGATATCGCATCGTAAAAATAATAGTTGGCAAACATTGTGAGGCTGATAAACAGTAATACCGACCAGCGTACAATCGGCGAATCACTCATTAGTTTCTTAATATCGTTCATGTTTAGCTTTTTTTTTCAGATTCTAAATGTAAAAATAAATTTATTAATAAGGGTAGAATTTAGAAGGTAGAAGGTGGAATTTGGATTTTCGTTAAATCTAAAGTTAGAATTTAGAAGGTAGAGGGTAGAATTAGGATTTTTCGCAAATTCTAAATTCTGAATTCCACCTTCTGAATTCTGAATTCTACCTTCTAGATTCTACCTTCTGAATTCTACCTTCTAAATTCTACCTTCTACCTTGGTAAATCTAAATTCTACCTTCTACCTTGGTAATTCTAAATTCTAAATTCCTATATTCGTACCTGAACTATTAACCTACTCTATGAAAACCATTAACCAGTTCTTTGAGGGATATGCCGAAAAATACGCCGATAATCCAATGATGCTTGAGAAAATTGGTGATACCTGGGTACATTCGAGCTACTCGGAAATCAGGGAAAAAGTGCATCAGTTTGCCGCCGGACTCATGAGCCTTGGGCTCGGGAAAGGCGACCGGGTGTCGCTTATTTCCGAAGGCCGCAATTCATGGGCAATCAGCGAGCTTGGCATCCTGTACACCGGTGCAATCAATGTTCCTCTATCGGTTAAGTTAATGGAAGGATCGGATCTGAAATTCAGGATCACCCACTCCGGCTCTAAAATGGTTATTATTTCCGGGGGACAGAGCCGCAAGCTTGAAAGCATCAAAAATGAGCTCAACGAAGTTGAGAAATTCATCTATCTTGATATGCGCCCCGAATTTGGCCCCAAAGACCTCTTTTTTGATGACGTTCTGGAGCTGGGTAAAAAATATCTTGCCGAAAACAAGGCGAAATTCGACCAGACCTGGCAATCTGTTGCCGAAAACGATATTGCCAATATCTGCTATACCTCAGGCACTACTGCCGACCCAAAAGGCATCATGCTGAGTCACAGGAATTATACTGCCAATGTTGATCAGGGCTTGTCGCTTATGAACATCCCCACCTGGTTCTGCACGCTGCTGATCCTCCCATGGGACCATTCGTTTGCACACACCTGCGGTATTTATGCAATCATTGCTTCCGGCGCCAGCATGGCCTCGGTTCAGGCGGGCACCATTCCCATGGAGACCCTGAAGAATATCCCCATAAACATCAAAGAGATCAAACCCCATTTTATACTTAGTGTACCTGCCCTGGCTAAGAATTTCAGAAAGAACATCGAAAAAGGCATTCGCGACAAGGGTCCGGTTATTGAAGGCCTTTTCCGTCATGCTATGAAAGTGGCCTATACTTACAACGGTTTGGGATATGATAAAGGAAAAGGATGGAGAATAATTCTCAGACCCTATTACAAGCTTTTCGACAGCATCCTGTTTAAAAAGGTGAGAGAGGGATTTGGCGGAAATCTTGAATTCTTCGTAGGCGGGGGCGCACTGCTCGACATAGAGCTGCAGCGCTTTTTCTACGCTATTGGCATCCCCATGTATCAGGGTTATGGACTCTCGGAGGCTGCCCCTATCATCAGCTCCAACGCGGCGCACAAGCACAAGCTCGGATCATCGGGATTTCTGGCCAGCAACCTCGAACTGAAAATTTGCGACGATGACGGGAACACCCTTCCCCAGGGAGAAAAAGGAGAAATCGTTGTGCGTGGTGAGAATGTTATGTTAGGATATTGGAAAAACGAAAAAACAAGCCTCGAGACCCTCAAAAACGGATGGTTGCATACAGGGGATATGGGCTATATGGATAAAGACGGGTTCCTTTATGTATTGGGACGCTTCAAAAGTCTTCTGATTTCCGACGATGGTGAGAAGTACAGCCCGGAAGGAATAGAAGAAGCCTTTGAAACATCAAAGTACATCGACCAGGTAATGCTTTTCAATAACCAGAAACCTTATACCGTTGTTATGGTTTACCCGAATAAGGAAAACCTCAAAAGAATCATCCGCGAGCACGGAAAAGATCCAGCCAGTTCAGAAGGACATGAAGCGGCTCTCAAGATTATCGAAGCCGAGCTGAATGAGTACCGCAATCATGGCAAATATGGGGATATGTTTCCACAACGCTGGCTTCCGCCTGCAATCGGGATCTTGCCGGAGGGTTTTACAGAAGAGAACCGCATGATGAACTCTACCATGAAAATGGTACGACCCAAAATCATGGAGGTGTATGCCGATCTGCTTGATTTCCTTTATACTCCCGAAGCGAAAATTATTGATAACGAAAAGAATCTGAAGGCAATTGCGCATATTTTGAATTAAGGTGAATGCCCGAAACCGATTTGTATTTTGTTTTCAGTAAATCGAAGGGAATTATAGTGTAACCTGTTATCTGTACAATTCGATGAAAACGTCAGCCGTAATTTCAAAGGCAATTTTGGTTTTATCTTTTGTATTTCTTATCGTGCCGGCTGTTAGTTATGCACAGCAGGGTTTTCCTTTTGTGGCAGCGTTTTCTTTTGACGAATCGATAGAAAACGAGAATTTCGATATCGTTCAGGATAACAACCAGAACATTCTGATTGCAAACCGAATGGGAATTCTGACCTTCGATTCGCGGAATTGGGATTTGCTGCCTCTCCCCTATTTCCCTGTTGTGTTAACCAAATCTCCCATTGACGGAACGGTTTATGCTGGCTGCAGGAACGGCTTCGGACGATTGGAATTGGATGTTACAGGCAAATACAATTACCGCTTACTAAGTGATACAATTGTTACAGGTGAAATATCAGATATAAGGATAGCCGAAGACAGGGTCTATTTCATGGCCAGAAACCGCATTTTTTATACTCAAGTTGAAAGCGGGAAGCTTAACCAATGGGCGTTTTCCTACGAGAATGAGATCAGTGGAAGTTTTGTTTTCAAAGATGATTTCTATTTCATGGTTTATGGCAAAGGTCTGTACAAAGCCGAAAACGATACATTCCGCCTCGTTCTCGCCGACAGGCTTTCCACGCGCTCCAAGCTTGTATTTGCCGTTGAGGCCGAAGAGAGAAAAATCCTTGTGGGCACTGATGATAATAAGTTATTCCTTTTTAACGGAACCGAATTTTCGCCTGTTCCCATCGACGATGCCGAATACCTGAACACAAGCAACATTACCGACGGAGTCTATCTGGGAGGATCTAAAATTGCCATTGGGAGTTTGATGGGAGGCGTTTTAATCTGCGACTACAAAACAGGAATAACCTCTTCGATTCTCAATTACAAGACCGGCTTGCCCGATGATGAGATATTCTGCCTTGGCACCGATACAAACCAGGGCCTCTGGCTCTGCCATTCCTTTGGCATCTCCAGAATAGACAATCAGCTGAGCGTTACAAACCTCACCTGGTATCCCGGACTCAGTGGCAGCCTTACTAAGGTCGCGCATTTCAACGAACAGCTTTACGTCGGAACAAGCGAAGGTCTATACCTCCTGAAAGAAAAACGAGAATACAGTGTAAAAAGCATCCCTGAAAAACCTTCCGGATCTAATACAAAAATCGACTCCCCTGAGCCAAAAGAAGAATCCGCAGGAAAAGAATCCTCCCCAACATTAAAACTGAGCCGGAAAGAACAACGAAAAATCAGCAAGGAATCAAAGGGCCAACCCCGGACGGATTCCCAAACCCCAACAGACCAGCAGGCTGGATTCCTGGAGAAAATTATCAGCTCAACAATAAATCCGGTTAAAAGTGCTGAAAGAGACTCTCAAAAAAAAGATCTTGCTGTAATCAAAAAAAAGGTTTACGCTCTGCAGTCAATAAGCCACTCGTACGAGAAAGTTCCTGGCATTACCGGGAA
>CAMAZH010000183.1 GCA_945863035.1 Chitinophaga pinensis | reverse complement strand
TGATTATATTGGTACAGAAATACCTCTTTCACCCGTAACAGCTGTCTGTTTGGTTGGAGAATTCAATGGTACTATGCAAATTACCGCTCGAAGCTCTGCAGATATCACATCAACAAGCGCAGAAATAACATCTTCTGTTTATACAGTGGAATTTGCAACTTCAGTTATTAAAGATATACCTGAGGCTGATGATTTAGCCACCTTCAAAGGAAATCTGACCATAGCAGCTGGAGCTACTTTCAACGTTTTTGATGCTGACGGTATTACCCCTGCAACCATTTTGGATAATACCAAACTGGTTATTGCAACCGCTCAGGATGGAACGACTAAGAAAACATATACAATAGTTATTACCGTTTATGTTCCAAGTTCAGTTGCCAACTTGTCTAAGCTTTCTGTCAATGGGACAAGTGTTAACGGGTTCCTTTCAGGAAATTTGAATTATGCAGTTCTGCTTCCTGTTGCTACATCAGCAGTACCAGAAGTAACATATATCCTGGCAGATGCAAAAGCCGCTGCGGTTGTTACAAATGCAACTAACCTATTTGGCACAGAAGCAGAAAGAACCACAAAAGTTGTTGTTACTGCTGAAGATGGGACAACGGTCAAGACTTATACAATTGTTTTTACTGTTGATAATACAGGGATTTCCAACGCTGGAAATGCTAAACTCAACATATACCCTATACCGGCTATTGATGAAATCACAATTAGCGGATTAGCGAAGGTAAAGCGTCTTGAAATAATGGATATCACTGGGAAAGTTTTACGTAACATTGAGATAACAGGTGATGAAGTTATTCTTAATATCAGCGATCTGCGCAAAGGAATGTACTTCCTGAGAACAGAAAGCCAAACCCTGAAATTCGTTAAGAAATAAGGATTCATAATAAGAAGGGCCTTCGGGCCCTTCTTTTTCTCTGTTATTTTATCACCTTCCAATGAAGCGCATCATCCCTTTCTTCATCCTGGTATTTTTGTCTGTTGCCAGCATGGCGCAGAACGGGACAGATGTGTTTTTTTCTGAATATATTGAAGGGAACGGCAACAATAAAGCCCTTGAGATTTTTAATCCGGGAGATGTCGCCCTTGACCTCTCAGCCTATCGCCTGGTTTACTCGGCAAACGGTAGTCAATGGGATATGAATTGGAGAAGTTTTCCTTCCGGCTCGTTTATCCCTCCTAAAAAAACACGCACCCTTGCAAACAGCCAATTCACTGCCGTCGGGTTTAGTCTTGATGACGCCGATGAGCTGGATATACCTCCTTTCAGCGGAAACGATGCAATTGGCCTGATGAGGATTTCAGCTGTCGACACAGTGCTTGTGGATGTTATCGGAATACCCGGAGTGGATCCGGGAAGCGGATGGGATGTGGCCGGAGTACTCTCGGCAACTGCAAACCATACCCTTATCAGAAAATCAAGCATCGAAAAAGGTAATAGCAATTGGGATATATCCAGAGGAACCAATGAAATTGATTCGGAATGGATTGTTAAACCAACCGACTTTGCCGATAGTCTTGGGCGGCATTTCTTCCGTCCTATTGTTCTTATCAGCGGGATTAAGCTATCTAACACCGGTCAGGATTCTATTAAAACCGATCGGGGAACACTACAGATTCTGGCAGATATCCTTCCTATAACCGCAACCGACCAAAAACTACTATGGTCTTCCAGCCAAAACCTTGTGGCATCGGTTGATCAGAACGGTCTGGTTCTTGCATTCAACGACGGTACCTGCTGGATTCGCGCATTTACCATGGATGGTTCCGGAATGGCCGATTCGGTTAAGGTTACAACTCTTAATCAAAGCGGCACCTTACCGGTAAACTCAATCACAGTGGATGGATTGGCCGGGCAGGATACCATTTTCCTTAATTTGGGAAGCTTGCAGATGACAGCCGGAATCAAACCCGAAAATGCCAGTAATAAAGCCATAGAATGGGATGTCGATAATACGGATATTGCCGGAATAACTCAGAATGGCATACTTACAGCCAAAAGAAACGGTAAAGTTTTAGTAACCGCCAAATCAACCGATGGCTCAGGAGTCAGCGGTTCTGCTCTTATTGTAATCATAGGGCAATTCTCCGAGCTTGGCAGTATTTCCGCCTTGCGCCAGGCTTATCGTGCAGATGGCACTGTTTTTAAGATCACTTCCGAAACTGTTCTGACGCATCAAGTATTCAACCGGAATATAAAATATGTTCAGGATGAGGGAGCGGGAATAGAAATCGACGACCCCTTTGGCAAAATCACAACAGGTTTTAAAGAGGGAGATGGCATTACCGGTCTTACAGGCTATCTGGAAGAAAACTACGGAATGCTGCAATTTCATCCCACGGAAGATCCCGGCCCTGAAACTTCAAAAAGCAATATCCTTACTCCAATTTTGCTAACTGTCGATGAGTTTAACGATAATATCGAGAAATACGAATCCCGTTTGATAAAAATCAACCAATTGGAATTTGATCAGAGTGGCGAAAAATTTCAGGAATTGCAAAACTACACGTTAAGAAATGGAGCAGATTTGATCGTTTTGCGCACTGAATTTGCAAACGCCGATTACCTGAACCTGAGCATCCCCGATTCAGCGAATATTACCGGAATTGCTATCCAACTAAACGCAACCCCGAAAATTGCTCCGCGAAGACTAGATGACATCGATGTTCTTCCACTACCAAAAACCGACAACGCTGATTTAAGTGCAAATAAGATAAAAATTTACCCTAATCCAGTTTCAAGTATTCTTTATATTTCATCTGTCAGGAATATTGGGAAATTGGATATCAGGGATGTGACCGGCAGAATTTTTCAAGAAGTGATTAGCCCGGGAAATAATGTCAGAGTTAGCATGGGCAACCTGAGTGCAGGAGCATATATTTTGACTTTATATTATTCAAATCATAAAGAGTGTTTCAAACTTATTAAAGAAAACCAATAGCCGAAAAATCAACATTTAAATAAAATAAACATGAAAAAACTTCTTCTCCTTTTTACAATGCTGGCAATGGTAATATCCGGCAAGGCTCAAACTGATTTAATTATTTCCGAATATGTTGAAGGATGGTCCACCAATAAGGCTTTGGAGATTTACAATCCTACCAATGCGGCAATCAATATGGGCAGCTATCGCTTGACCCGTTATTCTAACGGTTTGGAAACTCCTCCCGCTGAACTTTCCTGGACGTTTTTGCTTCCGAACAGGAGCCTATCACCCTTTAGTTCATATGTGATCGTGGGAGATAAGAGAGACCCTGAAGGAACAGGTCAGGAAGCTCCTGTTTGGGCTCAACTTGCACAACGCGCCGACACTTTTGCATGTCCTGATTATGCAATTTCCAAAACAATGTATTTCAATGGCAACGATGCGGTAGTATTAGAAAAAAAATCCGGCGAGGAATGGCTTTTTATTGACATTTTCGGAAGATGGGGTGGCCCGGCACCTGCAAAAGCCGCAATTCCCGGATCAGCCCTGACTATTGAAGCGTGGACAGATGTTTCCCCCTACTTTAGCGGTTTAGGGGTTGCATTAACTGCTGATCATACTCTTATCAGAAAATCTTCTGTAAAAACCGGAATAACTGTTAATCCTTCTCTTTTTAACACCCTCGCGGAATGGGATACATTGTCTGCCAATACATTCAAAAATCTTGGTTGGCATAAAAACGACATAGCACCATTAAATAACACTCCTGTTATCAATGCGACCAATACTCTATTTTTCGTTAGGCCTACTGCTGAAAATGGAACGTCTTTAGGTTTTTTATCGTCCACTGATACTGAAGGAAATAGTATTCGATACTATGTGGATTATGGCAATTTTGTATACGTTGACGATGGTAATCCTTTGGTTGCAGACAAAAGATACGAACCTTTCGGATTAAACAGAAGTACAGGAGAATTAACGGTTGTGGATAACCGTGGCCTGCTTCCCAATATCAAAGCAATATTTTATCTGGAAACAACTGTAAATGACGGCTTTTCACAGTCTGATCCTGTTGATGTGACGGTAATTATTTCTGAACCTGTAACGGTAATTAACATAGGCCCTTCAGGAGGTTCGGCCATTAATGTTAACGGGGGCAGTCTTCAGTTTATAGCTGAAGTATTCCCTGAGGTAAGCTATGATCCGACCCTTAGATATAAGTGGAGTGTAAGCGATGAAAATTTAGCAAGCATCAGCCAGACAGGATTGGTAACCGGAATCAGAAACGGAAAAGTTACTGTGCGTTGCACGGCAATTGATGGCTCTGAAGTTGAAGGTGCTTATGAATTGACAATCACAAATCAAACAACCTCGGTTTCTTTTGCGAATATTTCTCCCGTGCTGTATCCTAATCCTGTTGATGGCAAACAGTTTACTGTATCTTCTGTAAAAGAGATCAAAACAATTATTGTCAATGATCTTGCCAGCCGCGAAGTTTACAGAAAAACACTTAAATCAGGAATTCTGTCAACCGATGTGGAATTAGCATCCGATCTGAAAGGTGTGTTTATGGTATCTGTTGTTTACAGTGATAATTCAAAGGGTGTAAGCAAACTAATCGTTCGGTAAATTCGGTATTTATAAAACTCATAAAGGCTCCTCTCCAGCCCTTCCTTAAGATTGGGCAAATAGTTAAATGTTTGATTTTGCTTATCGTATGTTTTTAATAGGCGAAAATCATAATAATTTAACCTGCAGATGCCCACTAAATAAGTGGAAGGGCTGGGATGAGGCGCATTAGCAAGAAAAACACAAAATGAAACTTCCATGCCACAATTTTTAATTCAGATGGAGGAGGCACAAAAGGACATGAAAATTACGCATAACTCAGGAAGCTAGGCGCATGGAAGTTTCATGAGGCCAATTAATTAAATAAACTATTTTCGAATGAAAAAACGGCTTTCAATTTTACTCGCATTATTCCCATTGTTGCTTTTCGGTCAGCAGCAGTTTAAAGTAAGTGGAAGAGTATATGATTTAACGAATCCAGCTGATGCGCTTATCGGCGTTCACGTGACCTATGCAAAAGGAATGGGGGTAATCACCGATCTAGGCGGAAATTACATATTGAAACTTGCCCCGGGCAAATACTCAATTCAGTTCTCCTATGTTGGATTTGAACACAACATAATTAATGTCACGGTAACTGATCAGGATCAGGTTTTCGATGTGGCCCTTAAGGCACAAGAAATCGATGAGGTTACAGTTGTTGCCGATGTTGCCCGGTCAAGACAAACGCCCATCGCTTTTTCAAATATAAGCCCAAGTGTGTTACAGGAAAATCTGGGAAACCAGGATATTCCAATGCTTTTGAATAAAACACCAGGTGTTTATGCTACCCAGCAAGGCGGAGGTGACGGTGATGCTTCAGTGACAATCAGAGGTTTCAGCGCGAGAAATGTGGGCGTTCTATTGGATGGAGTGCCCGTAAATGATATGGAAACCGGACAGGTATATTGGTCAAACTGGTTCGGCCTTGACGGGGTTACCCGATCAATTCAGGTTCAGCGCGGATTGGGCGCTTCAAAACTTGCTTTACCATCTGTTGGAGGAACCATAAATATTATCACCAAGGGATTGGATTCCAAGAAGGAAGGCTCCCTTAAGCAGGAAGTCGGATCAGACGGTTATCTTAACACATCGTTTGGTTACAGCTCCGGAGTATTAAAAAACGGATGGGGATTTTCAGCCGCGGGCTCTTATAAAACAGGAAACGGATGGGTAGACCAGACTTGGACAAAAGGCTTTTTCTATTATTTGAAAATTGATAAAAAGTTAGGGAACCATATACTTTCCGCATCTGCTTATGGAGCTCCGCAGTCTCATGGTCAGAGAGCCTACCAGCTCCCGATTGGGGTTTATGATTCAGCATATGCCGAAAAGTTGGGTATAAATCTTGCGTATCAGCCGGGAATGAGCAAGTCCGATTCCCTCGATGTAATCGAAAACAGGGCAAAACTTGATGAAGGAATTGGCAGAGGTTTGAGGTTTAATCAACACTGGGGATACCTTGCGCGAACGGACGGCAACGCCGATGCCAAATCAGAACCTTTTGCGGAGAGAATAAATATTTACCACAAACCTCAATATACAATTAAAGACTTCTGGACAATTTCAGATAACCTTTATATGTCAAACATAGCTTATATGTCGGTTGGAAATGGCGGTG
>CAMAZH010000182.1 GCA_945863035.1 Chitinophaga pinensis | reverse complement strand
GTTATTACTACACACTATACCAACCTGAAGCATTTCGCTGCATCAGCCGATGGTATTGTGAATGGAGCCATGCTTTTCGATACTGAAAAAATACGTCCTCTCTTCAAACTTGCCATTGGAAGACCCGGTAGCTCTTTTGCCTTTGAGATAGCCCGAAAAATAGGTCTTCCGGAAGAGATACTTCAAAAAGCCAAGGACCGTGTGGGTCAGGATCATATCGACTTCGACAAGCACTTGCGCGACATTATCCGCGACAAGAAATACTGGGAGAACAAACGCGACAGAATCCGCATTTCCGAAAAACGACTGGGTGGCCTGGTTGAACAGTACGATAAGGAACTCAGCGACAGCGAGAAACTGAGGAAGCGGATCCTGCAGGAAGCCAAGCAAAAAGCCTCGGAAATACTCGCTGGAGCCAATAAGCAGATCGAGAACACAATTCGTGAGATCAGGGAAGCCGAAGCCGATAAGTTCAAGACCCGTGAAGCACGACAGAAACTTGAGGATTTCAGACAGGAGATCGAAAAAGTTGATCAGGAAAAAGACGAGCTGCAGAAAAAGCTGGAGGATTTGAAGAAACGGGAAGAGTCGCTCGTGCAGCACAGGCCGAAACTTATCCGAAAACCTGCTGTTAAAGAAAAAACTGACACCCAGATTAAAAGCGGGGACTATGTGCTTATGGCAGGGCAAGAAACTCCCGGTCAGGTTTTAAAGGTAAACGGGAAAAAGTTCACCGTTGCTTTTGGTAATATCCAGACAACAGTTCAAGCTGATAATCTCGCAAAAATATCCCCCGAAAAATATAAGCAACTGGCCAAAAAAGTTTATTCGGCAAGCGACTTGGGAAGCTGGAATATCGGCGAGAGGAAGCTGTCGTTCAGCCCGGATATCGATCTCCGAGGAAAGCGCGCCGATGAGGCTTTGCAAATTCTGGCTGAATTTATTGATGAGGCAATTATGGTTCAGAGGCGGGAACTTCGTATCTTGCATGGAAAAGGCAACGGAATTTTAAGGGAATTGATCCGGCAGCAACTCAAAGCCAACAAACTTATTGAATGGTTCGGCGATGAGCAGGTTGAAAGGGGAGGAGCCGGAATTACCCTTGCAAGACTCGAAATATAATGAGCGACGAGATTCTTATATACAGTGAAACACGAAACAGCCGGACTGATTATATCTTCAGTTATCTGCTTTCGGACCTGCTTGGGCTGAAAATGAACCAGACCCAAAGTCTGGATGATGCCAACGCATTCGAAGGTCCTGTAATCTATTACACAAACCTTAATTTGACAGGCAAACTTTGTATCCGTCCGACAGGGCTTCTTGGTGAGACTGACATCAAAGGCAGAAGCATTGAAACGGGAGTCTGGGATGGGCTTACGGTGCTTTTTTCCGATAATCCCGAATACCCGGTACCCTTCGATATTTTCTCTGCATCGTTCTGGCTGCTGAGCCGCTATGAGGAATACCTCGACTATTCCCATGATGCCCACGGTCGTTTTCCTGCCCGCGAATCGCTTGCTTTCCGCGCCGGGTTTCTCGACCTTCCGGTGGTGAACCTTTGGACTATTAAACTTGCTTCTGTGATCCGAAGGTATTATCCAGCATTGAAAACCAAGAAAAACAAGTTCCACTGGATCACAACAATCGATATCGATCACGCCTGGGCTTTCAGGAATAAAGGACGCTACAGGGTATGGGGTGGTTTGGCGGCATCCTTTTTCAGGGGAAAGGATTTCAAAAAGCGGATCAGCGTGCTTAAAGGCGATGAGCCCGATCCTTTTTTCACCTTCGATGCAATTCGAGAGATCCACAGAGAGTTCCCGGAAAAACTCCTGCTCTTTACACTCTCTGGCAAACCTGCAAAATACGATCCCAACAGTGCCACCGACAACCCCGAGTGGAGAGCCCTTTTCTCGGGCCTGGCAACCGATTATCAACTTGGAATGCACCCATCCTATCGCTCCAATCAGGGGATTCATATTCTGAAAAGCGAGTTTGACACCCTCAGGGAATTGCTTCCCTATCCCCTGAAAAACTCCCGTCAGCATTTCCTCAAACTTAAGCTTCCTGAAACCTACACCAACCTTATAAACCTGGGGATTCAAAACGATTATTCCATGGGATATCCCGGACAACCCGGATTCAGGGCGGGAGTCTGCACTCCATTTTATTTCTACGATTTGAAGAAAGAGCAAAGGACTTCGCTTAGAATATGGCCCTTTACCCTCATGGACAGAACCTTGAAAGATTATCTTCACAAAGTTCCTGAGGAAAGTATGGACATCATAAACACCTATATCGACATTGTTGAAAAGGCCGGAGGCTGGTTCATTCCGGTATGGCACAACGACAGTCTGAGCGATTATGCCGAATGGGAAGGTTGGAAAAACGTCTATGTTCAGATGCTCGAAACACTGAAAAGCAAGTCATGATGATCCGCTTTCTTCAAAATTCCGAAATCGACCGAAGGGAATGGGACCGGTGCGTGAGTAACTCCCCGAATGGTCTCATTTATGGAATGAGTTGGTATCTAGACCTGGTTTCCCCCGGTTGGTGCGGACTTGAGCAAGACGGATATGCCGCCGTAATGCCCCTCCCCCTAAAAAGAAAGTATGGAATTCAGTATGTCATGCAGCCTATCTATGCCCAGCAATTTGGTGTCTATTCAAAAAATCGACTTTCAGCTCCTGAAACAGAGGCGTTTTTAAATTCCATACCTCAGCAATTCAGGTACGTAGCCCTGAACCTGAATTCCGAAAATGAAATTGTGTCTGAACGTTTTACCTTCAGCATGAACAATAACTTTGTACTCCCGCTCGACAGCGATTATAGTTCGCTTACATCGCGTTTTTCGGCAAATACCGGCAGAAACCTTCAGAAGTCAAAAGGCCTTAGGATTAGTTTGACAGGGAGTGTGGATGAGCTGCTGCATCTTAAATTGGAAAACACCGGATCAAACCGAAGGAGGATTCCGACACAAAGAATTCATGATTTTATAAACACGGTTATGGACCACAATGCGGGCCTTGTTTGTACAGCTGCATCCGGGGGGAATACCTGTGCAGCGGTTTTCTTTCTTCGCGATGAGAAAAGATTTTACTACCTTATCCCCGTTTCCAATCCCCTGGGTAAAGAAAAAAAAGCCATGTTTGCCATTGTAAACCGTATTATTCAAGAATTTGCAGGAAGCTCTTACCTTCTGGATTTCGAGGGTTCAAACATTCCCGGAATTGCACGTTTCTTCGAAGGATTCGGCGCGGTTAACCGTCCTTATCCAAGCCTAAGAATTAACCGATTGCCCTTTCCCCTGAATAAAATCATTAAACCCTGATGGATAAAGCCCGGCAGATATTATCACTTGTTTCTCCAGCCCTTCCCCTGAAACTTATGATTGGCGCAACGGGACAGAAATTGATTTTTCCATTGTATCATGCGGTGAGCAACGAAAGTCCGGCCCACCTCAGACATTTGTACCGGATTAAAACTTCAGCGGAGTTTGAACGTGACCTTGATGAACTCTGCAAGTATTTCGATCCTTTGTCACCCGAAATACTCCGCGCCCCGGGAAAACTACGAAAGCGCAAGAAACCCGGTTTTATTCTGAGTTTTGATGATGGGCTGAGAGAAGTGGCTGAGGTAATAGAGCCAATTTTGAGCAAAAAAGGTATTCCTGCACTATTTTTTCTCAACAATGCGTTTATCGACAACAGGGCCATGTTTTTCCGCTATAAGGCAAGCGTGCTTTGCGATATTATTCAAAAAGCAAGCGAACATTCACTCCCCGAAGCCGAAATAGCTAACATTTTAGGTCTTGGAGCATTCGACAAGCCTAAAGTTCTTGCTGCAATATTACGTGTCGGGTATCTGCATAAAAGTAAATTGGATGCTTTAGCAGACCTGACAGGATTCGATATAACCCGTTACCTGGCAGAAGTAAGGCCCTACCTTACGGCTTTGGAGATCGGAGACCTGCAGAAAAAAGGATACCATATCGGTGCCCACAGCTACGATCATCCGAGGTTTACCGATCTCAATGAAGAACAGATGAAATTTGAAGTAACAGCAAGCCTTGAGGACATTGAGCAACGGTTTTCCCCTCCCATGAAATTTTTCGCATTCCCATTTACCGATCATGGTATTCCGGCCCGCGTTATCAATGCGGTTTTTCAAAATCAACCGGATGCGATTTTTGGCAGCGCAGGCCTGAAACACGAAAAGCAGGCTTTCCATTTTCAGCGGATACCTTTTGAAAAGTCAGCACATTCGGCCACTGCAGTGCTCAAGACGGAGTATCTCTATTACATGTTAAAGGCAATGATTGGCAAGAACTTGGTTGTGAGGTAATTTAATTCCCTAAAAAATGAAAGGAATCGAGGCTATCAGGGAAATGAACCGTAACAATCTGTATTCTTTCTATCAAGGTATAGGCCGTATCGCAGGTTTTGAAATCGGCATGGTTTCCTCGGCAAGGTATGTTTCCAATGCAGCAATGGAATGGCCCAGTTATATTCTCGGGGGAGGAAAAATGTCGCGGTCGAGCCTGTTGCAGATTTTTAACCGGATGAAAGATGATACCCTCCCATACTTTTGGATGCGACCTATGGATGAGGACCCTGAATTTGAGGAATTTGCCGGAGAGCACGGTATCCGGAAAGTTAATCTCTGGCGGGGGATGCATCTGGAAAGGATGTCGCCCTTCCGCTTGCCGGTTCCGCATCCCGAATTGTTGTTTGAAGAAGTAATAACACAACACGATCTCAAAGCTTGGCTCCAGGTCTTGAACCAGGAAGTAATGACATGCCGCGAACTATCCGTGAAAAACTTCATTAACCTTTTGGCTGACCCATCATTCCGGTTTTTTAGAGTTTCCCGGGGGAGGAAAACCATTTCAACAATAATGATGCACAAACGCAAAACAGAAACGGGGATCTATATGGTTACAACGGCTTTGGCTGAAAGAGGCAAAGGAATCGGTAGGTGGATCACCGCATCGGCAATAGATCGGTTGCTTGCTGATGGATGCCGCGATTTTGTTTTGCACGCTACCCCTTCAGGCTTTCCGGTTTACCAGAGATTAGGGTTTGAAGAGTGTTGTGATTACGGTATTTTCTGGATGTTTGGGAAAAAATAAGAAAAAACATTGAGTATAAATATTAAATTTGCCACCAAATTCCCCACTATGCTGAATTTCGATTTTTCTATCCTACAGTGCCCGATAACAAAAGAGAGCTTGAATTTTCTCGCCAGAGAGAATGTTTCCGAAATCATTCAAAAGTTCGATACCAGCTTTTTGAAATTCGACAACATAAACGAGGGGTTTGTTAATGAGTCGAATACATACTTCTATCCTGTCTTTGACGATATCCTGCTGCTGCTTCCGGTTTATGCTTTGTACATTGGAAAGGGGGAGGATAGCAGGGGAAAGATGGTGTTCGACAAGGAGCGGGTGTTCAATTATTATAACGAAATCAGTTATAACACAAAAAACAGTCTGAAAATTTATGAGGACTCAGCCAAATGGGTCGATTTCAGAGAAGTCTCAAGCGAGTATATCAGCAATGCCTTCACCAAAGCCAGGAGATACCTGAATCCTTCGGGCAAATATATGCTCGATATTGCCTCAGGTCCGATTGGCCTACAGGAGTATGTTGATCTTTCGGAAAATTATGAAGTTCGGATTTGCGCCGATATCTCCGTAAATGCTTTGATTCAGGCAAAATACAATTACAGCCACAGGGAAGGAATCTACATTTGCGCTGATATTACCAATATCCCCCTAAAAGAAAATGTTTGCGATGCTGTGCTCTGTCAGCATACGCTTTATCATATCCCGAAAAACGAGCAGAAAACAGCGGTAGAGGAGATGTACAGGGTAGCCAAACCCGATACCCGCATAGTAATTATTTACAACTGGTTTTATTACGGCTGGTTTATGAACCTCAGCCTTTTTCCCATTCAACTGTACAGAGTGGCACGACATCTTGCCGGAAAAGTTTATGTGCGATTGGTTAACAGTAAACCCCGTTTGTATTTTTTCATTCACAGCAGAGCCTGGTTCAAAAGGAGTTTTGAATTCAGCAATTCGATAGGTTTTTATTCCTGGCGCAGCACAAACAAGTATTTTATGAGTATTTATATTCATAAATGGCTGGGGGGAAAGAGAATTCTGAACTGCTTAAGACGAAGCGAGGATAAACATCCTGAGTTCTGGGGGAGGTTTGGCGACTATCCAGCTATTGTAATCAAAAAGTAAATACAC
>CAMAZH010000181.1 GCA_945863035.1 Chitinophaga pinensis | reverse complement strand
GGCGGAGGATCGGTGAGCGCAGCCATGGGGGCCATGGGAATCGCGCTGGGCACTATGGTCGCAAACCTTTCCTCCCATAAAAAGGGATGGGACGACCGCTGGGAGGAATTCAGCGATTGGGCAGAAAAGGGAAAAGCGCTGCAGGACGAGCTGGTAATTCTTATCGACGAGGACACCCTAGCCTTCAATAAAATCATGGATGCTTTTTCCCTTCCCAAAAATTCAGCAGGGGAAAAAGAGGCAAGGAAATCGGCCATTCAATCCGCAACCCTGAATGCCATCCTTGTCCCCCTGAAAACCATGAGGACTGCTTTCCGGGGATTCGAACTGATCAGGGAAATGGTGAAAAAAGGTAACCCGAACTCCATTTCAGATGCAGGGGTTGGAGCCTTGGCACTGAGAGCCTGCGTGATGGGCGCATGGCTCAATGTTCAAATCAATGCCGCATCTTTCGAGGATAAGAAAGCCCTTGAGGAAATACTGAAGGAAGGCGAGGAAATTGTGGCGGAAACCTCAAAAATCGAATTTTCCATCCTCCAAGAGGTAAAAGCACTTATCGGAGGGAATTAGTTTGCAGCATTGCACCGAAAACCCTTGAAATAGAATTCTTTCGGTCGTGTCTTTGGTTCTGTTTGAAAAAATAAGAGCTATCGTGGACTCCAAATTTTAATTTCCTGATTTTTAGGATTGGCGCACATCATGTGTGTAAATCCCACCTGAATTCCGAATCTGTTTTCTGTCGGTTGACGGAAAATCCGACATATCTGGATATCTATATTATTGTCTTACAAATTGAAACCGCTCTGAAAAGGCCTTTTAAACTGACAATCAGAAGGCTTGTCGTAATTATTTTTCATTTATTTTAAACAATTTAATATTTATTAACACATACCAAATAAATACCATGTCTTTGTATTTAATTGAGAATCTTGTGTTTAATGTTTGTTAACTGAGTGTTAAGCCCTTAATCCCGCTGTCGTTCACAGACGTAAACCCTTCATCGACCTTTGTTAGGGTGTAATTTATTTTTTCTTTAGTTTTTTTTTTTATAGTTTTGGCATCATAGAATAATTCTATTATTAACTATTTATAAACCTAAAATTCTTATCTATGAAAAGATTTACAGTTTTACTGGCATTCTTTGTGTTTGTAGGTTTCCAGGCTTTACAAGCGCAGAATGTACAGATCACGGGTAATGTGACCAGTGCCGATGACGGGTCTCCACTACCTGGGGTGACGGTTGTAGTTAAGGGAACTACAGTAGGGACAGTTACTAATTTCAATGGTGACTACGAACTCAGTGTTCCCCAAAGTGCAAACACCTTAACATTCAGTTTTGTTGGTATGAAAACTGAAGATGTAGCCATTGAAAACAGGACAATTATTGACCTGGAGATGAGTCCGGACGCTTTGCAGCTGGATGAAATCGTGGTTACAGCTCTTGGTATCAAGAGGGAAAAACGTGAAGTTACCTATCAGACCCAAAAGGTTGTTGATAGTGACTTGACAGCAGTTTCCCCAACAAGGGTTGCTTCAGCTTTGGCAGGTAAAGTTGCTGGTTTACAGATAAACGTTCAGGATAATGGAGTTAATCCTACTACCCAGATTCTGCTTCGTGGTTTGCGATCGGTAAGTGGCAACAACAGTGCTTTGATCGTAATCGATGGTTCTATCTCATCACAGGGTGCATTCGACGATCTGAACCCTTATGATATCGCCAGCATCAACGTACTGAAAGGAGCTACAGCTGCTGCACTTTATGGTGCTAACGCAAGTAACGGTGCCCTTATTGTTACAACCAAAATGGGTGCTGCAGGACAGAAATTCAAAGTAGGGATCAATACTTCCTACACAATGGAAAAAGTTGCTTACATGCCTGATTTCCAATCTGAATACGGAACCGGCTGGGAAGGAGCTTATGATAATGTGGAAAATACCAACTGGGGTCCACGTTTCGACGGTACCTTACGCCAGATTGGACCAACATTCCCGGCTGGATATGGCTTGGAAACTCAAATGGTTCCTTACGCTCCGATTAAAAACAACGCGCTCGATTTCTTCGAAAACGGTGACACTTGGAACAATACTGTTTACATGAGCGGAAGCAACGAAACCAGCCAGTTCTATGCATCTTTCGGCGACCAGAGATCAGATGGTATCGTTCCTGATGACACTTACCGCAGAAATTCTCTCAGAGTAAACGCAAGCAAAAAACTCGGTAAAGTTGAATTAAAAGCAACGACCAGCTTTTTCACAGATAAATCCGATGTTGTTGGTGACGAAATCGGTGATCAGGACAGACCCTTATATTGGTTTATTCTGAATACTTCAACCAATATTCCATTGTCAACTTATAGCGATTGGTCAAACCCACTCAGCTATGGTTATGCCGACAATTATTACAATGCATATTACCAGAACCCTTATTGGGCAATCGGAACTACCAGAAATACAGATGAAACAAACCGTTTCGTAGGTAACTTTGAAATCAACTGGGATATTAAAGACTATCTGAATTTCACAACCCGTGTAGGTGCCAATAATACCTGGGGCAAAGGTAAAAACTGGAGAGCTGCTCAGACTTACAATGCTGATTTACAGCCTTCCGCAGGTGCTGTTTCTTCATTTGTTGAAGATTCCGAATACCAGATCAGCAATTATACCGCTGACGCTTATTTGTCGGGTAACTTCAATATTACCGATGCCTTCAGTTTGAAAGCCATCGTTGGATCCACTGTTAACGCTTACAGTTACAGGGACAGCGAAATCAGGGCTAACAATTTAAGTATACCTGATTTCTACGATATCTCAAACGGAACCGGTAGTCTTGCAGGTACGGTTAACGAGGAAATGACCCGTGAATATGGTTTCTTTGGCGATTTGACCTTTGGATATAACAATTACTTGTTCCTGAACCTTTCAGGAAGAAACGATTTCACATCCACTCTTGCTGAGGGAAATAACAGCTATTTCTATCCGGGAGCCGGCTTGTCATTCGTGTTTACCGATGCAATTGCTGCTCTTAAAGATAACAGCATCCTTACCTTTGGAAAACTTACTTTAAGTAATTCAACGGTATACAACGATCTCGATGCTTACAGAATCAATGAAATCTACAGTCAGGCTGCAGGCTTCCCATACGGTGGCACAAACGGATTTTTCCTTTCGAATACTGCCGTTGACGCAAATATTACAAAAGAGAAAATCAACACCAATGAGATCGGTCTAAACTTGGGTTTCTTAAGTGGTAGAATATCCTTTGACGGTTCTTACTTTAATACAGTTACCACCGACCTGATTACATCAACAACTCCTTCTGTTGCTTCCGGTTCGACCGTATTCCTTACCAACATTGGAGAACTCCAGGGTAAAGGTCTCGAACTTACCTTAGGTGGTGCTGTTATTAAGATGAATGATTTCCAGTGGGATTTGAGTGTTAACTATACTAAATTCGAAACCGTTGTAAACGAAATCTACGAAGGTTTGGACGAGATCGCTCTTACAACTACAGGACAATATGGCATTTATGCTGTTGTTGGTGAGGCTTTCCCACAGGTTAAAGCTAATGTGTATCAGAGAGATCCACAAGGCAGAATTATTATTGATCCTGCAAGCGGTCATCCTTTGACTGAAACAGCTCTTGAGAGCTTGGGTAAAACCACTCCTGATTATATTTTAGGTTTGAATTCTGCTGTAAGCTATAAAGGATTCTCTGTATCAGCAACCATTGATTACAGAACAGGCCATGTTTATTTTGAACAGGGTTCGGATCAAATGGAATTCACCGGAAGATCACAGGCAAGCGTTTCTGCAAACCGTCAGGATTTTGTGATTCCGAATTCAGTTTACGAAACTTCCCCGGATGTTTTTGTTGAAAACACCAACATTCAGGTTCAGGGTGGTCGTCAGAGTTATTGGACGGATGTTTACAACGATGTGAAATCCAATTATGTAAAAGATGCAACCGCTTTGAAAATCAGAGAGCTTGCAGTTAATTATTCCTTGCCATCAAAACTTCTGAACAACACCCCTGTTTCCAAAGTAACCATCGGTTTTATTGCCAGAAACCTGATGACCTGGTTACCCAAGGAAAACAGATTTTCCGATCCTGAATTTAACAATCAAAATAACAATCAGATTGGTATCGGTGGCTATTTCCAATCACCTCCGACAAAATCGTTTGGATTTAACCTGAATCTCGAATTCTAAAAAAGGAAAAAAATATGAAAAATATTCGCAAATATTTGAGTGTGTTAATGGTAGCATTGCTATTAACATCTTGTGAGGATTTTTTGGATGTGAATGTTGATCCAAACAATCCCACCGAAGTCACCCCTAATCTTGTTCTCCCATCTGCACAAAAGTACACTGCTAACCTTATTCATGGTACTGACGCTGGTGCAAGAAGGATAAACACCCTTGGTAACATGATGATGTACAATTGGAGCCAGAGTGATGGTTTTGCCTGGTATCCCGATGAGTTCAAATACCTTGTTACTTCCTCTTTCTATCAGGGAATCTTTAACGATTCGTATTCTTCAGCCCTGAAGCAATATCATATCCTCGACATGATGGAAGGTAGCCGTTATGATTATTACAAAGCCATAGGTAAAATCATGAAAGCTTATCATTTTCAACTACTTGTGGATTTGTACGGAGATATTCCTTACACCGAGGCTTTACTTCGTAAGGACAACGCAACTCCCAAATATGATAACCAGGTTGAAATTTATGCAGACCTATTGGTTCAATTGGATGCCGCTATCGGTCTTATCAAAGATGCCGTTGCCCCAGTTGCTGTTGGTGACGATGATGCAATGTTTGGTGGCGATATGGAAGAATGGGTTCGTTTTGCAAACACTGTGAAATTGAGAATTCTTGTTCGTGAATCCGGCACAAGAAACGTTGCTTCTGATGTTGCAGCGATTGTTGCAGAAGGATCGGGTTTCATTACCGGTGATGTAATGGTTAACCCTGGCTATCTTGTTGAAGAAGGAAAGCAGAATCCTTTCTGGAATTTCTACGGTAAAGATGCCGGCGGTACGGTTACCATGACCAACAATGCAACTTGTGCCAGCGATTATGTTTTGGCATATCTTGCTGGAACAAATGATCCACGTATTGATTTTCTTTACGAAAAACCTGCAAATGGTCACCTTGGTGTTCCTCAGGGATTGTTGGATTACGACACTCCTGTGGTAGATGCTTTCATGCCTTCGGAAGTTTCAAATATTGGTCCAGGCCTTCTGAAGAGTGCAACTATGGGTGCCGTTATTTTCACTTTGGCTGAGAGTAATTTCAACCAGGCTGAGGCTGTTGTTTCCAATTTATTGACTGATGGCGATGCCGGTGAACTTTACAAAGATGGAATCATGGCTTCGATGAGGTATTTAGGTATTGAAGATACTACTGCTGCAAAATACTTCGGTAAAAATCTTGCCCTGATAGACTGGGATTCATCTCCCAATAAATTGCAAGCAATTATGACTCAGAAATGGATTGCAACCAACGGTCTTACTGCAGAACAATCATGGTTTGACTATACAAGAACCGGATATCCTTCAGGATTGCCAAAATCGATATTAGGTACTTCAGCTGACAGGCCAGTGCGTCTGTATTATCCTGCAGGCGAGCTTTCAGCAAATGGTGCAAATGTGCCGGTTCAGCCGAATGCGTTTACAGCAAAAGTATTTTGGGGTAATTAATTATTAAAAATTAAGAACTTATGAGAAAATTAAAATATCTTCTATTGTTCATCTTCAGCATGGCATTATTTAACTCCTGCGTGGATGACACTTCAGATCTCGATCTGAATGATGATGGTGTAAATGTTGTTACCTTCGAAAGAGTGGTTTCCAACCTTTCTACTGTAGCTAACGGCGATGAATACAACTTTCAGGTTAAAGTTAAAGTTGTTGGACCCACTGTGGCTGATTTAACCAACGACATCACAGTTAGTATTGCTCGTGATGCTTCTTCAAGCGCTGTTGATGGTGTTCATTACAGGATTAATAATTTGCCACTTAAGCTTACCGCTGCAAATAATTATCTTGGATTATTGGATATTACTATAATTACCGAAGGAAACAGTCCTCCTATGGACGGTACGCCTGAGTATGATGCATGGAAAGCTCCAATGCTTTACTTGCAACTCGTTGCTACCGGAGACGATAATGTTGTGGGCAGTGGTAAGTTGGGATCGTTTACCCTGGCTTATTCCGCTCCAAATCCCTATGCCGGTCTTTATGAGTCTGAACTTCGATATTTCCACCCAACAGCAGGAGGTTCTTATCCTGACGATCCTTACGGTGGAGTAAGGATTTCTG
>CAMAZH010000180.1 GCA_945863035.1 Chitinophaga pinensis | reverse complement strand
TCAATATCCAGAATTTTATCCTCATCTACAGTAAATGATTTCAGTATTGACAAGGACGGACAATTTAATATTTCAAATATTTTTGTTTTCTTACTCCAGCTTACAACTTTACCAGGATCATTTCCCATAAAGTTAAAATAATCAAAATAAGGTGTTGAGGTGGAAGCGTCTAATGTTTTTGTTATAAGGATTGAGTTGATTTTATAAGCATAGAGGTTAATCTTGTTCCCAAGGTTAATAAAGATGTATTTTCCATCAGCTGAAATATTATAATCTCTCGAATTAGCAGGCTCCTTTATGGTGCCAAGTAGTTTGTTATTTTCAAAATCAAACACATATTTCTGAGCAGAACTATGAATAATTCCTGTACCCAGATTTGATATTGGAATTTTCATAAATTCAAATGCAAAAGAGCAGATATCCATAACTTTATTATTGCTGAAATCAGATGTTGAGCTATAAAAGGCTGTTCGTCTTTCGCCAAAAACTGAAATAAACTTACTTCCATCAGGTGAGACAGTGGGCACATAGTAATGATCTCTAAAATCGACATAGTCAGATGGAATATATCTTGTCCCTTCACAAATTTTGTTATCTGAAACAGAATATCTGAAAATCGAATCGTTGTAGTCCTTGTATGTAGTATTGTTTTGATCGTATGTCAAATAATGGTAAATAAATTCTGAATTATTTACACGGATAAAATCATCATAGCTTGGTGAGGGGAATCCGACCACAATTTTATACAAGCCTGAACCAAATGATGTATTGAAAGGTGTATTTGGCTCTTTGTATATTGGATTAGGGAACTTAGGGACCAGCACCAATTGAAACTGTCTTAATTGTCCGAAAAATTTCTCTGGAACCTTAAAGCTCATATCATCTGTTTTTTCCAACTCAAATGCTTCAATAATATCTACCCCGCTGAATAATAATAAAGAACCAACGGCTGCATAATATTTGTGGTTTCCATAGCTTATTGTAAAGTTATTTTCAGTATCGCATTTGTAATTTAAAGAGATCTCACTTGGAATCTGAACATTGCCATATTTTGATAGCCCACCATAAGTTGTATTTACGTAATAAACTTCATATGAACCACCTTCTCCAACATAGCCTTTATCAATAAATTCCAAAGAAGTTGTACGTCCTATTTCATGATCATGTCTAAAAATAACATATTCCTCAATATGCGGAGAAGAAGGTTTAATCCAGCGAAGCTTTAAGAATCCATCCGACACTGTTGAAGTAAGAGTATTGATTCTCGTATTAAGCACTTTTATGATCCACTGTTTAGAGTTAAACATATAGCCTTCAACCTTTAATGAATCCGCAATGCTGCCTGTGCCTGAATGTGCAAATATTTCTAGTCGGAGCTTGTAATATGAGTAATATGAAAATGGATAATTTAAATCACAATAACCCTTACCTGAATTAACTGTCCCTATCAAAGAGTCATTGATAAAAAAGTTTACAAAACTAATATTCTGGTTACTACTTAGGAAATTAAAATATACTCTCGAGTATAATAAAACAAGCGTATCTTTTTCTTCCGAAAGGTCTAATTCTTCTGAATGGATTACAGGAGCCTCTGTATTTTGATTAAGGTTTCTTTCGAATTTGCCCTGCGGCTCATACTCGCATGATGAAAGAGCAATAAAAAGCAAGACCCCAAGAGCATTAAAAATTAGTTTCATTAAATATTTATTGAATACTAAAGGTAAAACTAATTGTTGAAATCCATAGAATCCGAAGCTGTTTTTCCTAAAATTAAAATTTTCAGGGATTTCAACTGGTCGGAAGAATATCTCAACAAAATGCAAATTCTTAGCATATTAGCAATATCATAAAAGTAAAATTAATTCCAAGGTAATAAAATTGATTCTTTTATAGCCATCATAATCCAATACTCTTTTGATAATCAGCTCCGGCATAGTATAAATATTGTTCAACGGTATTTATATCAAATGTAATTTGAGCAGCAATTATTTCATCCTTCTCAAATGGAACAACATTATAAAAAAGTTATTTTTTCCATTTGCAACCAGGTTCTTCCAAAAAAGTCATAGGTTTGTACCTATACCCAAATTGCAAGTGTTGAAGAATAGAAAATAATGATCTGGAGAAAATTGTTATTGGCCGGAACAACTGTCGCCATCTTACTAGGAGTATATTTTTTGCATGGTAGTAATACGGTCACTGCTGAAAGCCCGGTTGTACGGGAGCCGGTGATTGTTAAGGTGCCGACAAGGGCCGATACGCTGGTGATGCAATACGACATGCTAATTACCAGTCTGCTCGACAGTGCAAATACAGTTGGTGCCGCTGTGGTGGTCACCCTCAATGGAGAAATCATCTACCAGAAATGCTACGGGGTGCGGGAGGTCGGCGGTAACGATCCAATTGATGCACAAACAGTATTCAGACTGGCCTCTGTCTCCAAGCCGGTTACAGGTGTTCTGGCGGGAATTCTGGCAAACGAAAAAATCGTAGGACTCGACGATAAGGTGATCAACTACCTTCCAACATTCGCTCTCAAGGACCCAACCTCCACCCGTGAACTTTCGGTCAGAAACATCCTCAGCCACACCTCCGGACTGGTGCCTCACGCCTACGACAACCTGGTGGAAGCGAATGTTCCCTTCAGTGTGATAATCGACAACCTGCGACATGTGAATATCACCGGACTCCCGGGGGTATATTACGGATACCAGAACGTGGTCTTTAGCCTCTACGACACCATTGCTGCGGTAAAAACCGGAAAAAGTTTTGAAGTGCTGCTGCAGGAAAAACTTTTCGATCCCCTCGGAATGAACAATGCCTCTGCCGGTCTGAAAGCCTTCACACAGAACCGCAACAAGGCCATGCCACACGGACGCGCCGGCAACGGTTACCGCGCACTGCCGCTGAACGACAGGTATTACAGTACCATTCCTGCCGCCGGCATCAACGCCAGCATCAGCGATATGGGCCGGTTCCTTTCGGCACTCACAGCGGGCGACTCCTCCAGGCTAAACCCTGCCATCGCCGACACTGTTCTCTGTCCGCAGGTCATCTCACCACTTAATTGGGTCTACCTCCGCCAATGGAATGGTGTGGAGTCAAAGCACTACGGACTCGGATGGCGCATCATCGGGTACAAAGGCCGGCAGATTGCCTACCACGGGGGATACGTAAGCGGATACCGGTCTGAGATTGCGCTCTGCCGCGATGAGGGACTCGGGATTGCCTTCCTCACCAACGCACCGGGATGGGTCGGCTCGGAGGTGGTGCCGGCTTTGCTTGATATGTGGCTAGACAGCAAGAGTTTGAGTCCGGAGCAACAGAATTGACCTTTGACTTAATTAAGTCCTTCTCTTGCCCGAGTCTCACACTCTTGCTGTTCTTCCTGTTGCTCGAGTCTCAAACTCTTGCTGCTCTTCCTCTTGCTCGAGTCTCAAACTCTTGCTCTTTCAGGAATCATTTAGCTTTTCTCTACTAATCCACCCAAAAATTGAGTAAAAGGCTTAATATCACCTTGAACACTAGCCTGTTCCAGGGCAGCCATATATGCATCATGTTGTGCAAGTGGTATTACCGTCCAGGAATAACCTCCGGAGGCAAGCATTGTATTGAATAAAAAGCGACCAATTCGACCGTTACCATCCATATAAGGGTGAATAAAGACAAATATGAAATGACCAAGAACTGCACGAACACCAGCCTCCTCTTCCACTTTTAGCAGGTCGAACAGTATAGGCATAGCATCGCGTACCCCGTTAGGGTTTGGTGGAGTATGCATCGAACCTTTGATATAAACCTGACCACTTCGATATCCTGCCAGCTCACTTGCTTTTAAAATACCAGCAGTTACACTTGGTGCAAATAACTCCCGGTACCAGTCTCCATGATCGTTATTACTAACTTCACCAGAATTGGCACCGCCAAGAATGACCCGGATACTTTCTTTAACTGCCTGAAATGCCAGGTAGTACCCTCGGGCAGCCATGGCGTCTTTTACTTCCCTGTCAGTTTCATTCACATCAGGATTCCAGTTTCCACTTTTCACTTTTTCAATCAACTCTTCGGTAACACGATACCCTTCGATCGACAAAGAGTTGTAAGCATCATCAGCGTAGTTATCCTCTACCTCTTTCAGATAGGCGTTTATATCAGTTGGGTTTTTCTTTGAAGCAGGGAAGTTCTCTATAACGGTTTGGCGCATCTGGTACCACATCAGTCTTATTCGATTGGCATAAGGAGAAGTTTCTCGTGTATCTGAAATAAAAGTTAGCTTTTCAGCAAACGGGTCGTTTTCACGCACATCATATCCGGCCGATTTCATGGTCTTAAGTATAGTGTCGGCCAGTTTATCATTACCTATGTTACGCAATGCACCTGCAAGACGTCCGGCGACTACACTATGTCCACCCTCAAGAAGTTTTCCGAGCAGGATAGAGCCATCTTTGACCATAGCAAGACAGGCTCTTGCATCGGTAGAATGACGTATAAAAAAATCCTGTCCAACTGCTATAAGCCCATTTTCAAGCTTGTACAATTGCAATCCGTTCTGTGACGTACGTGAGGATTGATCAATGATTTCCAGTTTATTGTCAAGTATGGATGTTCCATGTAAAAGTTTTACAATATTATTATTAGCCTGTGGCGAACGTACCAGAAGCTGGTTAGGAATAATTGTATTGCCACTAAGAAGCTTTAATGATTGTTCAGGCGACAAGCACCAGTTAGTACCGAAACGGGAATTGATATACGCAGCTACAAAGTTCCAGAAGGATATATACCATGAAGTTGCATCTCCATCCCTTTCATCAGGTCTTGAAGAGATATACCATCCCTTTATAATTTCCTTAATGAAACCATTATTTTTTAAGAGCTTTTTATGAGAAGAGGAAAGGTCAGATGCACTGATAATGGCAATTTCCGAATCTTTTTGCAGAGTTTGTAATTCTTTTAAAGCCTGAGCTAATTTTTCCTGTGGTGTTGCCATTTCATTTGCTTTAGGCAAGTATACTAAATAGTTTATGCAAATGTACTAATGTTAGTTTATATAAGCGTATTATAATTAGTATATACAGAGATGCATCAGCAACAGTTTGGGGCGCGAGCAAGAGGAGGGAAATCGGCAACAGTTAGGGGCGCGAGCAAGAGGACTAAATACAGAATTGCTGCTTTTCCTGTTGCTCGAGTCTCAAACTCTTGCTGTTTTTCTGTAGACAATTTCCCGTCCAAAAGGGGTCAGAGCCAAACCCGCCAGTTTAAAATGCTGCCTGGCAAAGGGAATTCCGATTATGGTAATTCCCAATAGTACTCCAAATGCCACATGTGAAAGACTGATCCAGATTCCGCCGAATAGTATCCAGATGATGTTCATTATGGTTGAAAAACAACCTGAGGACCTTTCTGCAGAACGGGTCTCCCTTCCGAAGGGCCAGAGGGCAAGACCCGCCAGCTTCAGGGTTTGGAGTCCGAAAGGAATTCCAATAATGGTAATACACAATAAGATACTTGAGACCAGGTATTCAATGGAAATTACAATTCCGCCAAAGACCAGCCAGATAATGTTTCCCAGGAGTTTCATGAGAGGCGTTTATTTATATATTGTTCCTCATAAATTATAACATATTACTGATGCTTGACCTTTTAGGTTTATCTCTCTTATTTTTTCATACTTGACATTTGTTGTGTCAACATAGTGTAAAGCACAATCTAAATGATTAAAAACCCGGTTATCAACTCCTTTCCCAATATAGAAGGGTTTGTTGTCTTCCGGGTCAATTTTTCACCATCCCAAATTTTAGGGCCAAAAGAAGCCGACCAAGCATAAAGCAGATCACCTTTCGAACAATATTTATCAGGTTCCAATTCTAACACTGAATAGTACCAATCTCTATTTGAAAAGAAATTACCAACTCGAAGAACTGGATATTTCCCAGCATCTAATAATTCCTCTTGCTTATAAGCTCGGCCATTGATTACACGACATCTCCCTTTATTTTAGCTTATCGTATTCTTTATCTACCATATTTTACCTTAATTTTTCAGATTTTTATTACCAGCCAGTGATTTCATCTGGATTATTGCTATTTTATTTAATTGCCTCAGGCGATCACTTTGTGAGATTTGTTGATGGATAAGAACTGCGTTAATGCTTTCCATATTCGAAAGTACTACCAATTGCTCGATGCTGGCATAATCGCGGATATTTCCAGTTGCATCCGGGTTTTCGCTTCGCCATTGCAGAGCAGTTTTTCCAAACAACGCAACGTTTAGCATATCGGCTTCGTTAGCATATACAAAGCTGATTTGCTGTTTGGTTAATTCTGCAGGAATGAGAATCTCCTTTATTGCATCGGTATGGA
>CAMAZH010000179.1 GCA_945863035.1 Chitinophaga pinensis | reverse complement strand
GCAAAATTGCCACCAGAACTAATCTTAAAGGGATCGTTCAGGATGCTGCCATCGGCTCTGGTAAACACAATTGTTGAATTACCAGTGAAATCTGTTATGAACGATAAATTTGTGAAAATCGTTGATTTGTCATTTATGTAAAAATAATGCCTTACACCTACAGGCAGCTCTATTGATTGGTAGTTTGCTTTTGAGTACAGAATGCCTCCCGAAACCTTGTTGGATTCCCTTGAAGTTTCTTTATTAAAATATTGGTAGGTGGGCTCTGCAATCAACCTCCATTATTTAGCGAACCATCCCAAATAAAAAAGAAATTCAAAACGAAGCCTTGAAAAATGCGATGATGATTATTAGGTCATTAAATTACACTGCTAAATCAAATTTAGCATTTATTATTGAATACAATGAAAATGCAATGAAAATTTCACTCCTACCCCATTGAATTTTTCACACATCACTTTTAACCCGGATAAAAACGCCATCGCCATCAGAATCTGCAATACTGGCCTATTTCATTTTCATTGTGGTTAACCGACAGCTACTTTTAGCTTATCAATTTTTCAATAAACCATTTTCGAATGAAAACCAAGTCACTAAAACTCTTAGCCCTTACCTTCTTTGCAAGTGGAATATGGGATACCATAGCAGCTATACAGTATTTATTCGTGATTGGCATCGGACGCCAAATCGATAACCCTCCGATCGACCCGTTCTTCGCGGTTTTTCTGGGATCATTTTTTATCTGTTTCGCTTACCTTCAATTTCTTTCGGCCTTCAACATTAAGCGTTATGCTTTCAACGTTGGTTGTTTGATTATTGGGCGAGTTTTCTATGTTACTCAATTATATGCATTTATGATTTTCAAACCGGACTTTCCATCCACCTTCTGGTTCACTGGCATTATTGACGGTTTGTTTACCCTACTGTATGTGGTTTTTGCTATCCGCGGCGGCTTAGGGATGAGAGAGTTGTTTCTCCCTCAAAAAATAGTTGTTTTAAGATGACCAAAAATCCCTTTTAATGCATGAGACTATCTTTTCTGACATTGGGATACCATTAAATAAATAGCATAAATATAAAGATTCTGAATAATGCTATCCCATATAAAAACTCTTCCTAAAAAAATGAAAAAATATAAATTCCGTAGTATATTCGTCCGCTTATTTTAAAAACGCTTTTTAGAGTTAGTATTGACCATTTTCAGTAATGAGAGATTCAGACGCTTGAAAACACGACTGTTTTATTCACACCACTTAACATTTCTATTTATGTCGAAAGAAATTCTCAAATACATGACAAAAACTTCAAAGAAAGTTTTTCTCCTGTTAATGCTATTCCTATTGCCTGTAATGGCTTCCGCCTCATCGGGTGTTGTCCCCTCAATTGGCCCGGTAAGAATCGAGTTTATAATTTTTGCTTTGATTCTGTTTGGAGTGGCAATCTTCCATAACCAAACCTTTTGGGTTGCCGTTACCGGATTAACTGTTTTGCTCCTTTTCAAGTTCATTTTTGACCCGGGATTTCATTTTATGGAGCATTTGTTCGGAGAGACTCCCTTTTTAGAGCAATTAATGGATAAAGGACTTCGGCAGGGTGAATGGGGAATAGTGCTAAACCTTTTAGGCTTATTGCTGGGATTTGCAATTCTGGCCAAAGTATTTGAAGAATCAGGCGTACCTGAAGCACTTCCAAAATATCTTCCCAATGACTGGAAAGGACCCTTTGTTCTCCTGATTTTCGTTTTTATTATTTCAGCATTCCTTGATAATATTGCTGCTGCACTTATTGGTGGGACTATTGCCCTGGTTGTGTTTAAAGGTAAAGTGCATATCGGCTATATTGCTGCTATTGTAGCTGCAAGCAATGCAGGCGGAAGCGGAAGCGTGGTTGGAGATACAACAACAACCATGATGTGGATTGATGGTGTTAGCCCTCTGAATGTTATTCATGCTTTTATTGCTGCCGGAGCCGCCCTTCTTTTCTTTGCATGGTTTGCATCTCACCAGCAGGACAAATTCCAGAGAATTCAGAAAGATGCAAATCCCGAAAGCAAGGTTTCATGGGTAAAACTGATACTTGTTGGCTTGATGCTGATTTGTGCAATTATTTCCAATTTTGTTTACGACATGCCGGCTCTCGGAGTATGGATAGCTATACTTATTGGCGCTATGTTCAGTCCGATCCCATGGAAAGAGGTGCCAGGCGCAATTAAAGGAACAATCTTCCTTCTCTGTCTTGTTTTCTGTGCATCACTAATGCCCGTTGAAGATTTACCGGATGCATCCTGGATAACTGCATTTGGACTGGGTTTCCTCTCGGCTGTTTTCGATAATATCCCCCTAACAAAATTATGTCTCGATCAGGGACATTACGACTGGGGAATGCTTGCCTATTCAGTAGGTTTCGGGGGATCGATGATCTGGTTTGGATCCTCTGCCGGTGTTGCTATCACAAACAAATTCCCTGAAGCCCGTAATGTTGTAAAATGGATAAAAAGCGGATGGCATGTAATGGTTGCTTACATAATAGGTTTCTTTTTTCTATACCTCACTATGGGATGGGAACCCGCCGACAACCGGGAGCATAAAATAAACAACTGCCCGGTTCCCGGTTGCCCGAAGGCAAATATTCAGGAAACTTCAGCAAATTTTTATTTTGTTCAGCCCGACTTTTTAGCTGCAACAACTGCGGAAATTGAAAACCGTGCAGTTCCTTTTCGAGACTAACAATTTAAGCCCTTATAAGCCAAACCGAACAATATAAAACTTATCAAGAGAAGGTCGAAACAGCAAACAAATCTGTTTTTCGACCTTCTTCATTAAAACAGCGAGCAGGGCAGTAATACTTGGTTTCATTATTCACGCTCATTACCCTTCCGAGTTTGGTCTTCTGCAAAAATGATCTGTCCCGCATGGTTA
This sequence comes from Chitinophaga pinensis, assembly GCA_945863035.1. Lineage (GTDB taxonomy): Bacteria > Bacteroidota > Bacteroidia > Bacteroidales > JACJXF01. The sequence goes on along the minus strand of CAMAZH010000179.1, from coordinate 3,664 downwards.
AGTTGGCAGTTAGAAATAGACCGCGCTAAGTTGAGTTATTCTTATGCGTAAGAGTTCACTTTTTGAATCCTTCTGTCGATACTGCGCTCAATCGCAATTGGAATCCTTTCCTCAATTATACCAGAGGAGTCCAGTCCAAGTGCTTACACATCATTGATGCTGAGCCAGCGGGACCTATAGTGCAGATCCATTGCAAGTGTTTCCCAAGGTGATAGTTGATAATCGCGTGTCGTAATATGTATCAGCACGTTTGGGCTGTTTGCCGAATATCGAGCACATTATTTTTGACTCCACCTCATCCAGACGATTTGATTTTGATCTACTTTGCCCAGTATTCCCTGATGTATCTGTCAGATTTTTGATTCCAGATATCAGGCGAAACGATCTGACCATCAATCGTTTTCATACTTCTCTCATACACAGCAAAGACAGGGTTGAAAACCAGATCGGTAACCCCAAGGCTGTATTTCAATGCTTCAACAGGTGGCTCGGAAGTCTCTTCCTTCACCTTTACCAGCAGGGAATTTGCTTCAAGAAGATCTTTAAGAAATGTCATTCGTTCAGCAGTGATTCCTGTCTCAACGAGTGTGCAACGCACTCCATCGATTTCGGTTATAGTATGTTTTGCATTATTGAGCGACATATCTTTTTTCTTTTAGTTTTAAATTCCGAAACTCATATTGCGGATATACTCGAAAACAACACTGGCAAAGCCAACAACAACAATACCCCCAACACATACAGTCAGCGCCAGACGGGTTGGGAAGTCATTTCTGAATGCAGGGATGGGGTTTTCGCTCTTATTGATAAACATTGCCTTAATAACCAACAGGTAATAATACAATGAAATAATCGTGTTCAGAATGGCAATCAAAACGAGGATAAAAAATCCCTTTTCCGCAGCAGCTGTGAACAGAAAGAATTTCCCGAAAAAGCCGGCCACCGGGGGAATCCCTGCAAGTGAGAAAAGAGCCAGCATCATGATAAGGCTCAGGCCAGGATTCGTTTTATAGAGTCCATTGTAATCGTCGATATTTTCCTTGCCGCTTGCGTTCGAAATCGCAATTACCACACCGAACGCTCCCAGGTTTGAGAATACGTAGACCAGCAAATAATATACAACCGACGCCATACCCAGCTCGTTTCCACCTATAATCCCCAAAAGGATATATCCAGCCTGGGAAATGGACGAGAAAGCAAGGAAACGCTTCAGGTTCTGCTGCCGGATGGCAAACAGGTTGCCAATCGTCATGGTAAGAATCGACAAAACATATATCATTTTCTGCCAAACCAAAGAAATGGCAGGAAAAACGCTGAACAATACAATTATAAAAATAAACAGTGCCGCCCCCTTGGATATTACGGAGAGGTAGGATGTCACATTAACAGGCGATCCTTCGTAAACATCGGCGGTCCATAGGTGGAAGGGCACGATGGAGATCTTGAATGACATTCCCGCGAAGAAAAAAATAAAGCCGAGCAGGGCAAGATTGCTTCCCGTAAACAAGCGGGCAACTTCTGTAAAGTAAAGGTTTCCCACCGTTCCGTAGATCATTGAAAGCCCGTACAACAATATGCCGGAAGACAGTGCGGATGAAAGTATTAGTTTGATGCCTGCCTCGGCCGAGTTATTACTGTAACGGTCGAATGCTGCAAGTGCAGCCAAAGGAATCGTTGCCAGTTCAAGACCCAGGTATAGCATCAGGAAGTGCCCTGAAGAAATCATAAAGCTCATTCCGGTAAGAGTGGACAGGAGCAGAATAAAATACTCGCTCATTTTGTCCGAGTTCTTGTCTTTTCCCAGCCAGGTAATGGATTGAAGAAGAACAATCAGAACCCCGATATTCAGGATGTTCTTCATCACAAGCCGCACCGGCGTCACAACATACATCTCTCCAAAAAGGCTTCCTTCGGGCACGGGCAGGAAACCTAAAAGGGTAATAATCCCAAACAGAACCACCGCAAAGATCCTGATATTCTTTTTCCGTTTAGGATCCCAGAATATTTCCGCCATCAGAATCAGCAGAAGAACTGCAATCAGAAGCAGTTCATGTCGCATTAAAGAAAATATTTGTAAACTCATATCGTTATCCGGATAGATTTATCGTAATTAAAATGGATTTGCGGTGAGCAATTTGTTCACAATAGGGAGCATACTGTCGCCAATCATTGTTGATAGCCAATATGGGGCTACGCCAATTGCTGCAACTGCGACTACCAATGTAATAGTTGATATCCTTTCAAACCATGTAGCGTCTTGAAGATGGTTGAAATGATCATTTTTTATCGGCCCCAGCAACAAAGTACCAACCACTCTGAGTATGTAGACAGCGGTAATAACAATCGAAGAAACAGCTACAAGGGTGGCAATCCTGTGAAACGGATCGGTATGCTCAAAAGCGCCGAAGAAAATCGTCATCTCAGCCACAAACCCGCTTAAGCCGGGAAGTCCGAGGGATGCAAGACCGGCGATTACATAAACTACTCCGAGAAACGGAATAACTTTCATCAGCCCACCCATTTCATGGATCAGACGGGTATGCGTGCGGCCATAGATCATGCCGATAAGGGCAAAGAAGAGTGCTGTCATGAGTCCGTGTGAGATCATCTGCAGAATTGCGCCAGTCATTGCGGTCTTGTTCATCATCAGGATGGCGAAAAGCACCAATCCGCAATGGCTCACCGAAGAATAGGCGTTGATGTATTTAAGGTCTTTTTGCACAATGGCACCGAAGGCTCCGTAAACGACACTAATTGAGGTAAGTATGATAAATATCCAGGCCATTTCGTCCGCAGCTTCAGGCATCAGGAACATAGCCACCCTGAATGCGCCATAACCGCCCAATTTCATTAAAACCCCGGCATGCAGCATCGACACGGCTGTTGGGGCAGACGCATGTCCGTCGGGCGACCAGGTATGAAAAGGAAACAGTGCGCCCAGCACCCCGAAGCCAACAAAGGTAAGCGGGAAAAATAAGCGTTGGGCTTCAATAGGTATCTGAATTTTTGAGATTTCAAGAATATTAAACGACAGTTCCCCTCCCCCGGGAGCAGAATTAATATAGATACCCAGGATACCTACCAACAGAAGTGCTGACCCGCCCATAAGCATAAGTGTAAGCTTCATGGCTGAGTATTCCTTGGGGCCGCTTCCCCAGATACCAATCAGAAGATACATCGGAATAACGGCCACTTCGTAGAACAGAAACATGGTAAAGAGGTCGAGGGAGATAAAAAAGCCGAATACTCCGGATGAAAGCAGGATAAGGGATATAAAGAATTCACGGGTGAGATTATCAACCTGCCAGGAAGCGAAAATCCCGGCAATGACAACTATTGCGGTTAGGGCAATCATGGCTACCGAAATACCATCCACACCTACCGTGTAATAGATATTCAGACTTCCGAACCACTCAAAGCTTCTCACAAACAACATCTCATCCATGTTCCCGGCTTTCCGCTCCGAGAGATACATAAACACAAGCACTGCGGCAACAATGAGCTGGATACCCATACCTATTGCCGAAACGAGGCGCGTTTTCCGGGTATCCTTCAGAAAAAGAATTCCTGCGATGGTAAGTAGCGGTATCAGTACCAGTAAACTTAAAATATTCATAATTCAATAATTTTATCTCTTGTTTTGTCAAGTCCACAAATAAACCAT
>CAMAZH010000178.1 GCA_945863035.1 Chitinophaga pinensis | reverse complement strand
ACATTATACTCGTATGGATTTTCCCCGCGCTTATCAGGACGATCGCCCATAAAATCGAAGATAACCAGGGCAAGGATGATTGCCAGGGTGAGGAGGACGAGGAGGGTGAGGGTTGTTTTGTTCATATAAAGTGCCTAGAGTTTGGAGTGTCTGGAGTTTGGAGTGCCTAGAGTGCCTGGAGTTTGGAGTGTCTGGAGTTTCTGGTTTTTTAAGTTTTTTTAAGTTTTTAAGTTTTTTCCAATTGAAGTAAAAATTGCTAAAATTTCATTTGCTTCAGCTAATATCAAACTTCTTTTATCAATATCCAACCAATTCATCTCTTCAATTATTTCTAACCAATAAACAGTTTCACTTGCTTCACTTTCGCAAATTTTTATCTTATTGGAAAAGTCTGGTTTGCTCCTTGAACGATTTGCCTCCCTGTAATTTGCTCCAATACTTGTTCCTGATTTTTTATTACTTTACCTTCCGAAGTCAAAGGTAATTTAGCTGAGGTCTTAATAATCATGATTGCAAACTTCTTTGTCCTTGATTCTAATTGCTTGCCAAATTCCTTGTTGTCCATTTTTTTACTTCATTAATTAATATTTCTTTTAAGTTAACTCTACACAATTTAGTGCCTAGAGTGCCTAGAGTTTGGAGTGCCTAGAGTTACAGTCTACCAGGTTGTTTAAGATTTTAAGGCACTTTAGGCACTTTAGGCACTCTAGGCACTTTAGGCACTTTAGGCACTTTAGGCACTCTAGGCACTCTAGGCACTTTAGGCACTCTAGGCACTCTAGGCACTCTAGGCACTCTAGGCACTTTTTTTTAAATTCTCACCTCCCTAAACTCAGATCCAAGCACACAAGTAACTTCGAATCCCTCAAAATCAAATACCCGTCAGCCACAGCCAAGGGACCCCAGGCATCGTGGCCGTCGATAATTTTGGCCTGGTCGAGTTGGATGAAGCTCTGTATCGAAGGTCTGGCAATGGTTAAGGTACCGTCATCGCTCAGGATAAACATTTTATTGTCGGCAATCATAAAAGGGCCCAGACCGAAACGCACAGCAGGTCCGCTGGTCCAAACCATTTTGGTGAAATCGGAAGGATTCACGCATACCATCTGGTTGCGCAGCGGTCCGGCGTCTTTAGGCAGAATTCCTATCAGATGGCCTTTGAAAACCACGGGGGTCTGCTGTTCGGAAGCCAACCCGTCCACAGGTTTGTATTCCTGTAAAACCTCAGCCGCAAAGCCTGAGTCGGATTTTTTCAGTTGTAAAACCATTGAGCCTGCCCCGTATCCCGCGCTCAGAAAAACCTTTCCGTCGGGCATGCAAACCGGTGAAGGAGCCACGACGGAGTGATTCCAAAGAGAACTTTTCCAAAGAACTTTTCCCTCCAGAGGTCCGTCGGCTGCAACACCAAATACTCCGCCAATAGCACTATAGACATACATTTTTACGCCTTCAAGCTCATAGGGCATTATGGAAGAATGAGACATAGCCCATCCGTCGGGATTTGGCGTTTCCCACAAAATTTTCCCTGTTTTGCAATCCACAGCAATCATCAATGCTTTACCGCCAGTGGCGATAATGGCCTTGTCATTGTCAATCATCGGGCATTGACCGGTGTACCAAAAAGGAACCTCGGTACCGTATTCCGCCTCAACGTTCAATCCCCAGAGAAGCTCTCCGTCTTCCCGGTTCAGACACATCACGTGACTTCTTGGTCCAATGGTAAGAATGAAGTTTTCGGTAACAGCAGGCACTGTTCTTGACATGCCGTGATTGCGTTTGACAGCCACTTTATACCACCTTCTCCAGAGTTCAGTTCCCTCGGAAAGAGAAAAGCACCTAAGCATGTCTGCTCTAAGTTCTTCGTTGTAGTCCATGAGGTAAACCTTGCCTTTGTAAATGGAGGGTCCGGCGTGCCCTTCACCCAGGTTCACTGTCCATTTTATTTTTGGGCCTTCAGGACCGAATTTCTCGATAAGCTTAATCGGTGATCGGCTGATATTATCGAAGTACTCCCCCCTGAAACGAGGCCAGGTTTCCTGAAGATCGCTGTTTGCATCGCTGAACTTCTCAAAGAATTCCCCGATTTTTATATCGAGGTTCACTTTCACTGCTTCTCCCCTGTTATCCATACCCGGTTCACTGGCAGTGAAGTCCTTAACCGGGTCTTTGCCCAGCCACCATGCTAGAGACACAATGGCTGCCAGAGTAATTGAAATTAGGATAATATTTGGACGAAGAAGTTTCATCAGGGATTTGTGATTTCAGTTTTTTACAGGAATGGAATACTACAATAACTTAATTTGAGAACAATACCTGTCCCGATTTTTATCGGGAGATTAACGAGTTACTTTTCATGTTACGGTGCGCTGCACCTTTTCCTCTGATAACACATGTCTCTACAAATATTGCAGTGCTCTGCACCTGTCAAGCCTAAAATTAAGCAGCAGCGCTGAGAAATATTTGTAGAAACATGTTCGCTAAAAGAGCTTAGGTGCAGAGCACCGTGATATTACCGTTTTATTTGATTTTGTAATGTATTTCATTAAGGCTTTTTTAACTAAACGACATTGAATCTTAAATCGTTAACCGAGTTTACGAGCTCGCTGAAAGCAATCCTTGTTCTTAAATCAATAAACTATTAATAAGTAGCAATTTAGAATCTTTATTCAGTTTTAACAGAATCCCTTTTTTCCATAATATCAAACAGCATAAGTACCTCCCCATGCCTGATAATCAGATACCCGTTATATATGGAAGGATGTGCCCAATGGGGACCGGTTCCATCTTCAATTTTAAAACTGCTTATCAGCTTAAAACCATTGGGATCTGGTTCCACGAGACCAACATGACCCGTTTTTTCTTCGTAAAGATACAGAAGCCCGTCGGCAGATATAATCGCGCCTTTATTGATCCATTTTTCTTCATATTTAACTTCGCCTGTATTCCAGTCAAGACAAACCCAGTTGCCGTTACCATTGTTCAGCCAGTTGGATCCATAAATATAGCCATTCACTAGTACCACACCCCCATGATGATTATCAAGGACACTGCTGGTCCACTTCAGACTTACTGATTTTCCGTCTTCAGAAAGCTTAAGCATTACGGCTATTGAGTTATAGCCACTGGTTACAAATATCTCCCCATTATGGTAAAGGGCAGTATTGGTATTGTTTCGTCTCCCATCGGGAGCATGATCTGTGACAAGATTAAACTTCCAGACAATTTCACCATTTTCCGGATTAACAGCAACAAGATGCACCGAAGTCTGGGCCAGAATAAGCTTTGTTCCGTTATACTCAACAATAGTTGGCGAAGCATAAGACATCACATCCTCTCCAAGGCTTTCCGATTTCCATAAAAGTGAGCCATCGGTTTTATCAAAGGCTACCAGAGCAGTTTCTGTGCCAACGGGGGAGGAAATAACTGCCATATCGGTTAATACAATCGATTCGGCATAACCCCAACGATGGTACTCGGCTTTAAACGTTTCGTGAGCATCTACTTTCCAGATAATCCTACCGGAATTTTTCTCGATGCAATTTACCCTTCCCGTTGCTGAAGCAATGTAAATCCTGTTTCCTTCAAGGGTTGGGGAATTTCTGGAATCGGGAAAATTTGCCATCCAGGCTGTCCCGATTTCAGTTTCCCATACAATGGTTCCGTCCATCGTTAGAGCAGATAAGACTTCTACAGAATCCCTTCGTCCCGAAACATAGATAACTTTTTCGGAAATTACCGGGGTGGTCCAGCCTGCTCCCAGACCTTCTTTTTTCAAAACCAGCTTAGGGCCTTCAGCAGGCCATTGCTTCAGCAGGCCCTTATCAGGGTATATGCCATCACGTCCGGGTCCGCGCCACTGGGCGTCTTGCGAATATCCCAGGGAAGATAAAAGGCAGAAAAACAAACCTAATATGATCCTAAAATGGCGCATGCTTATATCATTTGATTTTATAAGCAATCAGCGATTTACCGTGTCTCAGATAAAGGGTTCCTCTGTAAATCATCGGGTGGGCCCAGTGCTGCTCCGATCCCAAGGTAACTTTGGTACGGCTGATTACTTCAAACTTTGCAGGGTCGGCTTTTACCAATGCCAGCTCGCCTTTTTCAGAATAGCAGTATAGCATTCCATCAGCATAAATAACAACCCCCTTAGCCACTTCGGTTGAAACATAAGTGTTTTCCCCGGTTTTCCAGTTAATGCCTTTCCACTCTCTTTTATTATCCCCTGAACCATAGATGAAGCCGTCGACTATTACTGCGCCTCCCATTCTGCTGTCCATGGTCTTGTTCTCCCAGGCAAGTGTTACTTTCGAACCGTCCTGGTTGAGTGTGAGCATTCCGGAACCCTGTCCGTAACCACTGAAATAGAACAATCCTCCATCATGATAAATTGGAGTGTTTGCATGTACCGACCACTGGTTGGGTTGAGGGTGCGACCAAAGAAGGACTCCAGTTTCCGCATCAATTCCAAGCAAATGGGAAGCAGTATGAGTAGCAAGGATTTTTCGCCCGTTATGTTTGAAAAGCAGAGGAGTGCAGTAGGCTGTAAGTTCCCCTTTTCCGGGACAACTCCAGATGAGATTGCCATTATGCCTGTTTAGAGCAACAACTGAATGCTTTGCTCCCCCGGGAGTGCAATACACAATATCCCCTTCAACAACAGGGGTTTCGTTGTATCCCCAGGTAATTACCGAACCTCCGAATTTGCTTACAAGATCCTGTTTCCAGATCAGTGAGCCGTCGGATTCTTTGAGACAGTTTAAGACACCAAACGCGCTGAGAAGGTAAATCTTGTCGTCTGCAATAACAGGACTTCCCCGCGTGCCCTGGTAACTTTCGATAAATTCAGGCCCGTACTGTTTTTTGTATACAAGTTCTCCGTTGAGTTTCAACTTAAAAAGGTATCCAGTTTCATCAATCATACCGCTTGTATAAATAAACTCCCCCGAAGCTACTGCTGAGGAATGTCCCAGACCCAGATCGTTAAACGACCAGAGAATTTCGGGGCCGTCAACCGGCCATTGTTTCAGGAGGCCTGTTTCAGTATAGGTCCCATTTGATTGCGGTCCACGCCAGCGGGTTATTTCCTGAGCCATGCCTGAGCCTGTCAGAACGAGAAAAATCATAAGGCTTGTAAAAAAGAATCCGGGCTTCATAATTGTTGAGATTATTGGTTTTTAAAGTTAACTGCTTGGTATACCGCAAATTCAGGGACACCCTATTTCAAATTATTCATTTATTGAGAATTAGGCTTCAAAAATAGCAAACTACACGTAAGAATTCACTTTAGATTAGCGGATTTAAGACTATTCAGAATGGTTCTAATTTATTTTATAAAATACTAATGATTCCGTCTCCACATTTCCCTTTGATACGAAATGGTATTATTCTCCAATAAGATATAAGTATCGGCTGGTTCGCACAAGGAGGCGGTTGTCAACCGCAGCAGGAGTGGCCCAGATCTGTCCATCGAGCTTGTTCTCAGCAAGAATTTCCAAAGTTTTCCCTTCCCTGATAACAAGCGTTTTACCGTTTGTGGAGGGGAAATAGATGCAACCGTTTGCCAGAATAGGTGAGGCATTGTACTTGTTGCGAAGTTTTTCCTGAAAAAGAGTCTCGCCGGTCTTGGCATCGAGGCACATCAGCTTGCTGTTAGAGTCGATAGTGTAAATAAGCCCTTTATTTATCAGGGGAGTAAGAAGCTGTAGAATCGGCGATTTAACCCGCCACAAAATGTTGGTTTGGGATATATCCCCCTCGCCTTTCGGATTTACAGCCAGTAATTCACAATACTTTTCGCCTTCTGGTGGGGATACAAAACTCGTGTAGAAATAAACTATTCCGTCTTCATAAACAGGCGACGAAATGGTTGAATCCTCCCCTTGAATTATCCTCCAGACTTCCTTACCTGTGTTGACATCGTATGCAATACAAACGGCGGATCCGTTTGAGATCAGCAGCTCGCGCCCATTAACTGAAATTACAATCGGGGTGATATAGGCTTTCTTGCCAATATCGTCGAGATGCGCATACAGTTCGGCCGGACGCTCTGTCTTCCAGATGGTTTTACCGGTTTCCTTATCAAGAGCAATTATGAACATGGTATCAACTCCCTCGAAATGAAGGATAAGCATATTTTTATATAAAAAGGGAGAGGAACCGGGACCCTGCACGTGGTCGCATTTAAGATCCTCCCTGGTCCAAACAATCTTTGCAGTCGTTGTTTCCAGACAGGCAGTCCCATATTGTCCGAAACTCACATATACATGCTTTTCATCAATGCAGGGCGTTGGGGTGGCGTAACTGTTTACGGCATGCTTCCCATACACCGAATCCGGCTTGAAAAGCAAAACCTCATGAATGATTTCGCCATTTGATTTATCAACTCCGATAGCAAAAAGTTCTTTCCCTTCCTCTGTCGAGCTTGTAAGCCATATTTGCTGATCGAACACCACAGGTGATGACCAGCCCTGGCCCGGGATTTCGGTTTTCCAGACCAGGTTGGAATCGGGAGTCCAGTGTATCGGGGGATTCTGGCCCGGTGCTTTCCCGTCGAGATTGCTTCCTCTGAACTGGGTCCAGTTTTG
>CAMAZH010000177.1 GCA_945863035.1 Chitinophaga pinensis | reverse complement strand
AAGTTGGCGTTTTTAATAAAGGGGGAAATAAAAACCTGATTCATTTCGGTGGTCATGGGTTGGTTTTCCCAGTTAACCTTGTATTCCTCCCAGGGCTCGATAACCTGCTGCAATGCTGCACCATACCAGGGGAACTGCGAATCCCAGGGTCCCTTGCTGACAAAAGTGCTCTCGTCCCAAGGGATTGGGATATCATAGTGCAGGGTGAGGGTTACGTTCTCGATGCTGGCGCTTTTCGGGAGCTGGTTCATGTTAAACCATATAAGACTCCGGGTACTGCGCATAACTGTAAGAATGGGTTCCGAAAGGAATGTTGTTTCAAAGTATTTATAATCCCCAAAATTCATATTGGGCTCGAGGTTTGTAATTCGGGCATCTTTACCTTCCTCCGGTCCGGGCTGAAGAATGAGGGTATGATACAAAGGGCCTGTCCCGATTCGGATGATATAGGGGTTATATTCGCTTGTCATTCTAACTTCCGCTTCGCTGATGAAAAGTCTTTGCATAGCCTGCCCATTCAAATATACAGTTACCTGATACATGCTGAACGATCTTAACTCCAGCTTGTTTACCCCTGATTTAAGTGTAAAGCCTGCCCACCAGTCATCGGCAGTGTAAAATGCCAGATCAATCTGTGTTTCCGGAAATACTCCTGAAGAATACTCGACCTCAGCGGCAACGTAAAAAGTAAGGGGTTTCACAACCTGCACCTGGAAAGAAGCATAACCGAAATCGGATGGTGAGGATCCGTTAACGGGCAATACTTCGGGAGCTATTTGGGTTGTTTGTTCTGGTTCAATTGTGAAATACAAGGGCAGAGGCTGACGCACCAGATAAGCCCTTGGTGATCCTGTAAGCGGGGCTGCATAAAGAACCTGACCGTAATTGTCGAGGACCATAAACTTTTCAAGGTAAAAATCGCCAGCTTCGATCTGAATCTGCTCGCTCACAAACCCGTTTCCAAAGCGATACAGGGGAATCAGTTTATCCTCAAAAACCAGCTGTCCGTTGATGTTAGCAACCGAAATCAAAAGCTGGTAGGACTGGTAAACAATACTGTCGTTATTCAGACTGTCTGAATGCGCCGACTTGAGGGTGATATCGTCATCTGATAAAGCCAATGATATCTGAAGCTTTCCAATGGTCTTTGTGTCGTCTGTTTTTTTCTCGCAGGAAAATAATCCGGCAGCCAATCCCAGGCAAAGCACGAGAGGGAGGATTTTGAATTTTGTTTTCATGAGTGTCGAATTTGGTTAAATGTACAATGTTTGGATGATAAAGTCAAGATGGAGGTAACGGGGAAATAGTTGCGTCGGGTTTTTGCGAAGTGAAAAAAATCTCTGAAACATGCCCGTTCAAAGCCTAATTATATAGATATTTACAGGTTTTTTCGTTGAACCTTCTGAAATATTAAATTCATCAACATGAACCGTGGAAGATTTGCCGTAATTGGTTTGGGTCAGTTTGGAAGGGCAATAGCCAAATCCCTTGCTAAGAAAGGCGCCGATGTGTTGGCAATTGACACTGATCCCGAGGTGGTTAACAATATTTCCGATCATGTGGCCTATGCCGTGGTTATGGATGGCAGCGATAAGAAGGCCCTGCTTTCGAACGACATAAACGACTTTGATGCGGTAATCGTAACAATCGGGCAGGATTTTGAGCAGCTTCTGATGTGCACCGTTGTGCTGATGGAGCTGAAAGTGCCGCGGATTATTGCGCGGGCTACCGGAAAAAACAGCAGGCTGATCCTCGAGAAAATGGGAGTGAAGGAAATCCTCTCCCCGGAAGATGAAGTTGGGGTTATTGTAGCGGAACGCCTGACCAATCCAGGTCTTGTTTCGTACCTTCAGCTGCCCGATGAGTACAGGGTTGCCGAGATCAAAACTCCCCCGAACCTGGTCGGCAGAACTCTGGAGCAAATAAACACTCGTGATAATTACAACATAAGCCTTATTACCATAAAAGCTGAAGAGGAACCCGAGGGCCAATCAAACGCTCCAGGCGTTCATCACATAAAAGGTGTTCCTGTATCTTCCACAGTATTGCAGGAGAACGACTTTCTTATTGTGTTTGGTAAGGACAAGGATATTCAGAAATTTATTGAAATTAACCAGTAAGTAATTAAATGATTATGTCTGGTTACCGATTATGGAAAATCCGGGAAGTCATCAACCTTAAGCTTTTCAGCTCGAAGGATCTGGTTTTTTCAATTCTCAGGGTACTGAGTCTTATTGTTTCCATTCTTGCATTGGGCTCGATTATTTATTTTCATGGCTTTACGAAGACTGACCTTACGGTAAAGATATATCTTATCATTATCCGTTCCAGTCTGGCTTTTTACCTTGTGAAATTCCTCATCCGGTTCCTCTACGATTTCAAGCCCGGGGCTTTTCTCCGGGCGAACATCCTGGAGGCCGCCATTATGCTCATGGTATTTATTGAGGGCTTTTGTCTTACAATCTTTGATTTCGACCTTGTTAATTTCATTTTCAGCCTTTTTGGCTTAGGCGAGTTTGTGATGCTCCCTATACTTTTTGTTCAGGTTTATTTTTTGCTCATCGTTGGCATTGAAGCCGGGCGAGCGAGTCAGCTTCTTACCTCCCTCAATATCCGCCCTCAGGCTATGCTGGCTTTCTCTTTTCTTTTCCTTATTCTCGGGGGAGCTGCACTGTTGATGTTGCCCGAGATGACCATAAGCGGGAAGATCTCTTTTATCGACGCTGTTTTCACTTCCGCCAGTGCCAGTTGTGTAACCGGACTCTGTGTTGTGGATACGGCAACATTCTTTACCCTGAAGGGGAAAGTGCTTATTCTGATTCTGATACAGCTTGGAGGGCTGAATATCTTGTCGTTCGCAACCTTTTTCGCAACTTTTTACCACACCTCCACCAGTATAAAATACAAATCCCTGTTAAAGGACTTTTTAAGTGCGGAAAAGATATCCGATTCCAGGAACCTCCTTCGCGAGATTTTCATTTTCTCCCTGACATTTGAAGTTGCGGCAGCAGTATTGTTATATTTCTCATGGGATCCGGGTCCGATGATGAGCGATCAAAACCGCGCCTTTAACGCCGTATTCCATTCGGTTTCGGCCTTCAACAACGCCGGCTTCTCGCTCTTCACAAATGGCCTGTACGAGGGGGTTATACGAAATGCATATGGATTTCAGATCGTCATTATGGTTCTGATTTTCTTCGGAGGTATCGGTTTTATGAATCTGAACCACCTGTTTGATTTTCTGAAACAGCGTTTTATCAGGAAACAAAAATGGGTGAAGCTAAATGTGGGTGCGCACCTGTCGCTTATTACCAGTCTGGTTCTGATTGTTTTAGGAACACTGGTTATTATGGCTCTGGAATGGGACAAGGTGTTGGCGGGCTACGATACGGGAGGGAAAATCCTGTTCAGCCTTTTTCAGTCGGTAACAACCCGTACTGCGGGTTTCAACACGGTCGACATTAGCCTTTTGAGTGCCCCGGTGCTGATATTTTTTATCTTCCTTATGTACGTTGGCGCATCTCCCGGCTCGACCGGTGGCGGTATTAAAACAACAACCTTCGCGCTTATCCTTAAATCTGCCATCGCAACTATCAGGGGAGAGAGCCATGTGGTTTATTTTAATCGTACCATACCCTACTCCATTATTGATAAGGCTTACTCCATTGCTCTGTTTTCTTTTTCCATCATCTTTATCTCAGTATTCTTCCTAAGCATCACAGAGCCCGACAAAAGCCTGATGTCGCTCATGTTTGAGGAGTTTTCCGCAATCTCTACCGTTGGCCTTTCCACAGGCATAACCCCTCATCTTTCCACAGGCGGGAAAATCATCATCACCCTTTCCATGTTCATTGGCAGGACGGGAACCCTCACCCTTGCAATTCTCCTTACCAGCAAGGTGATTTCCACGAATTATAAGTATGCCGAAGTTGGTGTGGTTGTGGGATAGGGAATAACATGCCTACCATCGGCTTCTCCTTTCTCCCGTGGAAAAAAGTTGGACTTGAAAAGTATTTTTCTTTACTTTTGGTGATTAACCCCTAAAACACACAAATATGAAATTCCTAAAAAGTCTTCTGCTTATAGTTATTGGCATAGTTGTCCTGATTCTGGTTGTGGCACTTTTTTTACCCAAAGACGTGAAAATCGTTGCTGAAACAGAAATCAACCTCCCTGCCAATAAAGTGTTTTATTCTCTGGCTACTTTTTCCGATCACGCCAGCTGGAATCCTTGGATCAGAGATGATTCCACCGTACAAACAGAAGTATCAAGGATGGATGGATATATAGGAACAAAATATTCCTGGAAAGGCGAGAAAACAGGATCTGGCGACCTTGTTATTGACTCTCTTACACTTAATAAGTATATCTATTTTACCCTTACTTTTGTTGGTATGAGTCAGAAGCCTCTGGTTTGGAACGAATTTGAGGAAAATGGAGGAAAGACCCTTGTGAAATGGGGCTTTTCGCAGGATGTATCCTATCCAGCCGGAAGAATATTTATGTCGGTAATGAAAAACAAGTTGGTAAACGACTATAACCGTGGGCTTGCCAACCTGAAAGGATTGCTGGAGGAAAAGGGAGTTATGATGAGTTCTTTAACCGACTTAAGCATTAAAGAAATCCCGGGGTTTGTTGCACTTGTGGTTCCCGGCAGAGCTTCGATGGGAGAGCTTGACAGTATGCTTCCCTCGATTTTCGGAAGCATCTTAAAGATAACAGGGGAGGAAGGGCTTGATATTACCGGAGCACCTTTTGTTCATTATCTGGGTTATGATGAGGCCACGGACATGTCTGATTTCGAAGCAGGTTATCCCGTTAAAAAGGCAGGTAAAGCCAAATCCGGGGTTAAAAGTATTAGCGTCCCAACCTTTTCAGCTATAACGGCATTGCACAAAGGGCCTTATGATGAGCTTGACAATTCCTATGGAATTATGATGCAGTATATAACCGAGCAGAACATCACTGCTGCCAATGAAGCCTGGGAGTTTTACGAAACGGACCCCGAATCGGTGCCTGACGAAATGGAGTGGAGGACCCTTATAGCGTTCCCGGTGAAATAAGCTAAATTGACAAATAAAGGCTTTGTGCTAAAAACCCAGAACAAGAGTCACTCAATGAGAATGATATCGGGTGGCGATAAAGATTTGGGAAAGCCAAAGCAGACGCTGAATTAAAATCGAGGGGCATAAAAAAAACAATCAAATTGCCTAAAAATGTTTTATCTTTGCGTTGTATTAATGAGCGGGGCTGAATTGGATTTGACAGCAGGCTAAATTGGTACGCAAGCATGCCGGGTCTTGAGGAGTCGCCCGTGAACTGAAGCCTCAAACAATCAATTGGCGAAAACAATTACGCTCTTGCTGCTTAATTTTACTCAGTAAAATTAGCTTCATCCCGGCACCAGGTGTCGGGACGAGATGTTCCGCTGCTGTTTACTCCTGGTTGGCAGTAGCATACGGGGCACCATTTAAACAGGGATAGCTTGTGAGAGGTCCTGGCTCACCGGCAAAATAAAGGGACTAAGGTTCGGGATTGTTGTCTTTCGCTGTCCCGCTCACGAAAATACGGAAAGACTAAGCATGTAGAAACCGTATGGGTTTCCTGTTTGGACCGGGGTTCGACCCCCCGCAGCTCCACCTTCGCCCTACGAAGCCTTGGCGTAGTAGGGGGCTTCGCCCTACGCTAAAGCTACGGGCGAGAAGCTCGCCCTACTTCACCAAAGCTTCTTCAGGCTATGGTGGACTCAGTCCACCACGCTAGATGGACTATTTCTTCCTACTTCGACTAGGCTTCGTTGGGCGAAGCTGAAGTTTTCCGCGTGTCGCTGAAGCTTTAGCGGAGGCACAAGCATAGGCGCACGGTGGACACCGTCCATCCTTCTTAATGAAGTATGTTTCATTTAACCAGTAAATCCTTCGCCCTACGGAGCCTTGGTGAAGCAGTGCTTTTTAAATAACAAAACTCTATTCTGAATTCCTAATTTCTATAAAAACATTAAGAAACTAAAAAAAACAGTTCTCAAACGCTGATATTTCCATACTAATTGCATTAATAGTAAAATGCAAATTCTACGCAGTATGAATACCCTCAACTTCTTAACCTGGACCGTATATATCCTCCTCTGTTCCGATGGAACATACTATACCGGCTGCACCTCAAACCTTCCTGAACGGATTAAAAGGCATAAGAGGGCGGAAGTTCATTATACAATGGACAAACTTCCGGTTGAACTAATTACTTTTATTGTTTTTACGAATAAATACAAGGCCTTCGAATTTGAGAAATATTTAAAATCCGGTTCAGGTATTGCTTTCAGGAATAAGAGATTTGTTTAGGAGGATTTTGACGATTCTAGTGAACCTGACAAAGTCACATACGACCAGCTGAGACGGGCTTCTTTCAGCATCATGCTGAATATTGCGGAAGGTTCAGGGCGATTTACCAATCGGGATAAGCGGAATTTTTATGTGATTGCACGGGGATCAGTTTTTGAATGTGTTGCGGTTTTTGATTATCTGAGGGATGTGGAGGAAATAGAGGAGGAATCCTTTCAGGTTTTTTATGCAAAACTGGAAGAAATATCAAAAATCCTTTATGCGCTTAT
>CAMAZH010000176.1 GCA_945863035.1 Chitinophaga pinensis | reverse complement strand
ATCCCGTTAAAAAACCAAAAAAAGTTCTTTAATATGAGCAAAATTACATCATTCAACCCCGTTCTCCAAAGGAATGGGCTAAAAAATAGTCATATCATTAATTATCAGATAGATATAAATTTTTACAAAACCTTAGGTTGACGGCTATGGGGTGACGAGGTAACGGGGTGACGAGGTAACGGGCGCTGCCCTGAGCTTGTCGAAGGGTTTTCTGTGGGGCGAGTAAACCAAAAAAATATTTCTCGGATGCCTTTTTCCTCGTTTTTGCATTTAAAAAAACAGTTTACAAATTAAACATGACATTAAAGACCAAAGAAAAAACAGCCCTGGTGTTCGGAGCAACGGGATTGGTGGGATCAGAGCTCACCAAACTACTCCTCTCAAGCGATCACTACGACTGCATTAAAATTTTTGTAAGAAAAGAGTCCGGGCTCAATCATCCGAAACTGATTCAGGTGGTAAACGATCTCGAAAATCCAGAGGAGATTGCCTCGGAGATAACCGGTGACGATTTGTACTGCTGTTTGGGTACCACAAAGAAGAAAGCGGGATCAAAAGAGGCTTTTGAGTGGGTGGATTTGCATCTCCCGTTAAAAATAGCTTCACTTGCAATGAAAAATGAGGTCCGCAAGTTTCTGGTCGTCTCCTCCATTGGTGCAAAGCCCGATTCGAGAAATTTTTATCTTCGCACAAAAGGAAACATGGAACGGGGAATATTGGCCCTCGATTTCGAGAACATTTGCATTGTCCGCCCATCCATACTTCTCGGGCAAAGAGAGGAACGACGCATGGGTGAAGAATTCGGCAAAGTGCTTGTCAGGATTTTTTCCTTCCTGTTTGCTGGTCCGCTTAAAAAGTACAAGGGAATTCAAGCCTCAACGGTGGCAAAAGCAATGATCCGACTCGCAAACACGGTTAACAAAAGGGTGATTCTTGAATCTCATAAATTGCAGGAGACAGGGAGCCTAAGGTAAGCTCAAATGACAATGATTATTTAAGTGCACAGGGGATTCGTTACATCGCCAAGGCAAAAAACATCTCCTGTTGAAATTGCTATAACTACATGTCCTCCAGGAAAATCCAAAGTTGCTCCAATGAGTCCTTCTCATCCTGCGACACCGCAGCTCCCTCAACCAAATTAACCCACTTGTGGGTAGCCTCGTGATCGCCTCTGTAGGCATTAATAATTGTGGCCAGAAAATAGGATTCAAAATTGGGACTTTGCAGGATCGCCTGATTGACCCATTCGTTTGCCTTATCCATCATAAGCGGATTAACAAATTGATTTTCAACTACGTAATAAGCTTCCGAATATAGAAAGACAGGGTTAGTGCTTTCAAATTCCTCAGCATGTTTCTCAACTGATGAGATATAATTCAACCAATTATTTGTTTGGGCATAGTAAATCTTTCTCGTGGTCAACTGAGCCTCTGCAATCCGGTCCGGCATGTCAATCATATAAACAGGGATAAACTCAGTGGCTATTCTTTCCATTCTGATCGAATCGCGTGATTCGGCAGCCGATGCCATTGTTGTATTGAACACTTCCGACAGGTACGTTCCGAAATCATTTGATCCCCAGGCAACTTTCAGGCTGGCAGCATTCTTTATGACCAGCATAACAGTTTCAGAATCAATGTCTCCACCAACCGCCATTACAATTGCTTTATTATCGGGATTCAATATATCCGACTCGGTATATGAAGCGGCAATGTCCTTTGCTAGCAGGTTAATATGATACTTATCTTCAAATTTCACACAAAGTTTCAAGAATTCAGCACTTTGTTCGGGAGTAAGATCGTTTGTGGATTTGAAAAGGCCAAGCAATTCCATATACCTTTTCCCCGAGTCTTTTACATTTGTTCCGGAAGCCAAAAGTGCTTCAGGCTCCCGGTATCCGACAACCTGATAAATCATGGCTTCGGAAGCACTTACAAAATACATAGTTGGATAGGCTGTCAAAGAATATTGCGAAGCTAAAACCCGTCCAAAAGCACTTTCGCCGTCGACTTTCAGGTTAACAAAATTCGAATTGTAATACTCATAAACCGCCGGGTTGGTATAAACGTTAGCGTCCATCATTTTGCAAGGCCCGCACCAGGTAGCATAAATATCGAGAAAAATATCCTTTCCGTTGGTGGCCGACTCCTCAAGGGCTGACTGCCAATCTGCTTGGGAATCCAATTCCTTGAAAAGAATTTCCTGACTATATGTCCGGATACCGAAAAAAACGGAACTTATAAGAGTCAAAACCAACCCTGCCAAATGACTGTATGTGCGCTTCATAAACTATTTTTTTAAATGGATAAATGCAACAAAGAACAATAAAACTTAAAATCACAGAAAATCAAATTAATATGAACAAAATTAATCTCTCAAACCTTTAAATCCTGCACTCCTGTATATCGCCATAAGCTTTTCCTCCTCATTCTCCCAGCAAAGCTCTTTTGCTGCTTCTTCAAGGCTCCGATTCCAGACTGCTCTCTTCCCTTCGTCATAAAGAAGTGTTTTCAGCAAGTCAACAATATGATTTGTTTCTCTCCTTTCAGCAATCATGCCAATCTTATATTTCTCAACAACTTTTTTCATTTCCGGCAAATCAGAAACCAAGACAGGTATCCCCGCCTGAATGTAATCGAAGAGTTTATTAGGCAGCGCATAGCGGTAATTAAGGCCCAGATCTTCTTCCAAACTCACGCCGGCATCAGCCAGTAGCGTAAGACCATGCAGTTGATCAAAGGGGATTTTCCCAAGTAAAAACACCTTGTTTCCCAGTTTCAAGCGAGTAATTTTTTCTTCAAGAGTTCCGAGGATATCCCCATCTCCGGCAATCACGAGCTTAACCCCATCCATCCCGCTGATCGCATCAATGAGCAATTCCAGTCCTCTGCCCACATTCACGGCTCCCTGGTAAATCAGCAATTTGTCTCCCCCTGTATCAAAAGGGAGTTTGAAAACGCAAGGATTTTTTTTTCTAAGGGGATAGTTATGAATTACTTTAAAATCAATCTTGTATTTATCCTTGTAAACCTCTGCAATGGGACCGCTTACTGTATAGGCATTGGTAAGATGGGGAAGGATACGATTTTCGATGTTTAGCCAGAATTTCCTGACACTTTCACGTCCGATCAGCTCGGGAACCTCTGTAAAATACTCATGGCTGTCGTATACCAATTTTATTTTCCGTAGTCTCGAAATCAAATAATTTGCAGGTAGGGTGTCGAGATCGTTGGCCACGAGGATATCAATTTTACGCCGGAAAAGCAAGAAGAGGAATAGCCTCAGGTTAAAACAAGCGTAAAAGAGAAATCCCCCGGTAAAAAGAAGCCTCATACGGTGTGTATTATATTCGCGGGTATCCAGAGCTTTGCTGTTTTTCAGCTCTCGTCCCACAAGAGTGACTTCTGCCCCGGCCTTTGCAAGAGTGGAGATTATGCGATGAACCCGCTGATCGCCGACCAAATCGTTTGTAACAGAAAAATATATTGTTGTCAAACCGGAATGTTTTTCCAAAGTAACAAATAAACGTATTAATCCTCAAATCAAAACCAATCAATCCTTATATTTGTAAATCATCAACTTATTTCTGAATAAAGCATGCCACATGTCTGAATTTCTTGAACATTACTCCCTTGAAAAACGCAACTCATTCGGTTTGAAGGTTAGTTGCCGGTATTTTTTCGAAGCAACAAATCTGCCTGATCTTCTAACCTATATGCAAATCGGACTGAAACCTGATTCCCGGTTCATGCTCCTCGGTGAAGGAAGCAACATCCTTTTCACATCGGATTATGCAGGAACTATAATTTGCCCTGCATTGAAAGGCATTGATGTTACTCAGGAGAATAAGGACTATGTTATGGTAAAAGCCCGGGCAGGAGAAAACTGGGACAAGTTTGTGGAATATTGCGTGGAAAGAAACTGGTCGGGACTTGAAAACCTCTCTCTCATTCCGGGAACCGTTGGCTCTTCGCCGGTTCAGAATATTGGCGCATATGGTGTAGAAGCAAAAGACACTATCAGGGAGGTAGAAGGGTTTTTCATCGAAAGCGGAGAACACAAAACCTTTAATAATGCCGAATGCCAGTTTGCTTACCGTAACAGCATTTTCAAACACGAGCTTAAAAACAGGTTTGTAATAACTTCAGTGAGTTTCCTGCTAAAGAAAAAACCAAATTTCAACATCGCCTATGGTCCGGTTGAAACGGAATTCCGGAAAAAGCCGGTTCAGGATCTGGCAGCCTTGCGTCAGACGATTATTGAAATCCGAGAGAGCAAATTGCCGGATCCTTCCAAGTTGGGAAACGCAGGAAGCTTTTTTAAGAATCCGATACTGTCAAACCCGGATTTCAGCGCTTTGAAAAGCCTTTTTCCCGAAATCCCCTCCTACCCGTCGGGAGATCAATTCACCAAAATCCCAGCCGCTTGGCTCATTGAACAGGCCGGATGGAAGGGCGTTCGCGAAGGCAACATTGGCACTTATCCCTCGCAACCTCTTGTTATTGTGAATTACGGGGGAGCAAGTGGAAAGGAAATTCATGATTTCGCAAAAAAAATCAAAACTTCTGTAGCGGACAAATTTGGAGTTGAGCTTGAAATGGAAGTCAATCTGATTTAAATAACATGGCGAAAGCTTCCAGACATAAGTTTCCGGAAATTATTGTACAAGCCTGATAACCATAGCAATAAAAAGCCTGGAAACATGGCCTTCCAATAAACTTTATTTTACCCTGGAATAACATTCTCAGGATAACATGATGATTTTCCGTGCTTCTTCGAGGATAAATAGAGCCTCTTCCTTAGTGGGGGCTTCAGCATAGGTTCTTAGCACCGGCTCCGTGCCCGATGGGCGTATCATTACCCAAGTATTTTCGTCGAAGAAGTACTTGAACCCATCAAAATCAGAGCTCTCTTTAACATTGTATGGCCCGAATTGGGTAAAGCCTTTATTTTTGCATTTCTCTATAACCCTGTTTTTCAATTCTTTATCAAGATGAAGATCGGAACGCTCGAAAGCAAAGGATCCTGTTATGGAATACACCTCGTCGATAAGGGTTTCGAGGGATTTATTTGTTTCCGCCATCAATTGCCATATCAACAGGCCCATCCAGATGCCATCCCTCTCAGGAATATGGCCTTTAACACCAATCCCTCCAGATTCCTCGCCTCCAACCAGCACATCCTCCTTGAGCATATGTTTCGAAATATCTTTAAAACCAATGCGCACCCGCTCTACTTGCAGGTTGTAATGTGCGGCTAGTTTTTCGATTTTTACCGTCGACGAAAAGCCTGTGACGATTTTGCCTGTTTGCTGCCGGTAGCCGGCCAGATAATGAATGAGCAGGAGTATTACATGATGAGAATCAATATATTCTCCCTTTGCATTCACAAGCGCAATGCGATCGGCATCTCCGTCAACGGCAAGCCCGCAATCGAGTTGGCCATCCGTAGCCATCAGCCTAAGGAAATCCGCAAGATTTCGGGCAAGAGGCTCGGGCGAAATCCCGTTGAACAAGGGATCGGGATAGTCGTGAATCGATTTCACTCCAGGGAGGAGCTGCTTCATAATTTTTTGTCCACTCCCAAACATGGGGTCAAAAGCAAATCGGAACCGGGAATTTGCAATCAAGTCGAGTTTAAAGCTTTCTTTCAGATGGTCTACATATATTTTTTCAATATCCATAAACCTTACCAATCCTTTTTCTACTAGACTGTCGATGCTTAATAAATCCAAGTCAATCTCCAGTTCCGGATTGATCATGTACTCGATGTCGCGGATGTCTTCCTCGATGAGAGGACCGCCGTGCGAGCCTTTGAGCTTATAGCCGTTGTAATCGGCCGGGTTATGGCTTGCCGTGATAACAATCCCAAAACAGGCATCAAGTGCTGTAATAGCATAAGAGACAGCAGGGGTGGGCACAAAATGATCGCAGGTTATGACTTCAATTTCTTTTGAAGCCAAAACTTTCGCAACCGTTTCCGCAAACATAGCTCCCCCAAAACGGGTGTCGTATCCCACAACAACCCTGGGGTTTTTGTATTTGTTCCGAATCCATGCAGCACAGGCTAAAGTAACACCGGCAACATTTTCGACGGTAAATTCATTGGCAATTATTGCCCGCCAACCATCGGTTCCAAATTTTATGCGTTTGATCATCTGCTAGTAAATTACTTTGTATTTATAGTCCTATTCATTGAGTATTCCTGCTTCAAAGCAGGCGCAAAACGACTTTACTTAACTGTTTTTAAAATATTGCCAACTGAAAGCACTGTTTCTTTCGGCAACAACAAAAGTAACTTTTCTACGATACAGCTTTGCTCTAGTTATAAATTTTCCGCCGATTGAGGGCTTTCTGGTACAAACGCGCGTTTTCGTTATGTTGAGAGAGGTTTTTCGCGAAATTGTGATATCCCGAAAAATCATCTTTCGCGCAGAAATAAAGATAGCTGTGTTTTTCATAATTCAGCACTCCATCTATAGCGCTTACCGAAGGAATACTGATGGGGCCCGGTGGTATTCCCCTGTACTTATAGGTATTGTAAGGAGAATCGATTGTTTTGTGTTTGTTGAGAACTCTTCGCATTGTAAAGTCCTGATAGGCAAAAATGAT